>NZ_JZEY01000054.1:1833485-2139066 GCF_000969445.1 Devosia chinhatensis | reverse complement strand
GTCCAATGAAGGGTTTTTATTAAGGGGATCGGGCGGGGTTATCCGGCGGTCTCTCATTCCCCCAATGGCGCCGGAGACAATAGCGAAAAAGGCAAGCCATCGTAAGAGCTGCGCTGCAGCGAGTTAATCTTCATAGTCTTCCGGTACGTCACCGATAGCCACACCTAGGCCCTGAGATATTTGCTGATTTAGGTGTATATTGATCCTTGCAGCTGCCGCTTGCTGGGCGGAGTTGATTGTGAAGCCAGTACCGCTAGCCGTGTTGTCTATGAAGTACTTGCCCCAATTATTCAAATCCCCATCCCAGTACGCGCTATTTCGTGCCTGTGCTGCCAAAGGTTGAAAATCTCCCCCTATGGCATCAGATCTAAAGAAAACCCAACTGTTTGCTACTGGAAGGTCAACGCGTGAGTAGCCCGGCCCTCCGGAGTCGTTGCCATGCGGTCTTGAACTGGCCCAATCACCATAAATCAATCTGGCTGTGTTATGGGTTCCTCGCAGCGCATTATAAAATGGTCTTTCTTGAAGGTTTTCTGTGCCAAATTGGCCATAAGGCATAAACTGATCAGGAAAACTGCTAGCACTTACAACTATTTTTGCGTCGTTATGAAGGTTATTAAGTGCAGTAATCCATCCGCTAGCCCAAAGTTGCGATGACAGCACATCTCTAGACCATCCAGCGTCAAGAACAATTATATAGTTGCTATGTTCAATTGACCCGAAAGCAGCCAGAACGGCAGCTCTGTCGCAGGGGAAGCGTTGCTCAATCCTTAGCGCAAACGGTTTGTTGTTCTGGTCCGCCCAGGCGATTTGGGCCCCTATCACGTCAGCCTGGCTGCCAAAAATTTGAATGCAGGGAATGGCAAATTCGGATTCATCTGCAAAATTTCGCCAGTTTAGGAAGTTGTCGGTTGAGGACCTAAGGGCTTGGAATTCGCTCCACGCTGGTCTTTCGCTAGCGCGCAAGTAGTACCTGTCGATGTCGATAAAAAAGCGCCGATTTGGAAGGGCTCTCTCCACTCTCCTCAGGCTGTTTACTAAGTGGTTCGAGTTTGCCCAAGGCTTGATAGGGATTAGTGGAATGATGCTGTCTTTTTCAGCATTGGATAGCTGCTCCAATGCCTGCATTTCGGCAGTCCGGAGAAAGACGGTAGGAACGTACTTTAGATCGTTGATGCTAACTTGCACTACTGAAGCCCCAGGCGAATTCTCATGGCAGGCGAAGATACCTCCAGTTGCTCGGCAATTAAATCCGAAACTTCTTTTGATCGTAGTCCGCCGTGGGTGTTTAGTAGTGCTTCCACCGTCGGTCTCGGCATGAGTAGCGCTGCGGCGACTTTGTTAGCTTCTACCTCCTGCTGGTTGGAAAGTGTCGATCGGTAAAGAACATTATCTGATACCCCGTCTCCAATAAGACTGCGATGCAGCAAATAGTGTCCAATCTCATGAGCAATCGTAAATCGCTGCCTTTCCTTCTTTTCATGCCTATTGACATTTATCCGAAAGCCCGCGGGGGCTGTCGGAGATGGACGAATTTCGCCCGAAATGTCAGGAGGAAGAAGAATAAGCTTCACTTCGAGCCCTAGTTCGCGAGCTAGCGCACCCACCGGAACGGGTACTTTGTCCAAGTGCTTTTCAATTATTGCTTTGTCGCCGGCGGAAACATTGTTGAACAAGTGCATGTACCGCGTCCTAATTGTTAGTGGTCGATTCAAAGCTTCCGATGCCGCGATACATTTCCTTTTCCATCAGTTTCTGTATTTCGTCTTTGAGCGTACGATGAAACGGGCTGCTCGTATCGGCGATTGCAGCTTTTACAAGCATCTGTAGTTTTCCATCCGCGTCGTCGATGTCTTTTGATAGAACTTCGGACGCAGTCCTCATCGCTTTTCCTTCAATACTGTTCCAGCCAATTACTGCGGCAGTCGCCAAGCCTATACTTGCTACTGCAATAATAACGCCAAATGCCGTCAGTATTATCGTTATTAGATCTGGATATGAAATCTGCCACTGATTGCCGGACAGCAGTTTAATATCCAGCGATTCCGTTTGAATGACATGCGCTAGATATCCTATTGTCATCGATAGAATTGCTATGGATGTCCAAGCGAGAATTTTCTGCATGTCGATAGCCCCGTATGCTGACTTCTATATAGTATATTGCCTGCTGCATCATGCAATAAGCTTACCGCTTCATCGGGCCTGCGCGACGAAAGTCATCGGCGGCTGACCCTGCCTACCACCTGTCGCTCAATTCACCTCGCATAGCTCCGCATAGATGCCGCGCAGCATCCCGGCCTTCGCCAGGGTGGCAATCGGTATATGTTGATGGCGCGAAACCCGAGGGTGACGTGCGCTGGGCGGGGAAACGCGGGACTAGGTGCCCTCCCCGGCCATTCTCGCATAGCGCTCATGGCCTCGTGCATTCAAATCTGTCCACTGGAGAGATCTGCCCGACGCTAGGCGTCGGTCATGCCCCGAGCCTTCCAGCGTATCCGCCACTCGAGCATAGCTCTCGTGGCCTTCTCGCCTCAAAACGCTCCACAGGAGCGTTTTGCCGCCGTTGGCGGATGTCTCGAAGTCCATCACCCGCAGCCGCTTGACCTCGTCGGGACGAAGTTCGCGCTCAGAACGTGGGGTCGGCTTCGAGTATGTCCAATTCCATCTCGCGGAGACGGCGAACTTCGTCCCTGAGCCTTGCCGCCTTTTCGAACTCAAGGTTCGTCGCCGCCTCGCGCATTTCGCGTTCCAGGTCCTTCATGACGGTGGCGAGATTGTCGCCCGTAACGGTCTTTTCCTTGCCGTCCTTGCCCTTGCCGATGGAGATCGTGACGTGGTCGCGTTCGGCGGTGGAGTCGATGATGTCGTTGATGCGGGCTTTCACCGATTGGGGGGTGATGCCGTTGGCTTTGTTATAGGCGATCTGTTTTTCGCGGCGGCGGTTGGTTTCGGCCAGGGCGCGTTCCATCGAGCCGGTTTCCTTGTCGGCATAAAGGATCACCTTGCCGTCGACGTTGCGCGCGGCGCGGCCGATGGTCTGGATGAGGGAGGTTTCGGAGCGGAGGAACCCCTCCTTGTCGGCGTCGAGAATGGCGACGAGGCCGCATTCGGGAATGTCGAGGCCTTCGCGGAGGAGGTTGATGCCCACCAGGACATCGAATGCTCCCAGACGAAGATCGCGAATAATCTCGATGCGCTCGATCGTGTCGACGTCCGAGTGCATGTAGCGCACGCGAATGCCCTGTTCGTGCATGTATTCCGTGAGGTCCTCGGCCATTTTCTTGGTGAGGACGGTGACGAGGGTCCGGTAGCCGGCCTTGATGGTCTGGCGGATCTCGTCGATGACGTCATCGACCTGATGGGTGGCCGGGCGGATCTCGACCGGGGGATCGATGAGGCCGGTGGGGCGGATGACCTGTTCGGCGAAGACGCCGCCGGTCTGTTCCATTTCCCAGGAGCCGGGCGTGGCCGAGACATAGACCGATTGCGGGCGCATGGCGTTCCACTCCTCGAAGCGGAGGGGGCGATTGTCCATGCAGCTCGGGAGGCGGAAGCCGTATTCGGCCAGGGTCGCCTTGCGGCGGAGGTCGCCGCGATACATGGCGCCGAGCTGGCCGATGGTGACGTGGCTTTCGTCGACGAAGACCAGCGCATTGTCGGGCAGGTATTCGAACAGGGTCGGGGGCGGTTCTCCCGGTTTACGACCACTGAAGTAGCGCGAATAATTCTCGATGCCGGCGCAGGAGCCGGTGGCTTCCATCATTTCGAGATCGAAGAGGCTGCGCTGTTCGAGCCGCTGGGCTTCGAGGAAGCGGCCGGCGCCGTTGAGTTCCTGCAGGCGCGCGGCGAGATCGGCGCGGATCTGCTTGATCGCCTGGTTCATCGTGGTGCGCGGCGTCACGTGGTGGGAATTGGCGTAGACGCGGATGAAGGTCAGGTCGGCGCTTTTCTTGCCGGTCAGCGGATCGAATTCGGTGATCGCCTCGACCTCGTTGCCGAAGAGGGAAACGCGCCAGGCTGCGGCTTCATAGTGGGCCGGGAAGATTTCGACGGTGTCGCCGCGCACGCGAAAAGTGCCGCGCACGAAGCCGGTATCGCCGCGCTTATATTGCAGGGCCACGAGCTTGGCGAGCAGCTGGCGCTGGTCGATCTTTTCGCCCTTCTGCACGTCGATGGTCATGGCGGTATAGTCTTCCACCGAGCCGATACCGTAGATGCAGGAAACCGAGGCGACGATGATGACGTCGTCGCGCTCGAGAATCGCGCGCGTGGCCGAGTGGCGCATGCGGTCGATCTGCTCGTTGATGGTGGATTCCTTCTCGATATAGGTATCGGTGCGCGGGACGTAGGCCTCGGGCTGGTAATAGTCGTAGTAGGAGACGAAATACTCGACCGCGTTGTCCGGGAAGAAGCCTTTGAACTCGGAATAGAGCTGGGCGGCCAGGGTCTTGTTGGGCGCGAGGATCAGCGCGGGGCGCTGGGTCTTGGCGATGACCTGGGCGGCGGTGAAGGTCTTGCCCGAGCCGGTGACGCCGAGCAGGACCTGATCGGTTTCGCCGTTCTCGACGCCTTCCACCAGTTCGGCAATGGCGGTGGGCTGATCGCCGGCGGGCACATAATCGGTGGCGAGGCGGAAGGGTTTGCTGGCGCCGCGCTTGGTGGGGCGCTCTGGGCGATGCGGCACCCAGGGGGCGGAGCCTTCCACTTCCTTGCGGCCATGCAGGATGATCTGTTCAAGCGCCTTGACCGTGGCGGTCACGCCGACGGTGGTGGCATTGGAGACGTCCTCGGACTTGCGCGCCTTGTTCTTCTTCACCGAGGCGTCGAGCGCCTCACGGACTTTCGCGATGGCTTCGGGATCGGTGGCGGCGGCGCGGGACAGGGCCTTGGCCGAGGGCATGTGGCCGAAACCAGCCTGCGGGGCCTCGCCCAAGCCATCGAAATCGACGCGGTCGACCGAGTTGATCTTGGTCTTGCCGGTCTTCTTCGACATGCCGGTGGCCGTGTCGTTGTTGGACTTGGTGGTGCGGCGCTTTTCGAGCGCGGTCTTGGGCGCGGCGGCTTCTTTCTCCGCAGCGTCGGCGCGGTCGAGGGCGCGCTTGTTCTTCATGCGCTCGGCATAGAGCGGCTTGGAGGCGGCGATGTCCTCGGCCTTTTCGATCTCGGCGAAGAATTCGTCGATGGAGAACTCGGCCTTGCCGGGGCGTGTGGATTTGGGGGCCATGGCGCGCTCGTGGGTCAGAACAGGAGAGGACAGCAGAACCCTTAGATGGGTGCTCCGTCACACAATGTCAGCAGGGAAATGATCACCATTTCTAGCATGGGGGTAAAGCGGAGGGAACGGGGTCAGGTTCCATACGGGGCCGGCACCCAGATGGCGCTTCGTGCATCGCCATGGGCGATGGCGCGGCCTTCGAGGGCGCAGATACCCACCCAGGCGCAGATGATCGCATCGAGGCTATCCTCGAAAGCCTTGAGGTGGCGGAGGGGCGCATCCGGCGCCGGCAGCGGGGCGAGCGCCGCAGTGCCGGGCAGGACAATATCGAGTGCGGCAAGGATGGTCGTCCATTGCGCAAAGAGGTTGGCGAGGCGCTCCGGCCCGGTGAGCGCAGGCCAGTACTTGCCGCGATTGTGCACCTTATAGGGCAGGCGGCGGGCAGCGCCGGTCAGCTCGATCAGCGCGGGATGGGGATAGACTTCGAGCGTGCCCGGCCCGGTGATCGGGTTGGTGCAGAGAAGGGGATAGCCGAGGCTGGTAAGGGCGGCCAGCATGTCGACGGCCAGTGGGCCGGGGCGCAAGGCACTGGGGCTGTGGGTTGAGGCGCCGCGCGCGCCATAGGCGGAGGCGATGGCATTGTCGCTGCGGCGCCGGGTGGTGATGAGGCCATCCATGAGCGGCATGTCGAGCGCGACGAGGTCGGGGCGCGCGCCGGCCAGGTGGGTGGCGTCATCAAGAAGACGGGGGGCGTCGAACGCGGTTTGCTCCTTTGCGCCGCGCAAGGCGTAAAAGGCCGCGAAGGAGGGGGCGACGGCAACGAGGTGCCAGGCGCCGTCTCTCTGGGCGGCCAAGGCGACGCCGCTGGGATTATGCACGGTCCAGGCCGCGTCGATGCCGAGAACGGCGCGCATGGCAGGGCTCAGCGGCCGGGTTTGGTGGCGAACCAGATGAGGTGGCGGGCGCCCTTGCCATTGCTGCGTTCGCGCACCCGGACTTCCTCGATGGCCATGCCGGATTGCCCGAGGCGCCGGGTAAAGGCGGCGTCGGGATAGGCAGACCAGACCGCGAGATGGCCGCCGGGTGTCAACGCGGCCTTGGTATTGCCAAGACCGGTGGCGCTGTAGAGCCGGTCGTTCTCGGGCCGGAACAGCCCATCTGGTCCATTGTCGACATCGAGCAGGATGGCATCAAACGGCTTGCCGGCGCCAATGGCGGTACGCACGTCGCCCTCGTGGATGGTGACGCGGGGATCATCGAGGCTGGCGCCATGGATGGGCGACAGCGGTCCGCGGGCCCAGGCGATGACGGCCGGGACGAGTTCGGCGACGGTGATCCGGCTGTCCGGGCCGAAAGCGGAGAGCGCCGCGCGCAGGGTGAAGCCCATGCCCAGTCCGCCGATCAGGATGCGTGCTCCGGGACGCTTGCCGACGCGCGCGGCAGAGAGCATGGCAAGCTGTTCCTCGGACCCGCTCATGCGGCTATTCATCAATCCGATCGTGCCGGACATGATGGAAAATTCGGTGCCGCGCTGCATCAGCGTCAGGGGGCCTCCTCCAGGCATGGTGGTTTCGTCGAGCTTTTGCCAGGGGATCATGGGAGCCGATCATGAAGCGGTTGCATCAGGGGCTTTCTAGCCCACCCGGGATGCAAGGCAAAGCCGCAAGACGCGATCAGATGTCGTCGGCCTCGACAAGACGGGCGAGCGTGGTGCGCCCCAATGCACTCATGACCGGATTGGTCTGCGCATAATACCAGACCAGCCCCATGGCCTGCTCAAAGGCCCAGGCGGCGCCGCGCCGCCATTCGAGCTCGCTCACGCCCAGAGCATTGCGGAAGAGCGCACGCCGATCGCTGTTGAGCAGATGCCAGGACGCGACGAGATCGAGGGCGGGATCGGCCGGTCCGAAGGCGCCCGCGTCCAGAACGCCGACCAGACGCCCGCCCGCCACCAGCAGGTTTGCCGGAATGAGATCCCTGTGGCTCATGACAGCGTAACCCAGGCCCGGCAGGACGCGCATCTTGACCCACATGGCCCGCAGGCGGGCCACATCGAGCAGTCTTCCGCTTTTCGAAAAGCACTGGTCCATCCACGCATCATGATCGGGCAGGTTTCCGCCACGGCCCTTTCCGTCAAACTCAAGGCCGTTCAAATCGAGGGCACGCAAAGCGCGGATCAGATGCACAAGATCCAGCGCAAAATCCGCATTGGCACTTTGTCCGTTCGGGGTCGCGACCAAACCTTCGATCCAGGTTTGGACGGTCCAGGGCAGGGGAAAGCCAGGACCTGGCCGGCCGATGCCAATAGGGATGGGGCTGGGAAAGGGGCAATGGGCATGAAATGCGGCGATTGCCCTTGCTTCTGCCTCTAGCAGTCGCCGGCAGTCTCGCGCATCCATCCCGCGCAGGGGCAGGCGCGCGGCATGGGTGGCGCCGATGCGGAAGATCGCATTGGTGGTTGCCGGCGTGGTCAGGGGGGCGATTTCGGCGTCGCGGAATTGCGGAAATTGCCGGCGGATCAGTGCGGCGACGCGCCCGGCGTCTATGCCGATCTGGTCTTCATGCATGGGCCGGCCGTTATTGGCGCAGGGCCAGGATTAGCTTTTCTATTCGTCTGGCGCGCGTTTCGGCAGTCCTGGCCTCTTCTATCGAAAGCACATGGGCCTTGCGCTTCGACGGGGCCAGGGCGTCGAAGCTCTGGCGCGTTTCGGGAAGGGCGTCGAGCGCTGCGGCGAGATCGGGCGGCACCTCGACCTGGCGCGGCTCGTCGTCGATTTCCAGTGTGACCTCTATCGGATCGCCACCCTTCAAGCCGCTCAGCTTTCGGTGTTCGGAACTGAAGGGAATGAGCGCCTTGCCGCCCATGCTGCCGATCGTGGACCGGAACTGATAGCCGTTGACGCTCACCTTGACGGCAGCCCTGCGACTGCCGAGTGCTTCGAGCATATCGGGCGGAACTTCAATACCCGTATTGTTTCCCGTTTGAAGCAGCGTACCTGAAAACTTCATGGAAAAGCGCTCCATTCCTGATGTCGGGAATAATGAGAGCTTCCATCCGGGACTGTCAATCGAGGCTGTCGGGCGGCACGCAGGAGGCTTCTCGCGCAGCCCGGGGGACAAGGAAAAACCCTCCCCTTTGAGGGGGAGGGCTGGGTCTTAGCTCGCGTTGCTCACACGGATGATGTCGGACGTGCTGGCATCTGGATTTTCGGTGACGGCGTAGATCGCGCCATCGGGGCCGACGCGGACGTCACGGACGCGGGCCTCGAGCGGGATGCGTTCCTCGAAAGCGACGCGGTCATTTTCGAGGTGGACCACGACGATGCCGGTGGTGACCAGGCCGCCGATCAGGAAGGTATTGTCCCAGCCGGAGAATTCATCGCCTTCATAGAAGGCCATGCCGGATGGGGCGATCACCGGGTCCCAGTAATAGACGGGCTGCGCGGTTTCGGCATCGGCAGTGATGCCTTCGCCAATGGCTTCGCCGCTATATTCGATGCCGTAGGCGACATCGGGCCAGCCGTAGTTGAGCCCGGCCTCGGGCAGGTTGAGTTCATCGCCGCCGCGCGCACCATGCTCGACGATCCAGAGGCGGCCTTCACCATCCAGGGCTGCCGACTGGGTGTTGCGGTGGCCGAGGCTCCAGATCTCCGGCAGGGCCCCTTCGGTTTCAGCGAAGGGATTGCCGTCGACGGCATTGCCTTCATAATCGATGTGGAAGACCTTGCCGTAGCCGGAGGCCAATTCCTGAGCCTGGGTGCGAACCGGATCGTCCGAGCGTTCGCCGACCGTGAGGTAGAGCGTGCCATCGCCCACCGGAACGATGCGCGAGCCGAAGTGCTTGTCGCCGTCATAGGTCGGCTCCTGGCGGAAAATGACCTGGACGTCCTCGAGGGCGCCGCCGCCGGCTTCGTCAGGCACGAGGATGGCCGAAGCCAGGGTCGTGCCGTTGCCGCCTTCGCGCGGTTCGGCATAGGAGAAGAAGATGCGGCCGCTTTCTTCGTAATCAGAAGCCAGGGCCACGTCGAGCAGGCCACCCTGGCCACGGGCATCGACTTCCGGCAGGCCGGAAATTTCCGGGCCGGCTTGCCCGTTTTCATCGACAATGTGGAGCGCACCCTGCTTGGCGGTTACCAGCATGCGACCATCGGGCAGAAATTCCATGGCCCAGAGCTGGGGCAGGCCTTCGGCCACGGTCTCGGTGGTCACCTCGACGGGCTCGGCCGGCTGGGGCGCGCGCACCTGATCGGGAGAGGCGGGCTGCTGGTCCGGAGCATTGGGCGGAGCGGTTTCGACGGGTTCGCCAGCGGGGGCTTCATCGCCTTCAGCGGGCGCCACGCCTTCGACCTGTTCTTCAGGCGAGGTATTATCCTGGGCAATGGCAGCGGGGCTGAGCAGGGCAAAAGAGAGGGCCGTGCCGGCGAGGAGGTGTGCAATCTTCATCACTGGGGTCCAGACTTAAAAGGTTGAAGGAACACGCAAATTTTCAAAATCTGCATTCAGGGTTCCCCTCACTAAGTGCTGGTGGCGCGAAACGTTGCAGAACGATGCGATCACGAAAGGGCGAAGTGGTCCGTTCGTTGCGCGCGGGCGGATGTCGAAAACGCGGTATCATGCTCGTCGTGACGGCATGAGAAGCGGCCAGCGGCCGCGGCGCTGGAGGGCGGAATGAAAATTGCAGGTTGGGTGCTGAGCGGGCTGGTCGCCCTTTTCATGCTGGGGGCGTCGGTGGCGCCGAAGCTGTTGCAGCTGGACGTGGCGCTGGAGCCGATCGCGGTGGTGGGGTGGCCGGCAAAATATCTGGTGCTGATCGGGCTGATCGAACTGGCCTGCGTGGTGCTGTTCCTCATCCCGCGCACGGCGCTTCTGGGAGCGGTGCTGTTCACGGGGCTATTGGGTGGCGCGTTGGCGGCCAACCTGCGGGTGGACAATCCGCTGTTCAGCCAAACGCTGTTCAGCCTTTACCTGGGGCTCGCGACCTGGCTGGCGCTCTGGCTCCGCGAACCGAAGCTCCGCGCCGTGTTCCCGCTGATGCGGTAAGCGGGCTCAGTAGACGCGGATTGACGACACATTGCGGAATAGGAACTCGGTCAGCACCGGCTGGCTCTGGTAGACGCGTTCGCAATAGGAGCGGAAATCGCGTTCGCGGCAGACGGCGGCGCTGGTGTCGACTTCAACGGCAATCGAGCGGATGGCGTTGTCCCAGCCCCAGAGCGCGAGATCGGGAAAGACCTGGCCAGTGCCGGCGCAGAAGGAGCGGCCGGTATAGTGGGTGCCTTCGTAAAAGCACAGGCGGCCACCTTGCAGATCGGGACGCATCATGCCGGCGGCGCTGAGGGCCGAATAGGGGTTCTTGCGGAAATCGACGGCGTTGCGATCGGCCCAGCCGTGGCCGCCCGGACCATCGACGAGGCACCAGAACTGGACGCAGCGCAGGACCTTGATGTCGACATGGGCGGCAATGATGCCGACGCTGTCATAATGACCGCCGGGACCGGCGCGCAGGCCCAGCTCGGTGCGGCTCCAGGCATGGCTGCCCGAGGGACTGAGGGCGAAGCTGGGCGTAGCGGCGAAGAGCGCAAAAACAAAGCACAGGAAGGCGGCAAGCAGACGCGACATCGGATCATTCCCCCGGGCTGGGCGTGCTCGGCAGAGAACGCCGCTTCAAACGCAAAGCGCCGCCCTTTCGTGGGGGCGGCGCGGAAGCTGATGTGGCTATCGGATCACCGGATGCGGACCGAAGCGATGTACTTGTCGAAATCGCCCAGATTGCCGGCGCTGGTGGTATAGGTGCGGCAATTGCGGTAGGCGACCTCGGAGCAAACCTCGACGCGTACGCGGGAAGGGTTGTCAATCGAGGAGATGCGGTCGACCCAATCGCCCAGATCGCGAACGCTGTCGCCCTGTTCGAGGCAGAAGCTCTGGCCGCGATAATTGACGCGGTCATAGAAGCAGACCTCGGCAGTGGGCTGCACGATCGGCGGGCGCGGGCCCGGACGCGGGGGCTGCGGCTGGGGCTGATTGCCGACGCCGATGCTGATATTGGGGCCGTTCGGACCACCGATGGTGAAGCCGAAGGACAAGCCCGGATTGGCAGGGTTCACCGGCGAACCGCCAGCGGACAGGAAGTTGGCCGATACCCAACCGCCGAAGCCGCGACCCTGGACGTAGCACCAGGAGCCCTGGCAGCGCTGCACGTCGACCTGGTCGCCGCGGCGCAGCGTATTGGTCACGGCATAGCCGGTGCCAGGACCGGAGCGGACATTGACGTTGGACGTCGCCGTGCCGGGCGCGGCCTGAGCAGCCGGCAGGAAAACCACCGCGGCAGCAGCCGCAACGGCGATACCGGTGACGATATTGAGGACTTTCTTACGGGTCTGACGGTGCATAGCATGCTCCCTGTGGCTCTGGCTTACCGGCCCCGGAATTCCGGAACGACGCTTGCGGCTGCCATGCCGATGATTGTGATGCGTGAAACGGAGAATCGTCGAAAAGGGTTCCCTTGGGAGGTGACCCGCTCGCGAGAGCCTGGTTTCAAGCCGACACCGGGTGGTGCCTTGAGAGGGAGAAAAGCACCCGGCAGCTGAACGCAGTCTGAATGTTCCGTTAAGCGGCGGGAATGGGACGTTTCTGGCCGTTCTCGTCCAGCGACACATAGACGAAGCGCGCCTCGGTGACCTTCTGGCGGTCGTCGAGACGATTGCGGCGAACCCAGGCTTCGAGGCCGATGGTGATGGAGGTCGTGCCGACGCGCTCGACATTGGTATAGACGCAGAGCACGTCGCCGACTTTGACCGGCGCGATGAAGGTCATGGCCTCGACCGCCACGGTCACCACGCGGCCCTTGACCTTTTCGACGGCGGCAATGGCGCCGGCAATGTCCATCTGGCTCATCACCCAGCCACCGAAGATATCACCGGCCGGATTGGTATCGGCCGGCATGGCAAGGGTGCGGATGGTGAGCGCGCCGGTGGGCTCGGAGGCAGTGCTAAGCATCTATCAGGGTCCTTTCACGGGCCAGCGGCCAACCGCTTCTTCCCAGTGCTTGCGGCAGAGGGAGAGATAAACCGACTTTTCGATCGACACCTGGTCGCCATCGGTGAGGACGCGGCCCGCCATGTCCTGGCGCACAACCATCGTGGCCTTGGCGCCGCAGGTGCAGATGGTGCGAATTTCGCGCAAGGCATCGGCGATGGCCAGCAATTCCATGGAGCCGGGAAAGAGCTTGCCCTGAAAGTCGGTGCGCAGGCCATAGCACATGACCGGAATGCGCAAGCGGTCACCGACGCGGGCCAATTGCCAGACCTGTTCGCGGGTGAGGAACTGGGCTTCGTCGACGAAGACGCAGTCGACCTTGGATTCCTCATGGAAATCGCGCACCGACTGGTAAACGTCGTCGCCGGGGGCGTAGAGTTCGGCCGGCTCGGCAATGCCGATGCGCGAGGTGATGAGACCGACGCCGCCTTCGGCGTAGAGCGCGGACGTGTAGAGCAGGGGCCGCATGCCGCGTTCGCGGTAATTGTAGGCAGCCTGGAGCAGCAGGGTGGATTTGCCCGCATTCATCGCCGCGTATGAAAAATAGAGCTTGGCCATGTTCGGCGCGGGACTCGCGGGTTGCACTTCGAGGATGGGATAGGCAATAGACCCGAAGCGGGCCGGCATGAAGCCGCGTGAGGCGACGTTCAACAGTTCATTGCGGAGGCGAGATGTCCGATATCCTGATCCGGGGGGCGCGTCAGTCCGAGGCCGGCGACGTCATCAGCCTTCTGGACCGGTCGTGGCGCAGCCATTGGGCGCCCCATCTCGAAGCCGCGGCCCTTGGCCGATATGAGAGCGTGCGACCGGTCGAGAGTTATGTCAGCGCCTATCTCGAACACTTCCGCATTGCCGAGCGGGCCGGGGTGGTGGTGGGCCTCTATCACCTGGACGCGCCGCATCTTCATGCCATCCACGTCGACAGCTGGGCGATCGGCACAGGCGTGGGCGGCGCGATGATGGATGCGGCCGAGAGCGAAGGCGCAGGCCGGCTCGAGGTGCGCAGCTTCAACATGCGGGCGCGCCAGTTCTACCGCAGCCGTGGCTGGGTCGAGGTGGACGAGTACGAGGACGACGAGATGGGGCAGATGGTGCGTACCATTGCCATGGAGCGGCTCTGAACGGAAAAAGGCCGCCCGAAGGCGGCCAGGACCGAATGGCTCGGTGGCAGGGTTGGGGTGCCCCGCAGGTCCAGCCGCAGCAAAGCGGGAGACCTTGCGTCCGGATCTGGGGAGACCGGACCTGCGTAGACTTAAGCGGGTTGCATGACGGGACGGTGACAGGATCATTCAGGCTGCATTCAGCCCGGCGGCGACAGAGTGGCCGCAAGCCCAGTCGAGGAGTTGTCCATGCGTCGTCTTTCCCGCCTTGTTTTCGCTGCCGGTGCCCTGATCGCCACGGCCTTGCCGACGCTGGCCTCGCCAGAAGGAGTCTGGGAGCTGGAAACAAGGGATACGCGCTTTGCGTTGCAGACCTGTGGGGACGGCAGCCAGGTTTGCGGCCAATTGGTGTGGCTGAGCGAGGCCGACTACAACGAGCAGTACAAGCCCTACCTCAACAAGCCGATGGCCGACAGGCTGATGCCCGCCGGACCCAATCGCTGGAAAGGGGAGATGACGCTTTTCGGCCACAAGGTTGCCGGAACACTGACGCAGCGTAGCGCCAACCAGATGACGCTGCAGGGTTGCGCGTTCCTGGTCGTATGCAAGAGCTACGACATGTTCCGCCACAGCGAGTAAGACCATGAGCAGACGCAGAACCTTCACCCGCACCGCCCTCGTACTGGCTATGGGCCTCGGCGGCATGGCCGGGGCCATGGCCTCTCCCGTCGGCGTCTGGGAAATCGAGAGCCGGGACTCGCGTTACGACGTCACTTTTTGCGGAGACGGCACGCAATTGTGTGCCGAGCTGATCTGGCTGGGCAATGGGGCGGACAATCCCACCAACATGCCCTATCTCAACACCCTGCTGATCGAGGGGGCCATGCCCACAGATACCGGACGATGGGAAGGCAAGCTGCACCTTTTCGGGCAGACGGCGGACGGCACCATCACCCAGGTCAGCGCAGACCAGATGACCTTGCGCGGTTGCGTGGCCGTGGTGCTGTGCCGAAGTTACCAGCTCTATCGCTACGCCAAATAGATCAGTTGGTGATGCGGGCCGCGTGCGCCTTGCGGCGGGCCCAGAGCGGCGGCACGGCCTCGACCATGACGATGGCGAGAAAGATCAGCGTGGCGCCGGCATAGCCGACGAGCGGCAGGCGCTCGCCGAGCAGGAGCGCGCCGCCTAAGGCCGCGAAAAGGCTTTCGGCCGAAAGAATGATGGCGGCATTGGCGGGCGGCACATGCTGCTGGCCGATGGCCTGGAAGGTGAAGGCCACGGCGGTCGACAGCACGGCGGCATAGATGATTTCGACCCAGCCGGCGGAGATGGCCGCGAGCGTGGGCGTTTCGACCCCCAGAGCGATGGTGCTGGCGACGAGCCCGGCAAAAAGAAAGCTGATGGCCGAGACGAAGATCGGCAGGCCGGTGAGCCGCGCAATGTGACCAAGCAGGATCACGTGCATGGCCCAGAAGATCGCGCTGCACACGATCAGCCAGTCCCCGCCATTGAAGGAGGCCAGCCCCCCGCCATTGAGGTAGTAGATGCCAACGAGCGCCAGCGGTACGCCGACGAAGATGATGGGATGGGGTCGGCTGTGGAACAGCACATAGCCGAGCAGCGGCACGAAGAAGACGTAAAGGCCGGTGAGGAAGCCGCCATTGGTGGCGGTCGTCGTCGCCAGCCCTGCCTGCTGCAGCCAGGAGCCGAGAAAAAACACGCTGCTCATGGCGAGGATGAAGAGCCAATGGGTGCGGTTGAGCCGGACGGCCTTGCGGCGCAGTTCCCACAATGCCAGCGGCAGGACGAGCAGGCCGCCGATGAGATAGCGCACTCCGGCAAAGGTCAGCGGCCCCATAGAATCCATGGCCGACTTCTGCGCGATGAAGGCAAAGCCCCAGAACATCGTGCAGACGAGGAGCAGGGCTGTGGCGAGGGGGCGGGACATGACTTACCGACGTTACGACAGGCTTCATCCCGAGCGGGTGGCGGGAGTGGCGATGAGAAGGGGACGTATCGGACCTCGTGGTTCGACGGGCGTACCACGAGGTCTATGAGCACTTTGCGGCGCCTTACAATTCAGCGTCCAGCGCGCGGATCAGGCCCTGGATTTCCTCGGGCGATGTGTAATGCACGAAGGAGAGCCGCAGGACGCCGTGATTGAGCGGATCGATGCCCAGCGCTTCGAGCAGCCGCACGGCGTAGAAATTGCCGCCCGAGGCCATGATGCCATGTTTTGCGAGACGCCGGGCGATCTCAATGCCCGGCTCGGCATGGTGCAGGGCAATGGTGGGGGCGCGCAGTTCCGGATCGTCGGGCCCGATGATGCGGACATCGTTGCGGGTGCGCAGGAAATCGAAGAGGGGCCGGGCGAGCGCGATTTCCTGGGCGCGCATAGCGGCATGCGCACGACGGAAGGGATTGGAGCCTGCGCCATCGTCGCCGGCCAGGGCGGCGACCTGTTCGAGGTAATCGGCAATGCCGGCGCAGGCGGCGATCTGGGCGTGGTCCGGGCCGGCCGGGGTCAGGCGATAGCGCAGCTTGGCATCGTTGAAGTAATGGCCCTGATTGGGCAGGGCGGCGGCAAGCTCGGGGCGAATGGCCATGACGCCCTGATGGGGGCCATATACCTTGTAGGCCGAGAACATGTAGATGTCGGCGCCGAGCGCCTTTAGGTCCGGGATGCCGTGGGGGGCATAGGACACGCCATCAATGACGAGCACGGCGCCCATTGCATGGACGCGCGTGGCGATCTCGGCGACCGGGTTGATCTCGCCCACGACATTGGAGCAATGCGGCGCGGCGACGAGCCGGACCTTCTCGTCGAGCAGGGCGTCGAGCGCAGCAAGGGAAAGCCGGCCGGTCTGCCGGTCGACGGCCCATTCGCGCACCTCGATGCCATGGCGGGCGAGACGCCGCCAATTGCCGGTATTGGCCTCGTGGTCCTGATTGGTGACGATGATGGCATCGCCCGGCTTGAGCCAGCCGGCAAAGGCATTGGCCAGCACATAGGTATTGGCGGAGGTCGAGGGGCCGAAATGGATCCAGTCGGCACCGACATTGAAGGCCGCCGCCATGCGGTCGAAGGCCAGGTTCATGGCCTCGCCGCCTTCGATGGAGGCGGGGTAGACGCCATAAGGCTGCACCTTGCTGGCGCGGTAGAAGCGATCGAGCCGATCGAGCACGGCCTGGGCGGTGTAGGAGCCGCCGGCATTCTCGAAAAAGGCCTGTCCGGCAAGGGCGGGTTCGGAAAAGGCCGGGAAGAGCGCGCGCAGGCGGGCGGGGTCGAGAGGCAGCTGGGTCATCATGGGCTCGAAACAAGGATGTCGATTGGTAATCGAGCCCGGCGCAAAAGCAAACCCCGGCTGTTGAGAGCCGGGGCCTGGGGCCGGGGTGACGCGAATGCCGGCCCGCGAGCGCCGCGAAGGATCGGCGCCCGCCTTGAGCCTTACTCGCTTTCGGGCGCGGGGGGCGCATCGACCGGGCCCGGGCCGCCATGGCGCTGACCGTCCTGCGGGCCGAAGCGGTCGTGGCGCTTGCCGGCCCAATGGCCCGGCCGTTCACCCGGCTGCGGCATAAGCTGGGCCTGCTGCTCGGCATCGAGGCTTTCGACAAAGGCGGTGAAGGCAGGCTGAACCGCTTCGAGCGCGGCAAGGCGCGCCTTTTGCAGCGCAATGGTGTTGTCGAGCCGGGAGGCGGGATCGGTAGGCGCCTGGCCCTCGGCCTCACCCGGCCTTTGCGGACGCAGGCCCTTGGTGGCGCTTTCGAAGGTGGTGGCGGCTGCAAGGGCGTCGGCCTTGAGCGTTTCGAGCAGGGCTTGCTGGGCCTCGGTCAAGTCGAGGCGATGGCTGAGACGGACGATGGCGATCTCGATGCCTTCGGCACCGCGCTCGAAGCCGAGAAGGCCATTGGCCGCGCCGGCATGGCCCGGACCGCCGGGGCGGAAGGTGCGGTCAGGCGCGGAGCGTTCCTGCGCGGCCGGAGCGGGGGGCGCATCCTGGGCGAAGGCCGGGGCGACGGCGCCCAGTCCCAGCGAGGCAGCGACGAGGGCAATGGCGGTTCGGGAGGTGAGGGACTTGAGGGTCATGTTTCATCCTTTGCATGGGATCGTGCCGGGTGAGCGGCACGAATGCACTCTAGGCGAGGGCGGATGTCCTGGACCTTGCGAGCGGATGACGTCTTGGAGAGGTTGGTAAGGTGGTTGCAGGCGGCACAAAAAAAGGCCGGCTGAGGCGCCGGCCAGGAGAGGTCAGGAGAAGCAGAACAAGTCTGCAAAAGGCTCAGTGGCCCTGGCGATCCCTCGCCCAGCGCAGAGACCGGGCGGGGCGCTCGGAAATCTGAGCGGGGAGGGTGCCGCGCCGAACGAAACGGGCGGCTTCGAAGAGCAGGACCAGGAGGAGCAGGGTCAAAGGCACCATGAAGATGGCCACCTGCGTATCGGGCTGGCTGGCAAGATTGGCAGCACGCGCTGGGGTGACGCCGGCAAATAGCGCCAACGCGGAGCCAAGGATAAGTGCCATTGCGCCCAATACGGCCAACAGTTTGATCCTATTTCGTCCTGGGAACGTAGATGTGTGCATGGGATCGACGTCATATCCTCGCTTCGATCCGCACAGAGAACCATGGCAATGCGGTTCGAGTGTGGACCGAAAAGGGGCGCCGGAGGACCATTTGGCGGCGGAAGTGTGGCGCTTCGTTATCCCGAAACGAGGAAAGGACACCCTCATGCGCGTATTATTCGGACTGATGCTGGTCGCGATCATGGCGATCGGGACCAATGCCCAGGAAGCCGAGCGCCCCTGGGAGGCGACGGTTACCGGTCAGATCCTGGCCTTCCGCAGCGGCGATGCCTCGGCGGCCCTCGGCTTTGCTGGCTCGACCTTCCAAAGGACATTCCAGGACGCTGAGCGCTTTGCAGCCGCGATCAACAGTATGGGTTATGGACCGATCATCCAGTCGCGGTCGCACAGCTTTGCCGCCTTCCGCCAGACCGCGCCTGACAGCGTGGTGCAGGGCGTGAACCTGGTGGGGCCGGATGGCAGCCTTTATGAGGCGATCTACCAGCTGGTCAATGAAGCCGAACTCGGCTGGCGCGTGCATGGCGTGGTCCTGCGCAAAAGTGCAGGGCTAAGCACCTAGCATAGCCCAAAAGAAGCCCTTTTCGCCGGAAGCGGCTTGCACTAAACCCATGCCGACCTATTGCGGGAGGCAGTCATGGGTTTTCTTTCCGACGCACTGGGGCGCGTGGCGCCGTCGGCCACCGTGGCCATCAGCCAGAAGGCGCGGGTGATGGCCCAGGACGGGCGCGACATCATCGCGCTCTCGGCCGGCGAGCCGGATTTCAACACGCCCGAAAATGTGCGGGACGCCGCCAAGCGGGCCATGGACGACGGCAAGACGCGCTATACCAATGTCGACGGGATCGCCGAGCTCAAGGAAGCGGTGGCCGCCAAGTTCCGCCGCGATAACGGGCTCGATGTGACGGCTGCCGATTGCTTTGTCGGCTCGGGCGGCAAGCAGATCATCTTCAATGCGCTGCTGGCCACGCTCAATCCGGGCGACGAGGTCGTGGTGCCGGTGCCCTATTGGGTAAGCTATCCGGAAATCGTGCGGCTTTGCGGCGCCGAGCCGGTCTTTGCGGTGGCCGATGCCTCGACGGGCTTCAAGCTCAGCCCAGACGTGCTGGAGGCTGCGATCACGCCCAGGACCAAGTGGCTGATCCTCAACACGCCCTCCAACCCCACGGGCGCGGCCTATTCGGCAGAAGAGCTGAAGGGACTGGCGGATGTGCTGATGCGCCATCCGCATGTGCACATCCTGACCGACGACATCTATGAAGTGCTGGTCTATGACGGCAAGACGTTCGCGACCATCGCGCAGGTCGAACCGGCCTTGCAGGCGCGGACGCTGACCATGAATGGGGTGTCCAAGTCGCATGCCATGACCGGCTGGCGCATCGGCTATTGCACCGGGCCGCGTCCGCTTCTGGCGGCGATGACCAAGCTGCAGGGGCAGTCGACCACCAATGCGTCCTCGATCTCGCAATGGGCGGCGGTGGAAGCGCTGAACGGGCCGCAGGATTTTCTCAAAGAATGGCGCGATGTCTTCCAGCAGCGCCGCGACATGGTGGTCGCCGGGCTCAACGCCGATACCGGGCTCGATTGTCTTGTGCCGGAAGGCGCGTTCTACGTCTTTCCGTCCTGCCAGCGCCTGTTGGGCAGAACCAGCGCAAGCGGGGCGATGCTGAACACGGACGAAGATTTCGTCATGGCATTGCTCGAAGAGACCGGCGTGGCGCTGGTGCATGGCACAGCCTTTGGCCTGCCGGGGCATTTCCGGCTGAGCTATGCGGCGAGCAATGCGGAACTGGAAGAAGCGGTGCAACGCATTCAGGGCTTCTGCCGCGGTATCGTCTAGGCGACACCCAAAGGGTTTCCAGCGTCAGCGGCCGCCCAGAAGGGTTGCGAGGTTGACGCCGCCACCGGTGTTTGCGCCGGAAGTGGCCTGGCCGAACATGTCCATGAGCTTGGAGGTGGTCACATAGCTCTGCATGGCGGCCTGGTAGAGCTGGTCGGACCAGCCGACAGCCTGGCGTTCGTCTGCCGACAGCGACGAGAAGGCGCTGATGATGTTCTGGCTGAATGCGGTCGGGTCGCCCGACTTGCTGGCGCTCTGGAAACCGGCCAGCAGGGTGGCGCCGCTGCGGGATTGTAGCGCAGTACGGGCCGCGTT
Source organism: Devosia chinhatensis (assembly GCF_000969445.1). Lineage (NCBI taxonomy): Bacteria > Pseudomonadati > Pseudomonadota > Alphaproteobacteria > Hyphomicrobiales > Devosiaceae > Devosia > Devosia chinhatensis. Next base: position 2,118,983 of record NZ_JZEY01000054.1, on the reverse strand, counting down.
GGTTTCCTCAAGCGAAAACCGGCCCTCCTTGTCGAGGACCATGGATGAGAGGACCCGGCTCGAAAAATCAGAGACGTCGATATACTGGCCGACGCGGGTCTGCCGGTTGAAGGTGGGCACCTTGCCGTTGGCCTTGGCTTCGGCATAGAGCCGATCAAGCGTGGTACGGGCATTGGCGGCAAGCTCGGGCAAGGATGCCTCGACCTGTTCGCCCGATACGCTGAGCGCAAGATAAAGCGCAACCGGGTCGGCGTCGCCTGCTTCCGGCAGGGTGCCGGGGCTGGCCTGGAGTTGCTTGAGGCCCTCGGTGACGGCATCGCGGCCCGCTTTCCAGTCGGCGCTGGCGCGTTCCTCGGGCCCAAGGGCATCGAGATGGGCGGCAGCCGCCTTGTAGAGACCGGAATAATTGCCCGTGACTTTGGCGATGGCGGCGGGCCCGGCCAGCGCTGCTTCGAAGCGGCGTTGCATCTCTAGCCCTGCGGCGTCGCGGGCATCGGCGGTAAAGCTCTCATCGCTCGACATGGCAAAGAGTTCGCGGTGGTCGATCGTGGAGAGATCGAGCGCCAGCTTTCCGTCCTTGAGCGGGGAGGTGCGATCGGCTTCGGCGAGGAGGGCAGCGAGCTTGCCATGCGTATCGGCGACAAGCTGCGCGAAGGTACGTTCCGCCATGGCGGCCCGAGCCGCTTCGGAGAGGGTCACCGAGGTGGCGGTGTCCTCGTCGGTGGCCCTGGCCTGCTGCGGCGTGGCGCTGGATTTCACCGACGACGCATAGGGCGGCTGATAGCCCTGATAGGCGGCGTAGGGTGCGGTGGTGCTGATGGTGACCATGGAGCTATCTCCCGACAGGCGGGGATTGCATTGCAAGCGGCGTGCCGAAAAAAAGCGAGTGAAATCAGGGTGTGGGTCGCGCGGCGAGGCCTGGCCGGAAAGATATGCCAGGCAGAACTTGCCACGAGCAAAAAAAAGGCCCCGCCCGAGGGGATGGGCGGGGCCGTAGGCCGTTGGCCGGGGCCGCTGACCTTGGAGGAGGCGGCATCACCACGAACGCCGCCGTCGCTCGCACTATTGCGCGCCGCGCGTGGCGCCACAAACGCGCAATGGGAAGTGCTGCCATGCAGATTTGCCCAAGGTGCGGGCAAAAAAAGAGGCTCCAACCGAAGTTGGAGCCTTTGATAGGGCCGAAGCCAAATCGCAAGTAGGGCCTCGCGCTAGGGAGGAGGATTAGCGCCAGACCGGTGAGCCAAAACCGAGGGAGGAGGATTCGGTTTCAACTCGGTGTCGGCAACGCGGGTCCGAGGGAGGAGGTTACGGAGCGGCGTCGCAGCGACAAAGCCAATATAGATTTTGACCTTTTGGTCAGCAATGCATAGCTCGTCATGCCAGCTATGCATTAGGCACAGCGTCAATCTGTCCATTTAATAGGCAGGATGACAGAGAGGGGACAGGTTGGCGGATTGGGCAAAAAAAAGAGGCCCTATCCGAAGATAGGGCCTGATGACTGGGCCGAAGCCAAATCGAAAGTGGGGCAGAGAGCAAGGGAGGAGGATATGCGCTCTGCCGATGGACCTTGGATCAAGGGAGGAGGAGATGATCCGCAGTCCAGTGTTGCGATACGGGGTCCGAAGGGAGGAGGAGATCGGAGCGCGCCTCAGCAACGCCCCCTATATGAACTCTACTGACTTGCTAGACAATCCCGGGATCGACATGTCAGCCATGCGTTTTTGCAAGGCTGGCACCTGAAAAAAGTCAAAAAGAAAGGCCCCGCTCGAGGGGAGAGCGGAGCCCAAGGGGGACAGGTCAGGAACCTGTCAGGAGGGAACGCAGCGGGCGCAAGGGAGGGAGGAGAAACACCCGCTGTGATGACGGGGGATATAGGTGAGGTCTGCTGACTCGCCAATCCGGGTGCGATCATGCCAGCCATGCCCTGAGCGCATGCGACAGCAATTTTCCCAATAATTTCAACGGCAGTGAGGTGCGGTGTGGCAGGCTGTCACAGGCGTTGGCTCACGGCATGGCCTCGAAACGGGCCACGGCGTCGGGCAATTGGCCAAAATGATCGATGCGCGCATAGTGCGGCTGATCCTGCGGTTCCTCCGCATGCTCATAGGACCAGGTGAGGTCATGCGGCACGTAGATGGCGGCGGCGCCGGCGGCCAGGGCCGGCAGAATGTCGGACTTGAGCGAATTTCCTGCCATGACCGTGTGCGCCGCCCCTTCGGTGTGTCGCTCGAAGATACGGCGATAGACCGCTTCGGTCTTGTCGGAGACGACTTCGATGGCGGCGAAATAGTCGGCGAGGCCAGAAGCCGCCAGTTTCCGCTCCTGGTCAAAGAGGTCTCCCTTGGTGACGAGGATCAGGCGATAGCGCTGTTGCAGGAGGTCCAGCGTCTGGTCCACATAGGGCAGGGTTTCGATTGGAAAGCTGAGCAGCTCGCGCCCGGCGGCCATGATCTCGGCGATCACTTTGCCCGGCACGCGGTGATCGGTGACCTCAAGGGCGGTCTCGACCATGGAGAGGGCGAAGCCCTTGGCGCCGAAGCCGTAGAAGGCGAGATTGCGGGTGGTGGCGGCGATCAGGCGCTCGGTCAGGTCGGGTGCGTCGCTATAGTCGCGCAGCAGGGCGGTGAAGCGCTGCTCGGTCAGCCGAAAGAATTGCTCGTTCTGCCAGAGCGTGTCGTCGGCATCGAGGGCGATGGTGGTGATCCGGGGCATCTGCTCGTGGCGCTCCGATCTGGCCTATGGCGCGGTCAGAAGCTCCACTCGCGGGCCTTGGAAACCAGGAAGTCGCGGAAGACGCCAACGCGCTTGGAATTCTTCAGAGCCGGCGGATAGACGAAATAGGCTTCGTAGGCGGGCAGCTCGATCTCGGGCAGGACCTGGACGAGGCCATCTTCCTTTTCGGTGACATAGGCGGGCAGCATGGCGATGCCGATGCCAGCACGGCAGGCCTGCATCATGCCGTAGATGGCATTGACCCGCAGGGCAGCGCGGCGCGGGCTGGAATCGGAGCGGCCCATGCGCTCGAGATAGTTGATGTCGCCCAGATAGGAAGGGACCGGTTCGCCGAAGGAAATGATGCGGTGATTGTCCAGATCCTCGGCCGAGGAGGGCATGCCGTTTTCGTCGACATAGCTGTTGGACGCATAGAAGTGGTTATGGACCGTGAACAGCTTGCGCTGGATCATTTCCGACTGGTTGGGACGGTGCAGGCGGATGGCCACGTCGGCCTCGCGCATGGCAAGGTCGAGCTCGGCATCGTTGAGGCGGATTTCGAGCTGGATCAGCGGGTAGAGCTTGAGGAATTCATCGAGCCGCGAGGACAGCCAGGTGGAGCCGATACCCACAGTGGTGGTGACGATGAGCGGGCCGGTGGGGATGTCCTGGCTCTCGGACATCTGCGTCTCGACCTGCTGGAGTTCCCAATGCATGCGGTGCGCGGTGCGGAACAATTGCTCACCCACCTCGGTCAGCACGAGGCCGCGCGCATGGCGGATGAACAGTTTGAGGCCCAGATCGTCCTCGAGGGCCGAAATCTGGCGGCTGACCGCCGACTGGCTCATGCCCAGTTTTTCGGCGGCGTGGGTGAAGGAGCCCGACTCGGCGGCCGTGTGGAAAATCCGGAGCTTGTCCCAGTCGAGCATTTTCATGACGCCTTCTTCGTTATCGTTCAGCCAGGTCGAACCGTGTGCGCCGCCTTAGTCGAAATGGACGCAGCAATTGTGACGGTGTGGGATTTTCCCTCGGTCATCCTGTCGCAGTCCTATTCCGCCGCTTCCGCCAGCTCATGTTCTGCCAGAAAGCGCTCGGCGTCGAGAGCCGCCATGCATCCCATGCCCGCAGCGGTGACCGCCTGGCGATAGATGTCGTCGGTCACGTCGCCGGCCGCGAAGACGCCGGGAATGTTGGTTTCGGTGGTGCCGGGCTTTACCTGCAGATAACCGCCGGCCTTCATGTCGAGCTTGCCGGCAAAGATGGAGGTGGCCGGGGCGTGACCGATGGCGACGAAGACACCGTCGATCGGCTGCTCATAGGTCTCGCCGCTGAGGCGATTGCGCAGGGTGACTGTATTGACCGAAGGCGGCATGGGCGCGCCCCCGACTTCGACGACCTCGGTATTCCAGCGGACCTCGATCTTGGGATTCTTGAACAGGCGGTCCTGCAAAATGCGCTCGGCGCGGAATTCATCGCGGCGATGCACGACGATGACCTTCTCGGCGAAATTGGTGAGGAACAGCGCTTCCTCGACCGCCGTGTTGCCGCCGCCGACGACGAGCACCTGCTTGCCGCGGTAGAAGAAGCCATCGCAAGTGGCGCAGGCCGAGACGCCGAAGCCCTGGAACTTCTGCTCGGAAGGCAGGCCCAGCCATTTGGCCTGGGCGCCGGTGGCGATGATGAGGCTGTCGGCGGTATAGGTGTCGCCGCTATCACCGTGCAGCACGAAGGGGCGGCGGTCGAGATCGACCGAGGTGATGATGTCGTTGACGATGCGCGTGCCGACATGCTCGGCCTGCGCCTTCATCTGGTCCATGAGCCATGGGCCCTGGATGACGTGGGCAAAGCCGGGATAATTCTCGACATCGGTGGTGATGGTCAGCTGGCCGCCCGGTTGCAGGCCCTGGATCATCAGCGGCTCGAGCATGGCCCGCGCCGCGTAGATGGCGGCGGTGTAGCCGGCCGGACCAGAACCGATGATGACGACTTTTGCGTGCATCGCAACGCATCTCCCAAAGACAGGACTTCTCCCTTGCCCCTAGTTAAGAGGCGAAGCGGGAATGTTTCAAGGCAAACTCACTCCCGCTGAGCAGATGCTCGCGGGAGTGTACAGGAAAGACACAGGATATTGGGGTCGCGCCCAATTTTTAGGCGTCAGATATACTCTATCTTGACGATCTCGTAGCTGCGGGCGCCGCCCGGCGCGGCGACCTCGAACGAATCGCCCTCTTCCTTGCCGATCATGGCGCGGGCGATGGGCGAAGAAATCGAGATGCGCCCGGCCGAGGCATCGGCCTCGGGATCGCCGACCACCTGATAAGTCTTTTCTTCCTCGGTGTCCTCGTCGAGGAAAGTGACCGTGGCGCCGAACTTGACCTTGCTGCCGCTCAGCTTTGACACATCGATGATGTCGGCCAGGGCCAGCATGGATTCGAGTTCCTGGATGCGGCCTTCATTGAGGCTCTGCTGTTCCTTGGCGGCGGAATATTCGGCGTTCTCGGAAAGATCGCCATGGGCGCGGGCTTCGGAGATGGCATCGATGATCCGACGACGCTCGTTCTGAGTGCGGTGATCGTATTCGGCCGAAAGAGCCTTGTGCCCCTGAACCGTCATCGGGATCTTGTCCATAATCGTCCTGCCTCCAATCGGCTCGGCAAAATAAAAAACAGTGCGCGGCCAGCCTCCCGGGGCCGCGACACGAAACGAAACTGGTGCCGGCGGGCAATGCCGCCCGGCATGACCTCTCCCTGCCACGCTTCGTTCGGCCAATGCTTCACGACAAGTTTTCAGGAAGATGTCATCCAGCTTGCCCGGCTGCCACGTTGTGGTCAAGCCGGTGGTGACACTTGAGGTAAGCACTCCACATGGCATTGCAATGGCGGTCGCGCCATTGCCAGAAGAAAGGCAGGACCATGCTCATTCGCGCTCTGACGCTTTCCCTCACGCTGGCGACAGGAGGGGCGATGGCGATGCCGGCCCTGGCGCAGAGCGTGGACAGCAGCGCGGGCGCGCTGGTGGCGAGCGTGGTCGCCGATAGTCTCGAGCATCCCTGGGCGCTGGCCTTCCTGCCCGATGGGCGCTTCCTCGTCACCGAGCGGCCTGGACGAATGCTGGTGATCGGCGCCGATGGGGCACGTTTCGGGGTCAGCGGAGTGCCCGAGGTGGTGGCGCGCGGCCAGGGCGGTTTGCTCGACGTGGTCCTGGCGCCCGATTTTGCCGAGAGCGGCACGATCTACATGAGCTTTGCCGAGCCGGCCGCGTCGGCCGGCCGCCAGCGCGGCACCGGCACGGCGGTGATGGCTGCGCGACTGGTGCTCGAAGGCGACGCCGGGCGTCTTGAAGACCAGAGAGTGATCTTCCGGATGAACAATTACGACAATTCCAACCGCCATTTCGGCTCGCGCATCGTGGTGGGGCAGGACGGAAACCTGTTCGTGACGCTGGGCGACCGGGGGACGATGGACCGGGCGCAGGACGAGGCGGACCTGGCTGGAGGCGTGGTGCGGATCGATCCCAATGGCGGCATTCCTGCAGACAATCCGCGGCTGGAGGGATGGGCCGAGGCCTTCTGGAGCATCGGGCATCGCAATCCGCAGGGGGCGACATTGCGCCCGGACGATGGGGCGCTGTTTCTCGTCGAGCACGGGCCGCAGGGCGGCGATGCCCTGCACAGGGTCGAGGGTGGACGCAATTACGGCTGGCCGATCATCACCTATGGACGCGATTATAGCGGCCTGCCGATCGGTGTGGGTCAGGAGCAGGAGGGGCTGGAACAGCCGCTGCATTATTGGACGCCATCGATATCCCCGTCCGGGCTGGCTTTCTATTCAGGCAGCCTGCTGCCCGAATGGGAGGGCGACCTGCTTACAGGCGGTCTCAGCGGCAACATGCTGATCCGGCTGGACATGGAGGGCGACGAGGTCGTGGGCGAGGAGCGCCTGTTCGATGGGCAGCTTGGCCGGATCCGCGACGTACGGATCAGTCCCGATGGGGTGATCTACATCCTCACCGATGCGGCCAATGGCGCGCTCATGCGCATCGAACCGGCCGACTAGGAGGGGCAAACAAAAGGGCGCGCCCCCGAGGAGGCGCGCCCGTGACGATGTCGTCGTTCTGATCAGGCGGCAGTGAGATTGTCGGCGGCGGACTTGCCGGTCCGCTTGTCCTTGACGATCTCGTAGGTCACCTTCTGGCCTTCGTCCAGGCCGTTGAGGCCGGAGCGCTGGACAGCCGAAATATGGACGAACACGTCCGCCCCACCCTCATCCGGCTGAATGAAGCCGTAACCCTTTTGCCCGTTGAACCATTTAACGGTGCCAGTTGCCATAATGCGCGTTCCCTCGTGCAGTCGCTGCTGGTAGGGCTCCGCCGTGCACCCGGCTGAGCCCAATGTGATATCGAAATCTCGGAAGATGACGTCAGCAATAGCGAATTGCATTCGCGTGTTCAGATCGGTCGGCCGCAATATTCGATGCTGGAGCCTAGCCTGAAATTTACAAGGCATCAATATGTCGCGTGGGCACGACAACAGGCTCGGCAAAGCGGGTGCTCTGGCGAGGCCAAACAGGTTGGATCAAAAGATTTCCCGCCGGAGAAAAGCGGGCCGGCCATGAGGCCGGATGAGGCAATGCCGGTGCACCTGGCTCCGCCGACAATGTCCATATTCTAGAGCATTCGAGGCATGTTGAAAGGGCGCAAATGCGCCAGATGCGTACGCCGCTGCATTTTACTTGCGTTTTCCCCGCTCTTGCGTCAAATCCCCGCCGCCGTGCCAAAGGGGCCGGTCTTCTCGAAAGCCAATCGTCTTGAGCAAGGCGTCTTTTTCCTCCGGCGACCTGATCGCCGACCGGCGCGTGGATTATGCCCGCATGCTGGCAGAAGGCGGCGACTATTCCGCCGCAATCGACCTCATCGGGCAGGCGCTGGAGCTGGCGCCCGACTGGGCTGCCGCCTGGGACCTTCTGGGCAGCTACGAGGAGAAAGCAGGCAACGTGGCAGCGGCCATCGCGGCCTGGCGTCGCCTCGAGGCGCTGGACGACGAGGGATTGTTCGGCGCCCGGCTGAAACTGGCAGCCCACAAGGCCGGCCCGGCGGGCGACGGCACGGCCGTGGGCTATGTCGAGGCGCTGTTCGACCAATATGCACCCAAGTTCGAAGACGCCCTGGTCGGCAAGCTCGGCTATCGGGTGCCGGAACTGCTCGACACGCTGATCCAGGAGGAAATGGCGCGGCTGGGTTTGACGGGGTTCGACAAGGCGCTGGACCTCGGCTGCGGCACGGGACTGATGGGAGCGCGGCTGCGCGAGCGCGTGCGGGTGCTCGAGGGCATAGACATTTCTGCGGCCATGATCGCGGAAACGGCTCGCAAGAATATCTATGACAGCCTGCAGAAGGCCGAATTGGTCGCTTCGCTCAATGCGCGCCGGGCGGATGCCGACCTCGTCACCGCGGCCGACGTGCTGATCTATTGCGGCGCCCTGGGACCGGTGCTGACGGCGCTGGTCCCGGCACTCAGGGGCGGGGGGCTCGTGGCCTTTTCGCTCGAAGCCCATGACGGGGATGAGGACGTCTTCCTGCGGCCGAGCCTGCGCTATGCTCATGGCATTGCCGCAACGCGCGACGCCCTTGTGGTGGCGGGGCTCGACATCCTGCGCTTCGAAACCGCCATCCTGCGGTTCGACCGCGGCGCGCCGATTACCGGCATACTCGTGGTCGCGCGCAAGCCGGCCCTGGAGCTCAGTGCGGCCAATGACGGAGAAGATGGCGGCGACGTCGCGGCCTAGCCAAAGCGGTCCGGGCTTGGCACAAAGCCAGTCCCGGTTTTCATGAGGCTCAAAGATGATCCGTCACGACTTTCGCTCCGATACCGTCACCAAGCCCGACGCTGCGATGCGCGCGGCCATGGCCGCGGCGGAAGTGGGCGACGACGTCTTCGGGGACGATCCTAGCGTCAACGCGCTGGAGCAGCGCATGGCGGAGATGCTGGGCAAGGATGCGGCCCTGTTCGTGCCCACCGGGACCCAGTCCAACCTCCTGGCCCTGATGAGCCATTGCGGACGGGGCGACGAGTTCATCGCCGGCCAGAATGCGCATTGCTACAAGTATGAAGCAGGCGGGGCGGCGGTGCTGGGCTCCATCCAGCCCCAGCCGATCGCGCACCAGCCGGACGGGACGATGGCGCTCGCCGATATCGAAGCAGCGATCAAGGCCGGCGACAACCATTTTGCCACGACGCGGGTGATCGCGCTCGAAAATACCTTTGGCGGGCGCGTCCTGCCGATGCACTATATGCAGTCCGTCGCAGCGCTGGCGCGCAAGCACGACCTTGGCCTCCATCTCGATGGCGCGCGGGCATTCAATGCCTGTGTGGCGCTGGGGGTCGCGATCAAGGACTTCGCGGCACCTTTCGACACGGTCTCGATCTGCCTTTCCAAGGGATTGGGCGCGCCGGTCGGTTCGGTGCTGGTGGGGCGGGCCGCGCTCATCGAGACGGCCAGGCGCCATCGCAAGATGCTGGGCGGCGGCATGCGCCAGGCCGGGTTGCTGGCCGCAGCCGGGCTATACGCCCTCGATCACCATGTCGACCGGCTCGCCGACGACCATCGCCGTGCGCATGTGCTGGCGGAGGGGCTGGCGCGCCACGAGGCGCTCCAAGTCAGCAGTCCGCAGACCAATATCGTCTGGGTCGACATGGATACCCAGATCGGCGCGCAGCTGTCTTCGCATCTGGCGGACCATGGAATCGGCGTGACCGGTCGCTACGGCCAGCAACGCTGGGTCACTCACCTTGATATCGACGATGCCGATGTCGCGATCGCGCTCGACGTGGTCGGAAAGTTCTTTGCCGGGCGCGAACACTAGTTCTCTTTACCAAGCCGGGCGAAAGCCTTTGTTTACCGCCGCAAGCAACGTCATCTTTATCCTTGCAACGCTAGTCATGAGGCGATGCGGGGGAATTTTTCAGTGCGGCCAAGGGGCGAAATCGTCAGTCGTGTGCTCAGAACGCTCGAGGATATCGATGCCATTGCGTGCGACTGGCGTGCGCTCGAGCGCCTTTGTGCCGATCCTCTGGTCTACTTCCAAAGCTTCGACTGGTGCCGCAACTGGGTCGCCGAATTCGGCAGGAGCGGGAAGCATCGCCCCTATGTGGTCACGCTGTGGGACGGCGACCTGCTGATTGCCGTCTGGCCGCGCATGATCGTGGACATGGCGGGCATCCAACGGCTAGAGACGCTGGGCGCGCCGCATAGCCAATATTGCGGTGTGCTGGTGCGGCCCGATGTGCTGCCCGTTTCGGAGATGTCGCGATATCTGCGCGATGAGATCCGCGCCGCCGGCTGCGACGTGACCATTTCGCGGGCCGTTCCGGAAGGGTCGGTGCTGGCGCAGATCCTGGCCGACAAGCCTGAGGTCGAAGGCTCGGCGAATATGGCCTCGATGCTGGACCTATCGCACTTCGAGTCCTCCGAGCACTATACGTCCCAACTGGGCAAATTGCAGAAGCGCAATCGCAATCGCCGGCGCAATCACCTGGCGCGGCTGGGCGAGCTGCACTTCGAGGTGCTCTGGCCGGGCGATGCCCAGTTCAGGAAGCTGGTGCGGCTTTGCGCTGAGATGAAGCGGCGCTGGATCGCCGAGACCGGGCGCGTCAGCGTCGGCTTTTCCATGCCGGGCTACGAGGATTTCCTGGCCAATCTCGAGGGCGATCGCGACAGCCTGAGCGGGGCGTGCCTCTCGGTGCTGCGGGCCGGCGACCGGGTGGTGGCCCTCGAGCTCGGGATGCTGCGCAACGGGCATTACTACGCCTATATCGGCGGCTTCGACTGGGCGCTGCGTGATCTCTCGCCAGGCAAGGTGCAGATGGATCTGACGGTAGGCTGGCTCATTGACAACGGCATCAAGGCCTATGACCTGCTGATCAATCCGGCCGATTACAAGGCGAGCTGGACCAACACGGCCATTGCGGTGACCGCCCGGGCCGAGGCGCTGAGCTGGAAGGGGCGGCTTTATGCGTGCGCGTGGCTGCCCAGACTGCGCCCCGCGCTGAAGCGCCTGCATGGGCAATGGCCGGTCATGGTCGAGCGGGCAGGGCATGTGTTGCGGCCTGGCGTCTGCCTGTTGCTCTATGTTTAGCACGCCCGGCGGCACGCTGGACGCCATTATCGCCCTTGCCATCCGCGTGCTGAGCGCCGGTCTTGTCTTCGCGCTGCAGGTGCTGCTGGCGCGGCTGATGCCGGCGGAGGGCTATGGCGGCTTTGTCACGCTCTGGACGTGGATGCTGGCACTGGGCAGTTTTGCCGCGCTGGGCTTTGCCGAATCCAGTATCCGCTTTCTGCCGCGCTACCAGATGCGCGGGCATCTGGCGGCGCTGGGCAATTACTGGCGGTTCGGCATGGCCTGCGTCTTCGGCGCGAGTCTCGTGCTGGCCTCTGGGGCCATCGCGGCCGCGCTCTTGTTCGGCATCGAGGCGGGGCCGGGCCTGACAATCCTGCTTGTGGCGCTGGGGCTGCCCTTCCTGGCCATGGAATATTATCTCGAAGGGGTGGCGCGCAGTTTCGGCTGGTTTCGCCTCGCTGCCGTGCCCGTCTATGTGCTGCGGCCGATCCTCATCGGCATGGGCTGCATCTTGGTCAGCGCGTCGGGCGTGCCGCTGACCCTGCCGGTGGTCGGCGCCGTCCTCATCGGCTCCATGGGCGTGGTGACGGCCGGGCTGGCGCTGGTTCTGGCGGGGCGGCTGCGGCGCCTTGCGCCCGGACGCCGCCCGGTGCGGCCCGGGCAGAGGCGCCTCTGGCTGATGGCCTCGCTGCCCCTGCTGCTGCTGTCCGGGCTCGACGATCTTATCGGCTATGGCGATGTGCTGGTGCTGAGCCTTCTGGCAGAGCCGGAGGCGGTGGGCATCTATTTTGCGGCAGCGCGAAGCCTGGCCCTTGCCGGGTTCGTTGCCTATGCCATGACGCTGGTCGCCGGGCGACGCTTCGCGCTCGATCTGGCAGGACGTTCCCGCGCCGCGCTGCAGGACAGCGTGCTGGCAAGTTCGCGGCTGACCTTCTGGGCGACGCTTGCCGCCGTCGCCGTGGCGCTCCTGGCCGGGCCTGTCCTGCTCGGGGCCTTCGGCGAGGAATTTCTGGCCGGCTATGGGGTCATGGCGGTGCTTGGCCTCGGGCTGGTCATCCGCGCCATGGCGGGGCAGGCGGGGGAAGCGCTGATCGTGCTGGGAAAGCAGCGTGCGGGTATTTTCGTCGGGCTCGCGGTGCTCGGCGTGACGCTGGCGCTGTCCTTTGCGCTCGTGCCTCTTGTCGGCATCGTCGGCGCGGCAATGGCGAGCGCTGCCGCGATGATGGTGCGCACGATCGCGCTCGCCATGGTGCTCGAGCGCGTCGCGGGTCTGCGGGTGGTATCGTTGGGCCTGCCGCAGATCAGGCGGCCCCTGCCGAACTAGCGGGTTTCGCGGGCCCGCATCAGGGCGATCTGTCCGGCCACGTCGATCTGGCGGAAGGAAATGGCGAAGAGCTCGTCATCGTTGAGCGCGGTTTCCCGCCAGACGGTGTCGATGGCGCTTTCCTGTCCCAGATCCCGGTCGATGGCGATGAAGCGATAGGGCTCGACGCCCTGGGCTGCCTCGGGATGTTCGCCGCCCGTCCATTGGTAATAGCCGTTTTCGGCATTGGCCCAGAAGCCCAGGACCGCCAGGCGGGAAATGGCGAAAGCCGGAGCGCTGATCTCGCCGGTCTGGGTGGGATAGAGCGGCGGCCAGGTGGGAATCTTGCCCTGGATTTCGGCCCAGTCGGCGAGGTCGTCGAAGCCGGCCGATGGATCAAGGCAGGGCCGGCCGGAGCAATCGTCGCCCGCGGCCTCTTCGTCCGAAATGATCCGCATGCTGGCATCGAGCAGCATGGCCGTATTGCCCATCATGGGGCGGAAGACGAAGCGCCAGGCCCTGTGCTCGCCAAGGCCGAAGGCTTGAGGATCGGCAACGTCGTCCTCGCCGAATGCGCCGATGGCCTCCGCACGGATGACCTGGCCGAGATTGTAATGGCGCACTTCCACGAAACTGTAGGGCAGGGGCGCCCCATCCTCCTCGTCAACAATCTCGCCATAGGCGATCGCGGTGCGCGTGCGGGTTGCGTCGATGGCCTGGTCGGCAATGAGCATGGCCTTTTCGAGCGGGCCCACAAGGCCACCGGGAGTGATGCTGTCGGTATCGAGCCATTGCTGGGCCAGCTCGACTTCGAGCGGCACGGTGTCGATGGCGTCGAAACCGGGTGCATTGATGAAAGCGGCAATGTCGGCGTCCATGCCTTGCGCATGGGCAAGGCCGGTTGTGCCCAGAAAGGCGGCCAAGAGAAGGGCAAAGCGGTCCATATCGTCCCCCGATAAGTCGTTGGCCTTGGATATCGCCTGCAACCTGTACCGAAGATGACTGAAAGGGGAGACGGTTTTTGACCGCCTCCCCCGTTATTCACGCATTACGCCACATGCTGTGGAGCGCCGCGATGTCGCCTGTCGTCAGAAGCGGCATGGCTTGTGTGAGGCGTTCGATCGGCCAGTCCCACCAAGCCATTTCCAGCAGCATGGCAATGTGTTCATCCGCAAAGCGCTTGCGGATCGGCCGGGCGGGGTTGCCGCCGACGATGGTGTAGGGCTCGACATCCCTGGTTACCAATGCGCGGGTGCCAATGACCGCACCGTGGCCGATCTTGATCCCAGGCATGACGATCGCTTCAGCACCGATCCAGACGTCACTGCCGATTTCGGTATCGCCTGCCGGCTGGAAAGCGTTGTTCGCGCCGGTAAATTCGGGGGCGTCGGGCACGAAGGCAAAGGGAAATGTAGATACCCAGTCGTTCCGGTGGCCCTGATTGCCGGCCATGATGAAGGCGGCGCCCGATCCTATGGAACAGAATGCGCCGATGATCAGCCGGTCGACGCCGGGCGTGGTCATCAGGTAGCGGGCGCAATCATCGAAGGAATGGCGGTGATAATAGCCCGAATAATAGCTGTAGCGGCCGACGACGATATTGGGGTTGGTGACCTGGCGGTCGAGCGGAATGCCAAGGAACGGGCTGGCGAAATAATTGGACATGATTGATCCATGAAGGTCGAGACAACAAACAGCGCGCACGTAAAGACGCCGGCGCTGAACCGGTTGGTCGGCGTTCCTTGCGCGTGTCAGGCGCGGGGGAACGCGATGCTGTTTGTTCGGTCTGCGATCTTCATGGAGAGCATTCTAGTTTGCGGGAGACTTTCGTGAAAGCCCCCTCCGCCGCCACCCTGAAGCCTTCTCCCTCAAGGAGAAGAAGGCCTCAGGGTTCATAATCAGGCCGCGAAGTAATCCTGCAGGGCGCGCACCTGAAGGGAGCCGTTGCTGAGGGCGACAATGCCTTCCACGGCGGCCAGGGCACCGTCGATCGTGGTGTAATAGGGGATCTTGGCGAGCAGCGCGGTGCGCCGGATGTCGCGGCTGTCGCTGATCGACTTCAGCCCGTCGGTGGTGTTGATGACCAGCTGCACGCCGCCATTCTTCATGGAGTCGACGATGTGCGGACGCCCTTCGAGCACTTTGTTGATCTTGGTGGCGGGCACGTTGTTGTCGCTGAGGTAACGCTGGGTGCCGCCAGTGGCGAGGATTTCAAAGCCTGCCTCGACGAGATGGCGCGCCATATCGACGATATATTGCTTGTCTTCGTCGCGCACCGAGATGAACGCCTTGCCCGAGGTCGGCACTTTCTGGCCCGCACCCATCTGCGACTTGGCAAACGCCATGGCGAAATCGGTGTCGAGGCCGATGACCTCGCCGGTCGATTTCATTTCCGGTCCCAGAACCGTGTCGACGCCGGGGAAGCGGTTGAACGGGAAGACGGCTTCCTTGACGGCGATGTGCTTGAGCTTCTTTTCGACGAGATTGAAGCTGGCCAGCGTCTCGCCGGCCATGATGCGCGAGGCGATCTTGGCGATGGGTTCGCCGATCACCTTGGCCACGAAAGGCACGGTGCGCGAGGCGCGCGGGTTTACTTCGATGAGGTAGATCGTGTCATCCTTATAGGCGAACTGCACGTTCATCAGGCCGCCCACCTTGAGCGCGAAGGCAAGCTCGGTGGTCTGGCGCTTGAGCTCGGCAATCACCTCGGGGGAAAGCGAGCGCGGGGGCAGGGAGCAGGCGCTGTCGCCGGAGTGAATGCCGGCTTCCTCAATATGCTCCATGATGCCGGCCACGAACACGTCCTTGCCGTCGCAAAGGGCGTCGACGTCGATTTCGATGGCGCCCGAGAGATAGGCATCGAACAGCAGCGGATTATCGGAGAGAACCGAATTGATCTGGCCGGTCCGGTCATTGGGATAGCGCTGGAGGATATCGGGCGGCACGAGGCCGGTCAGCGTATCCTGGATGTAGCTCTCGAATTCCTTGGCGGAATGCACGATGGCCATGGCGCGGCCACCCAGCACGTAGGACGGGCGGATGACCAGCGGATAGCCCAGGCGCTCGGCAACGAGGCGGGACTGTTCGAGGCTGTAGGCGATGCCGTTCTTGGGCTGAGTCAGCTCGAGACGGTTCAAGAGCTTCATGAACAGGTCGCGGTCTTCGGCCAGATCGATGGCGTCGGGCTGGGTGCCGAGGATCGGGACCCCGGCCTTCTGCACGGCCTCGGCCAGATTCAGCGGGGTCTGGCCGCCGAACTGCACGATGACGCCATGGAGCGTACCCTTCTGTTTCTCGGTCAGCAGGATCTCGATGACGTCCTCTTCGGTAAGCGGCTCGAAATAGAGACGGTCGGAGGTGTCGTAGTCGGTGGAGACGGTTTCGGGATTGCAGTTGACCATGATGGTCTCGTAGCCCGCGTCCGAAAGCGCGAAGGCGGCGTGACAGCAGCAATAGTCGAACTCGATGCCCTGGCCGATGCGGTTGGGGCCGCCACCGAGAATCACGACCTTCTTGCGGTCGGACGGGCGGGCTTCGTCCTCGACCTGGCCGGCAAAGGGAGCTTCATAGGTCGAATACATATAGGCCGTGGGCGAGGCGAACTCGGCCGCGGAGGTATCAATGCGCTTATAGGCGGGGCGCACGGCGAGGCTGTGGCGCAGCTTGCGCACATCGGAGGCCTTGAGGCCTGCGAGCTGGGCCAGGCGCGCGTCGGAGAAGCCCATGGATTTCAGCAGGCGCAGGTTGGCGGCATCCTGAGGCAGGCCGAATTCCTTGACCTTGGCTTCCATGTCGACGATGCCGCGCATCTGCTCGAGGAACCAGGGATCGATCTTGCAGGCCTCGAAGATATCCTCGTTGGAAACGCCCAGGCGCATGGCCTCGGCGACGTGGAGGAGGCGCTGCGGCGTGCCGGTGCCCAGAGCCTGCTTGATGGCGTTCTTGTCCTCGCCCTCACCGATGCCGGGAATGCCGACCTCGTTGAGGCCGGTCAGCCCGGTTTCGAGCGAGCGCAAGGCCTTCTGCAGCGATTCCTGGAAGGTGCGGCCGATGGCCATGGCTTCGCCGACCGACTTCATGGAGGTGGTCAGGCGATTGTCGGCGCCGGGGAATTTCTCAAAGGCGAAGCGCGGGATCTTGGTGACGACATAATCGATGGTGGGTTCGAACGAGGCCGGGGTGGCGCCGCCGGTGATGTCGTTTTCGAGTTCATCGAGCGTGTAGCCCACGGCCAGGCGCGCGGCCACCTTGGCGATGGGGAAGCCGGTGGCCTTGGAGGCGAGGGCGGAGGAGCGCGAGACGCGCGGGTTCATCTCGATGACGACCATGCGGCCGTCCTTGGGATTGATGCCGAACTGGACGTTTGAACCGCCGGTTTCGACACCGATTTCGCGCAGCACCGCCAGCGAGGCGTCGCGCATGATCTGGTATTCCTTGTCGGTCAGCGTCAGGGCCGGAGCGACGGTGATCGAGTCCCCGGTATGGACGCCCATGGGATCGATGTTCTCGATCGAGCAGACGATGATGCAATTGTCCTTCTTGTCGCGGACAACCTCCATCTCGAATTCCTTCCAGCCGAGGACGCTTTCCTCGACAAGAACTTCGTTGGTGGGCGACGCGTCGATGCCGCTTTCGCAGATGGCGAGATATTCTTCGCGGTTATAGGCAATGCCGCCGCCGGTTCCGCCCAGGGTGAAGCTGGGGCGGATGATGCAGGGCAGGCCGATCACCTCAAGCGCCTGAAGCGCCTCGATGGTGTTGTGCGCCAGCATGGAGCGCGGGGTTTCGAGACCGATCTTCTTCATGGCATCGCGGAAAAGCTCGCGGTCTTCTGCCTTGTCGATGGCCTCGGAATCGGCGCCGATCATTTCGACGTTGAACTTGTCGAGCACGCCCATCTTCTTAAGGCTGAGCGCGCAGTTGAGCGCGGTCTGGCCGCCCATGGTGGGGAGCAGCGCGTCGGGGCGCTCCTTTTCGATGATCTTGGCGACCACCTCGGGAGTGATGGGCTCCATGTAGGTGGCGTCGGCCAGGTCCGGATCGGTCATGATCGTGGCCGGGTTGGAGTTCACCAGAATGATCCGGTAGCCCTCTTCCTTGAGCGCCTTGCAGGCCTGGGTGCCGGAATAGTCGAACTCGCAAGCCTGTCCGATGATGATGGGGCCCGCGCCGATGATGAGGATCGATTTGATGTCGGTACGCTTCGGCATTCGGGGCTCGCTCTGGCTCTATTTCATACTAGGGCGGGCGAGGGAAAGAATCGCCCGGATACACCCGTCCGTGCGAAACCCGCGTGGCCGTTGAGCACAGCAGCGCAGGGGAAAAGACCGAACATGGTGGTTAAGCGGGCGGTTTAGCGGAGAAGGGCGGGAAAGGGAAGAGGGGAGACGCGCTTGTTGCAGCAGGCGGGCCATGCGGATGCAGCAGAGGCCAGGACCAGCGCTCCATGGCTTGACATGCAGGTAAATGCTTGCATATCTAAATGCAATGAAAACCTTGCATGTCCCCTGTCGCGATGGCCGATGAACTGGATCTGGTGTTTCGTGCGCTTGCGGACCCCACGAGACGGCGGATCGTCGAGCGCCTGGCTGAGCGCGACGGACAGTCGCTGTTCGAATTGTGCGCCGCGGCCGTCGCCCAAGGCCAGTTGGCCATGACGCGCCAGGCGATCAGCCAGCATCTGGACGTGCTGGAAAAAGCCGGGCTGGTGCAGATAGCCTGGTCGGGACGAACGAAACTGCACAGGCTGAACCTGGATCCGCTGCGGCGTGCCGAGGCCAGCTGGATAGATCCCCTCCTGCAAAAGGACATTGAGCGATGAAGATCTATGTGACGAGCGTCTTCGTGGATAATCAGGCCGAGGCCCTGAATTTCTACCGCGACATTCTGGGCTTTGACGTCAAACATGACATCGATCTCGGGGGCGGCGCGCGGTGGCTGACGCTGGTGTCTCCGGACGATGGACAAGGCATCGAATTGCTGCTCGAGCCCAGTTCGCACCCGGCCGTCGGGCCCTACAAATCGGCGCTGGTCGCCGACGGCATTCCGGCGGCATCCTTCATGGTCGACGACATCGCGGCAGAATATAAGAGGCTGGTGGATCTGGGGGTTGTCTTCACCGTGCCGCCGATGGACGGGGGCGCGGTCATGATGGCCGTGTTTGACGATACTTGCGGCAATCTCATCCAGATCGTGCAGTTCAAGGCATAAAAAAAGCCCCGCCGGAAGCGGGGCTTTTTTCGATCAGACGCGGGTCGACCAGTCGTCGATTTCCTTGCGGACCTCGTCCTTGGCCTTGCCGTAGCGCTCCTGAAGCTTGCCTTCGAGCTGCTCTCGGTTGCCGTTGATCTGGGCAATATCGTCGTCGGTGAGCTTGCCCCATTGTTCCTTGGCCTTGCCGGAGAACTGCTTCCAGCTGCCTTCAATGCGGTTCCAATCCATTCGAAATCTCCTCGCAAAGTTGCTTGTGGTTAAAGAACGCGCCCAGGGCCGCGCAGTTGCATCTTCCGCTCCTATAGCCCGTACCAGAAGTAGATGGCGGCGCATGTTGCGGGGCCGACGACGAGGTTCATGGGAATGCCGACCTTGAGGAAATCGCTGAAGCGATAATTGCCGGCGGCATAGACCAGGGTATTGGTCTGGTAGCCGATGGGCGTGGCAAAGCTGGCGCTGCTCGCGAACATGACGGCGACGACAAGCGGGCGCGGATCAACACCGACCTGCTGGGCCAGGGTGATGACGATGGGCGTCATGATCACTGCCACCGCGTTGGAGCTGATGATCTCAGTAAGCAGCGAGGTCAGCATATAGACCGCGATGAGCAGCAAGACCGGAGGCAATGTCGACAAGGTTGGGGCGAAGGCGCCGACCACCAGTTCGATCGCGCCGGACTTTTCGAGCCCGAGACCGACGATCAGCATGGCGAAGATGAGCACCAGAATGCCGCCGTCGAGCGTGCGCCAGGCTTCGTCGCTGTCAATGCAGCGCAGGACCAGGATAGCCACGACCGCGAGCATGGAAAGGATGGAGATGTCCATGATGCCGAAGGCGGCGAGCCCGACGACTGCGGCCAGCGCGATCAGGGCGATCGGCGCCTTGGAGGGACGGAAGGCGCGGCCGCTGGTGCGGTTGACCGAGGCGAGGACGCCTTGCTCGGCCATGCGGTCGACGCCGATGGCGGGTCCTTCGATGAGCAGGCGATCGGCCGGACGGAGCAGGGCGGTGCCGAGGTCCTTGCCGGGCAGGTGCTTGTGCCGATGGATGCCCAGGACCTGTATCCCGAAACGGCTGCCGAGGGACAGCTGGGCGATGCGCTGACCGATGACGGAGCGCTGCGGGCCGACAACGGCTTCAACGACCACCGGGTCTTCGGGTGGGCGGCCGGTGCGCAGCTGGCCGACGCGCAAGCCCGCCGTGTCGCGCAAAGTGAGCAATTCGGACGTCGTCGCGGCAACGATGAGGCGGTCGCCATTCTCGATCTGCTGCTCGGAAAGGTCGCTGCGCAGGATGGTGCTGTTGCGCTTGATGCCGAGAATGCGCAGGCCCGGTCGCTTGAAGGTGGCGATTTCGCCCAAGGGACGTCCCGCCAGGGCAGCCTCTTCGGAGATGGCGATTTCCGACATGAATTCGAGGTTGTCCTCGATCTCGACGGAGTGGGCTTCTTCGCCCTTCCTATCGGGGAGAAGCAAGCGGCCGAACAACGCCAGCATGAGCACGCCCGTGCCGAAGGTGACAAGGCCCACTGGGGTAATCTCGAAAATCGAGAACGGCTCCAGCCCGCGGGTCCGCGCGACGCCGTCGACCAGCAGATTGGTGGACGTGCCGATGAGGGTCAGCGTGCCGCCCAGGATGGTAATATAGGACACCGGAATGAGGAGACGGGTCGAGGCGATCCCGAAACTGCCGGCGATGCGGATGGCGACCGGAATAAGGATGAGCACGACCGGCGTATTGTTGACGAAACCAGCGATCAATCCGGCGCCGGCCATGAGCAGGAGGATGGCCATCCAGGGACGGCCGCCGGCGCGATCCATGATGCCTCCCACAAGCCATTCGAGCACGCCGGTGCGCACGAGCGCGCCGGTGAGGATGAACATGGCGGCGATGGTGAGCGGAGCAGGGTTGGAGAAGACCTGCAGCACATCGGTAGTGGGCACCAGTCCGAAGATGACGAAGAGCGCGGCGCCTGCAGCAGCCACTACCTCGGGAGGGAGCCGCTCGAACAGGAAGCCGGCAAACGTCAATAAAACAAAGGCAAGCGCAACGTAGGGTTCATAACCAGCAATCAAGCCCCCGAGCATTCAATCCCCCAAACGCAATTCGTGCGCGTCTATAAGTCGACGGCCATGTTTAGGTTGCGGAAGTGGGGGACCGCTGACAAGAAAATCATGCTGCGTGTGCAACGGCTTGTCGTTCAAGCGCGTCGAGGAGTTCTTCGAGCCTGTAGGGCTTGGGAACAAAGACCGCGCCGGGAGGCAGGTCACGGTGCGAGGGCGTGACGCCACCAGACACGACCACGATCGGCAGCCCGGGACGCCGGGCGGCGGCCAGGCGCGCCAGGGTAAGGCCGGTGGGACCCGAACCCAGTTCAATATCGGTGATGAGGGCGTCGATATTGCCATCGAGCATGTGCGCGGCGACACGCGCATTGCTCGCCGGCATGGTGTCGAAATCCAGTTCGGCGAGCTGATCGATGAGGTCGAGCAAGAGCAGCGGCTGGTCTTCGACGACAAGTATGCGTGGCTTAGTGGACATGTGGCTTCCCCTCTGTACGCGGTACTGACGAGGAAAGTGTCGGTCGGGGTCCTTCGTTGCATGCGCGTCGCGCATGGCTGGCAGCATGGTTACCATTTGGTTCAAATTGTCCGCATCCCAGCGCGGCGGGGCGAAAATTCGGCTTTTCACTAGAGCGTTCGCTTAAGGTATTTTGCTTATTCTGGCAGGACGGAGAAGCGTCATGAGCCAGAACAAAGTCATCCTGCTGTCAGAAGTGGTCGGCGCGCTCAGCTATGCGCTGGACATCACGGAAGGTCAGCCTGTGGGCCATAGCCTGAGGTGTTGCTGGATCGGGATGCATGTGGGGATGCAGCTGGGCCTGAGCGAAGGAGCGCTGTCAGACCTCTATTACACGCTGCTGCTCAAGGATATCGGCTGTTCATCCAATGCTGCGCGCATCTGCAAGCTCTATCTGGCCGACGATCTGAGCTTCAAGAATGCCTACAAGGTCGTCGACACCAAGCTGCCGGAAATCCTGCGGTTCCTTCTGGCCAACACCGCCCGCGGCTCGGGCTTTGTCGAGCGGCTGCAAACGCTGGTGCATATTGCGCGCAATGGCGGTGAAATCTCCCGGGAGCTGATCGAAACCCGATGCCAGCGGGGGGCGGAGATTGCACGCAGCATGCGGTTTTCCGACGCGGTGGCCGACGGCATTCTCGACCTCGACGAGCACTGGGACGGTACGGGCCAGCCCTTGCACAAACAAGGGCAGGACATTTCGCTGTTTGCCCGGATTGCGCTGCTTGCGCAGGTCGTGGATGTGTTCTTCATGCGCGGTGGCGCCGAAGCGGCGATTGCCGAAGCACAGGAGCGCAGCGGCCGCTGGTTCGATCCGCAAATGGTCGAAACTCTGGTCGAGCTGCGCCATGATTCAGGTTTCTGGGGCCCGATGCTGGGCAATGACCTGCCCGAAAAGGTCGCCGATCTCGAACCCAAGACGCTGACGCGGCGGGTGGACGAAGATTATCTGGACGATATTGCTGCCGGCTTCGCGCAGGTGGTGGACGCCAAGAGCCCGTTTACTGCCGGCCACAGCGACCGCGTCTCGCTGTTTGCCGACCTGATCGCCGAAGAGCTGGGCTATTCTGCCGATCAGCGGCGCTGGCTCAAGCGTGCGGCTTTGCTGCACGATATCGGCAAGCTGGGGGTCTCCAACAGCGTGCTCGACAAGAACGGCAAGCCGGACGACGATGAATGGGCGCAGATCCGGCAGCATCCCGAGCTCGGCCGGCAAATTCTCTCCAAGATCGCGGCATTTTCCGACATGGCCCGCATTGCCGGCGACCATCACGAGAAGCTTAACGGCCGGGGCTATCCGCATGGCATTGCCGGGGAGGCCATCGATCTCGACACGCGCATCGTGACGGTGGCAGACATTTTCGACGCACTGACCGCAGACCGGCCCTATCGCAAGGCAATGGCGGTGCATGACGCCTTTGCCATCATGGATCGGGACGTCGAGATCGCAATCGACGCCGAGGTCTATGCGGCGCTCAAGCGGGGCTTTGCACGCCTCGAAACCGTTGCCGAGCCGATCGGCAGCCAGGCGGCCTAGAGCGCTGCGGTGCGGTAGAGCGCCACCCGTATGCCGCCGTGCAGAACCGGCGGAAGCGCAGGCTCGAAGGCAAGGCCGGTCGCCTGGGCCAGCTGTTTGTCGGCCGTGATGATGCCAACGCGCCAGCCCGAGAAGCGCGTCTTGAGCACCGTGCCCAAGGTCTTGTGCAGGGTGATGAGCGGGCCCTTGCTGCCGATGCGGCTGCCATAGGGCGGATTGACGATGACCAGACCCGGGGGACCCTCGGGAGGAGTCAGGTCCTCGATGGATTGCTGCACGAACGATGTGGACGCCGCAACGCCGGAACGCGCCGCATTCTGCTCGGCCATGCGAATGGCGCCGGGATCGCGGTCCGAGCCGTGAAAGCGCAGGGGACTTGGGCGGGCCTGGCTGCCATCCCGCAGGGCTGCCCATTTCGATGCATCGAAACCGGGGAGCAACTGGAAGGCGAAGTCGCGGCTGCGGCCAGGGGGCAGGCCCAGCGCGATCTCTGCGGCCTCGATGGGAAAGGTGCCCGAGCCACACATGGGATCGAGAACCGGCTCGGTCCCCTGGTAGCCGCATTGGCGCAGGAACATGGCGGCCATGGTCTCGCGCATGGGGGCCTTGTTCACCGCCTCCTTGAAGCCGCGCTTGTGCAGCGAGGCGCCCGTGGTGTCGAGACTGATGGTGACGAGATCATCCTCGATGCGGACCATGACGCGCAGATCGGCATCTTCCGCAGTGGGCGTACCGATGGTCTCGGCAATGGCCTTGGCCACGCGTTGGGCGGCCGCGCCGTCATGGTAGATGCGCGAGCGCTTGCAGGATGCTTCGACGGTAACGGGAATGTCCGGCCGAAGGATCTCGGCCCAGTCGATCTTGCGGGCGCGCTTGTCGAGCTGGGCAAGATGCAACGCCCGGAAACTGGCGACACGCGCCAAGACGCGGGTGGCGCCGCGCAGGACGAGATTTGCGCGCCAGACATCGCTCCAGGTGCCCGAGAAGGTGACACCGCCCTCGATGATGCGCGTGCCCGCAAAGCCGGCGTCGCGCGCCTCGGCCGCCAGCGGAACGTCAAGGCCGGGCGTGGCCACCAGAAAGATGTCGAAAGGGGCACTGTTCATTCCGGAGCCTTAGCCGAGGGCAAGGGTGGTGGCAATCGGGAGGGGCGGGGTTACCTTGATGGGGAAACGTGCTTATATCGGCACAAGGCGATGAAGTGTCGCCATATCCATGACCAGCAGAGAGCCTTTGCGATGAGTGAGTATGTGCCGCCGAAAGTGTGGACCTGGGACGCCGAGAACGGGGGGGCCTTTGCCAGCACCAACAGGCCGATTGCCGGCGCGACCCATGAGGCAAAGCTGCCGCGCGGTGACCATGACCTGCAGCTGCATTCGCTGGCTACGCCCAATGGGCAAAAGGTCACCATCATGCTCGAGGAGCTGCTGGCGGCCGGACACAATGCCGAATACGACGCCTATCTGATCAATATCGGCAAAGGCGACCAGTTCGGCTCGGGCTTCGTCGAGATCAATCCCAATTCCAAGATCCCCGCCATGATCGACCATGGCCCCAAAGAGCCGATCCGCCTGTTCGAAAGCGGCTCTATCCTGGTTTACCTGGCTGAAAAGTTCGGCGCCTTTCTGCCCACAGACGTGGCCAAGCGGGCCGAGACGCTCAACTGGCTGTTCTGGCAGATGGGCAGCGCGCCGTTCGTCGGCGGCGGCTTCGGCCATTTCTATGCCTATGCCCCGGTGAAGCTCGAATATCCCATCAACCGCTATGCGATGGAAACCAAGCGCCAGCTGGATGTGCTGGACCGGCAATTGGCCGAGCACGAATTCGTCGCGGGAAGCGAATACACCATCGCAGACATGGCCATCTTCCCCTGGTATGGCGGCATGGTGCTGGGCCGCGCCTATAATGCGGGGGAGTTCCTGCAGGTGCAGGAATACAAGAACCTGCTGCGCTGGGCCCAGCAGGTGGATGCACGCGAGGCGGTCAAGCGCGGCCGCTGCGTCAATGCGGCGACCGGCCCGGAGGACGAGCACCTCTATGAGCGCCATTCGGCTGCGGACGTGGACAAGGTGCTGAGCCTGCGCAAAGAGCGCGGCACGGTCTGAGCCCGATAATCACCAAGATAGGAGCGGGCGCAGGTCAGGGGCGCCCGCTCTTTTTTCGCAAAAGCAATCAGTTATTGATGCTGAGAATGCCCCATTGCGTTTCGGCGCAGGCATCGTCCAGGCAGACATTGGTGACCCAGATCGCGCCGTTGCCGATACCGACGCCCTCGCTCGTGACGATGAGATCGGCCACATCCTGAGTGAGCAGGGCGTCGAGCGTTTCGGGATAGACCAGGCTGTCGAAATCATCGATGAGGTCCTGGGCCTCGAGGACGTCGTAGCTCTCGCCATTGGCGTTCACCAGAAGCGGATAAAGCGCGTAATCGGCCAGAAGCGTCGGGTCATCGCTCATGGCAATGTCCTGCATGGCGCCGTAGAGCGCAAAGAAGCCATCGGCATCGCCGTGGATGGTCTCGATATTGCTCCAGACATCTTCCTCGGACTGGGCGAGAGCCGGGTTCGCCAGCAGGGACAAGGTCAACATGGAGAGCGTGGCGGCGAGAGACAGGCGCATGTCTGTTTCCTGAAAATGGGGACCCGTTCGACCTGCCCGAGCAAAATGGCGAAAGCAAGTTTTCGCAAGCACGCAGCATTCCATACACGCCATGTTAAGCCCGGCAACGGCACTATCCGGCAGCGTCCGTGGGACCGAATTGTCCCAAAAACGCAGAATGCGTTCGAGTGCGAGTATTGCGTCCATGCGTCTGATCATCGGTATCATCACCGTCTTTGCCTGCGTTTTCGGCGGCTATTCGGCCATGGGCGGACATGTGGAGGTGCTCTGGCAACCCTTCGAATTCGTCATCATCCTGGGCGCTGCGATCGGTGCATTCATCATCGCCAATGGCGGCCCGGTGCTCAAGGCCGTGCCCTCAATGTTCGGCACGATGTTCAGGGGCCCGAAATACAACAAGGCGGCCTATGTGGAGCTGCTGGGCCTGCAATTCGCCATGTATAAGTTGATCCAGCAGAAGGGCATTCTGGGGATCGAGCCGCATATCGAAGACCCGCACAATTCGACGCTGTTCAACGCCTTTCCGAGCTTTGCCAAGAACCACCATGCGGTGGAATTCGTGTGCGATTACATGCGCATGGTGACCATGGGATCGAACAATGTGCATGAGATGGAAGCGCTCATGGACGAGGAACTCGAAACCCATCACCAGGAGCAGGAGCGGCTGGTTTCGGCCATGCAGGCTTTGGCCGACGGTACGCCGGCCCTGGGCATCGTGGCCGCCGTGCTCGGCGTGATCAAGACCATGGGCGCCATCACCGAACCGCCCGAAGTGCTGGGCCACCTGATCGGCGGCGCGCTGGTGGGTACATTCTTCGGCGTGTTCGTCGCCTATGGCTTCTTCGGTCCGATGGCCCAGTCGATGAAGAATATCTACGAGGCGGAATCCAAGTATTACCTGTCGCTCAAGGTGGGCCTGCTGGCCCATATCGGCGGCCAGCCGCCGGTCATGGCGATCGAGTTCGCCCGCAAGGCGCTGATGAGCGAAGTGCGTCCGACCTTCAGCGAGGTCGAGGCCGCGACCGCCAACCTGCCAGCAACCGCGTAAGGCGACGCCGAAGGGGCAGCTGCAATGGCGAATTTCGACCAGCCGATCATCATCAAGAAGGTCAAAAAGAAGGGCCACGCTCATCACGGCGGCGCCTGGAAGATCGCCTATGCCGACTTCGTGACGGCCATGATGGCGTTCTTCCTGCTCATGTGGCTGATCAGCATGACGACGCCCGAGCAGAAGGAAGGCCTGGCCGATTACTTCGCCCCGAGCGCCGCCAGCACGTCCAGTTCGGGCGCCGGCGGGGTGATGGGCGGTTCGGCGCTGGACAATTCCGGGGCCAAGATGGCGGGATCGTCATCGGACGTGGTCACTGACAGCGCATCGTCGCCGCAAAGCGCCGACAAGGGTTCGACCGAGAACAATATCGGCGGCGTCGACCGGTCCAATGGCGATGCCCAACAGGCCAGCAGTGACAGCGCCTTCGATCTCAAATCCGAACAGGATCGGGCCTTTCACAGTGCCGCCGCGAGCATCAAACAGGCCTGGCAGGCCATGCCGGAGCTGACCCCGTTCATGGACAATCTGCTGGTCGAGCAGACCGAGGACGGGCTCGACATCCAGATCGTGGACCAGCAGGGCCGTCCGATGTTCCCCGAGGGTTCGAAATATCCCACCGAGGCGACGCGGGCCGCCATTGCCGCCATCAGCCCGATCCTGCAGCAGCTCAATGCGCAGGTGATGATTTCCGGGCATACAGCAGCGGGCGGGCGCTATGACAATCCGCGCTACGG
This sequence comes from Devosia chinhatensis, assembly GCF_000969445.1. NCBI lineage: Bacteria > Pseudomonadati > Pseudomonadota > Alphaproteobacteria > Hyphomicrobiales > Devosiaceae > Devosia > Devosia chinhatensis. Next base: position 2,092,119 of record NZ_JZEY01000054.1, on the reverse strand, counting down.
CCCCTGGGAATTGTCTGCCGACAGGGCCAATGTCGTGCGCTCGACGCTGGGCGAATTCGGACTGGGCAACGATCGGATCAAGTCGGTAGCCGGCCGGGCGACGGACGACCCGTTCTTCCCCAACGATCCCTATATGGCAGCCAATGAGCGCGTGCGCATATCGGTGTTGCAGACGCCGCCACCGGTACCGGTGGGGCTGGCGCCCTAGAGGAAAAGTTTGAAGCCTTCGTGGGTCGCCTTGAAGCCGAGCTTCTCGTAGAAGCGGTGAGCGTCGAGGCGGACCTTGTTGGAGGTGAGCTGGACCAGTCCGCATCCCGCCTGGCGGCATTGATCTATGGCCCATAGCACCATCTGGGAGCCGAGGCCGCCGCCGCGCTGGTCGGCACGAATGTGCACATCTTCCAGAATGGCGCGGGTCATGCCGAAACGGGGCAGGCCCGGAATGATGCTGATCTGGATTGTCCCTAAGATCTCCCCGTCGCGCTCGGCGACGATCAGCCTGTGGGCCGGATCGGCGGCGATGGCATCGAAGGCTGCCCGGTAGCGCGGATCGGCCAGGGTCGCGGGGTCGAGAGGCGGGGTCTCTGCGCCGCGCGCATCGCCGGCATGGCCGAGTTCAAGGATGATCGCAATGTCGGCCGGAACGGCGTCGCGGAAGGTGAGAGTGGTCATTTCAGGTCGATCTCGGCGCCAGGAGTCGCGCCAAGCCTAGCACACCCAGTGCGCCGATGGCCGGGAGAATGGCCAGGACCGAGCCATAGGCGATCAGGGCTGCCGTGCCTGCCCACAGGATGGAGGAAAAGGCTTCGCTGAGTGTGGCGGCGCGCGACGCCGTCTGGCGACGGCGGAACATCGAGCGCTTGGCCACCACGCGGAACCAGAGCTGGATCGCGGTCGAGGCACCCGAGGCGATGATGGCGAACAAGGCCGTCACCACGGCATCGGCCAGGAGGCCAGGCCGAGCAGCAGCAGAATGGGCACGAGAACGATGGCGATCACCGCCAAAACCGATTCAACCTTGGCCCGCAGGATCGTGGAGGCAGGCAGGGGGGCGGTGGCCACCAGGTCATGGGCGTCTTCGCCGGAAATGGCCAGCCAGGCGAGGCCGCCGGCCAATTGACCCGAGGCCATGACGAGGACGGGCACGATGATGAAGAGGCTGTCGCTATTGCTGCCGAAATTGACCCAGAGCAGCAAGGCCGGGGGGACAAGATAGAGCAATTGCATCAGCGTCTGCGACAGGAGCCAGGGATCGCGCTGGAGGAGCTTCCATTCCTTGCGGCGCAGGGCCTGTCGCTGGGTGGTTGCTGCAAAGGCACGCCCGGAAGTACGGCGCTGGCTGCGCACATGGCTGAGGCCGGCGGCAGAGGTGGCCAGGCGGGCATAGCTGGGCGCCACAAGCGCGATCGTGCCGGCAAGGATCAGGGCTGAAATCGTCAACAGGGCAATGGCGGCGCCGATATCGCCCATGGCCGCCCTGGCCGGCAGCCAGATCGGATGGGACGGAGGGGGCGCGGCAGCCAGCACGGCCTCGGACTGGAAGAAGGCGAGGCGCGACAGACCGTCATGGGAGAGGATCGCCGCTGCCTGGACGCCGATGACGAAACCCGCACCCACCAGCCCGGCGATGATCTGTGCCAGAAGGCGCGTGCGTCTGGGACCGGTGAGCTGAAAGAGCAGGCGGGTGATGGCCATGGCGATGGCGACGGAGAGCGCAGCGAGGGCGGCCAGAAGCAGATAGGCCGAGAGCCAGCGCCAGGTGTGCTGAAGCAAAAGGGAGAGGATCAGAGGGCTGACGAGGAGGACGGCCAGGGCAAAGGTGGAGGCAAAGACCGCCAGCCCCCTCACCGCGAAGACAGCGGCACTGGGCGTGGGCGACGACAGGATAAGATCGAGATCGGAGCGGGTGTAGTAGACCCGCGTGACCGCTTCGAGCGCCTGGGACAAGGTGACGGCCCAGAAGAGCAGGCCCATGCCGGAGACCACGAGCAGGGTCTGTGCATCGATCCGGGCGCCGGCGAGAACCCAGGGCCTGACGGCAAACCAGGCGATGAAGGTGATAAAGCCATAGACGGCCAACCCGCCGAACACCCAGCCTAGGAGCCGCGTGCGCTTGCCGCCGGTCAGCATGGCGAGCCCGTCGCGCCAGGCGAGACGGAATTCATGGCGGGCGAACCAAAACATACTGGCGGGGGCGCCGCTCATGGCGTGAGGTTGCCCTGACCGACGAGGTCGAGGAAAATATCCTCCAGCGTGTTTTCGCCGCCTGTCCGGTCCCGCAATTCGGCAAGCGTGCCCTCGGCGATGAGGCGACCATCGGCAATGACACCGATGCGTTCGGCCATGCGTTCGGCGACTTCGAGGATGTGGGTGGTCATGATCACGGTGACGCCCGAGGCGGTCTTTTCGCGCAGGACATCCTTGACCTGCCGCGCCGAGCCGGCGTCGAGGCCGGTCAGGGGTTCATCGAGAATGATGAGCTTCGGATCGTGAACCAGCGCCCCGGCCAGAGCCACCTTCTGCAGCATGCCCTTGGAAAACCCGCCGCACAGCTCGTTGGCGTGGGGAGCGAGCCCGAGCCAGTCAATCAGGGCATGAGCCGATCGGCGGGCGTGGTCGGGGTCCACCTGCCACAGGCCGGAGACGAATTCGAGATATTCGAGCGGCGTCAGCCGGTCATAGACCATGGGTTCGTCGGACACCCAAGCCATCTGCCTTTTGGCGGCGACGGGATCGGCCAGGGCGTCTTGCCCGAATATGGAAATGCTGCCGGCATCGGGCCGCAGAAGCCCGGCGATCATGCGCAGGATGGTGGTCTTGCCGGCGCCGTTGGGGCCGAGCAGGGCGTAAAACTCCCCCGCGCCTATGGAGAGATCGACGCCGCGGACCACCGGACGGTCGAAAGACTTGGTCAGACCGGAAAGGGCAAGGGCGGCAGGCATGACGGCTCCAGTTCGGCGGGCCAGGCTAACCATGCCGCCCTTTCAGGCGAGTGAATGGCAATCGTTAACGAATTGCCGAGGCGCTCGATCAGGCGACCGAGAGCTTCACATCGACATTGCCGCGCGTGGCGTTGGAATAGGGGCAGACCTCGTGGGCCTTGTGCACCAGATCTTCGGCCTGAGCCTTGTCGAAGCCGGGCAGGGTGACCTTGAGTTCAACGGCGATGTTGAAGCCCTTGGCGCCTTCATTGGCGTTTTCACCGAAGGAGACGGAAGCGTCGATCGTGGCTTCGTCCGGAATCTTCACCTTCTCGCCACGAGCGACGGCTTTGAGCGCGCCCAGGAAACAAGCCGAGTAACCAGCAGCGAACAGCTGCTCGGGATTGGTGCCCGGACCGTCATTGCCACCCATGGCCTTGGGCGTGTCGAGCGTCACTTCGAGGCGGCCATCGTCGGTCTTGCTGGTGCCGGTGCGGCCACCAGTGGTGTGGGCGTGGGCGGTATAGACTGCGGATTTGATGCTCATGGGGAAGCTCCTGGTTGAGTGACAGTATGATTAGTGCACAATTTAATTGTGCGCAATACAAATTTGTGGGAGAGTGTGCCGGATCGAAATTGGGGAGTGTGACGTGGCCGAGCCCAAAATGCCGACAATCGACCAGATGCTCTGCTTTGCGATCTACGCGGCGGGCCACGCCTTCACGCGGTTCTACAAACCGCGACTGGATGCGCTGGAGCTGACCTATCCCCAATATCTGGCATTGCTGGTGCTCTGGGAGCGGGACGATATCAGTGTAAAGACGCTGGGCGATCGATTGTTCCTCGATTCGGGCACCGTCACGCCGCTGCTCAAGCGGCTCGAGGCGCGGGGGCTGGTGGCGCGCCGCCGCGATGAGAAGGATGAACGCCAGGTGCGGATCAAGCTCACCGAGGCTGGTCAGGCGCTGGAGCAGAAGGCGCTCTCCATCCCGCTCGCGGTCATCGAGGGCACGGGTCTCGATGTCTCAGGGGGCGACCAGATGCGGCAGGAATTGCTGATGTTGCGCGATCGCCTCGACGCGGCACTCGATCGCCAGCGATAAATTCGCGCAAGGAACCTTTGCCAATCTCGATCCGTTTGTGCGCCGAACTCAAGGAGGCTCGCATGAGCAATGATCGTGAAACCGTAATCGTGGATCGCGGCGGCGGCAGCGGGGCTGCCGTCATTGGTGGCATCGCCGTCGTGGTGCTGCTGCTGATCGTGGGCTATTTCGTCTTCTTCAACGGCCAGCCCAGCGGCGGCGGCACGGTGGATATCGACGTTCCAGCCGTGAGCGTCGATGTTGTGCCCGACGGCCAGTAATCGATACAAAAAACGGGCGCCGCGAGCGCCCGTTTTTTATTGCAGACCGGCGCGGTCGACGACGCCACTGCGACAATCATCCCGCTGGCGCTCGCCTGCGCGTATGAGCTCGGCGAAGTCCGCCGTCGTCACGTCGCCCCTGATGGCGATGCGCAGCTCCCTGATGATCTGGCGATCGCCATCGCGGGCACAGTCAACAATTACACGCTCTCCGGCGCCGCGGCCAAAAGCACGCTCGAAGGCCGCCTTGATGTCCTCGAGTTGCAGCGTACTGCCGATATTGGCCGCAAAGAGCGCGCGCACCTCCGATGCGTTCAGGGCCGCCATGAGGTCGAGAGAGGCCTGATAATAGGCGCGTTCATCCCCGCCAAAGCACGTGCCGTGCTTGATCCATTCGTGACGGTCCAGCCCCGACTGACTGCCCGGCATGACAAGGTCGAGCGCGCGCCTCTGGGCGATGGTGAGGTCGAGCACGGGCAGATCGCGCCAGCGGCCGCTTTCGCTGGCGGCGCGGTCACGACCGGAGACGTTGCAATATTCGTTGCCGCGCGGCTGCGGCCAAAGGCCGTGCAGGCTGAACTGGGTGGCATCGGGTGCATTGGGACGCTGATCGCGGCATTCGCGGACCCGCGCATTGAGTTCGCAGAAGGCGGGCTGCCAGTTTACCGCAAGGATGTAGTCGGCACCGGTTCCGGCAAATGCCGGGCTATCGTCTGCAAATGCGGGACTGTCTCCGCACTGGACCGCGACCCAGCGCTCGGCAGGGCTCGCGCCCGGCACGACGATGCGCAGGTGCGTCGGCGGGGTCTTGTTGGCGGCAAGAAGCTCGTAGCGCTCACCCGGCGTGATGACGATGTTGCCCGGATTGCTCTGGCGTCTGATTGACTGGACGGCCGGGCAGGCTTGGGTGGCCGTGAGCATGCCGGAAAGGCGCGTCTCGGCGACGACGGGCGGGGTCAAGGCTATAAGCGAGGCAAGAATCAGAAGCTGTCGCAGCATGCGCATTCCCGTGGGAGGAAGAGAGCCAGTGCGGCTCTCTTCCATTTTTGTCCGGCTCTTGCCTAGAGGGCGATGCGGTAAATGCCGAAGCCGGCCTCGTCGGTTTCCCCGGTGGGTTCGATGTCGATGGCAGTGACGTCGGCCACCTTGTCCGCAGCCTTGGGGCCGGTGGTGAACAGAACGGAGGTGTCGCCGATCTCGGCCAGGGACCAATTGCTGTCGGCCTTGGGATCGATGGTGCCGTTCTCGATGATGTAGCGCACAATGATGTCGCGATTGGTGTCGGGGCCGACAAAGATGATCTTGTCGGAGCCGATGCCGGGGAAGGAACCGCCACCGCCGGCACGGTAATTGTTGGTGGCGACGACGAATTGCTGGGCCGGGTCGATGGGCTCGCCGTTATAGGCAAGATCGACGATGCGGCTGGCCTCGGGGTTTTCCAGCGCCCCGCCATCGGCGGCATATTTGGAGGGCTGGGTGACGTCGATGCGATAGGTCACGCCGTCGATGACGTCGAAATTGTAGGATGGGAAAGCCGGATTGATGAGCTCGGCATCGGTGGCGCCGGCTTCGACCTGATTGAAGATGCCGGCGGACCGCTCCAGCCATTCCTTGACATCGGCGCCGGTGATCAGGACCGCCTGGATGGTGTTGGGGTAAAGGTAGAGATCGGCGACGTTCTTGATCGCCACCGGACCCACGGGGACATCGGTGTAATAGTCCGGACCGCCGCGGCCGCCGGCCTTGAAGGGTGCGGCAGCGGAGAGGATCGGCAGGCCTTCCCATTCCGTGCCGATCATCATCTGTTCGATATACCAGGATTGGGCCTGGGACACGATCTGCACGGAAGGATCGTCGGCCACGAGGGCGAAATAGGAATGGAGCGGCGCCGCCGTTTCGCCGACGGGGCGACGGATGTAGTCGAGGGTTTCCTGATGTTCGAGGGCGACGGCATCCTCGACCGCAGGGACAGAAGCGACCGTGGGGACATTCTGATTGTCGACCCGTTCGACGATGGGGCGGGCTTCGGACGTGTGAGAAACGACACTCCAGCGGCCGTCGGCATCGACTTCGAGCAGCAGGTCGATGAGGCCCATATGCGAACCCCAGAAGCCCGGCATGACGGCAGGAACGCCATTGAGGGTGCCGGCCTCGCTGTCGGCGCCCTCGACCTCGGCGTAATCGGGGCCGGGGAAGACCAGATGATGGTGACCGGTCAGAATGGCGTCGATGCCCTCAACCGATGCGAGCTGCAGGGCGGCATTTTCCATGCCGGGGACATGATCGCCCGCCTCGATGCCGGAATGGGCCAGAGCCACGACGATGTCGGCGCCTTCCTCCCGCATTTTGGGCACCCAGGCCCGGGCGGCCTCGACGATGTCGCGAACGCTGACCTTGCCGGTGAGATGCGCAGCGTCCCAGGTGAGGATCTGCGGGGGGAGGAAGCCGATGACGCCGATGCGGATCGTGTGCGTGGCGCCGGAGCCGTCGGTCAGTTCCTTCTCGAAAATACGGTAGGGCTCGACATAGGTGTCGTCCTCCCTCGGGTCTTCGGCCAGCTCTGTGCCCCGGACAAGATTGGCCGAAACAAAGGGGAATTGGGCGCCTTCCAGCGCGCGGTCGAGAAATTCGAGGCCGTAGTTGAATTCATGGTTGCCCAAGGTCGCGGCGTCATAGCCAAGCGTGTTGAGCGCGGCGACGGCAGGATGGATGTCACCCTGGTTGAGGCCTTTCTCATAGGCCATGTAGTCGCCCATCGGATTGCCCTGAATGAGGTCGCCATTGTCGAAAAGGACGGCATTTCCGGCTTCGGCCCGGATGTCCTCGATAATGGCCGCCGTACGCGCCAGACCCATCGTGTCATTGGGCGCATCGGCATAATAATCATAGGGCAGGATCGCGACGTGGATGTCGGTGGTCTCGATGATGCGCAGGTGTGCCTGATTGGCCTGGGCCAGGACGGCAAAGGGGTGCATGGCCGTCATGGCGCCAAGGCCGGCCGAGCCGGCGAGGAAGCTGCGCCGGGAAATCCGGGGGAAGAAGTTCATCGATTTTTCTCCATGTGGAACGCCGTGGCCATGGGGGCCGCGCTCCCATGGGTGGCGGCCGCCTGGGCGACCGTTTCGTACGCGCCGCAAGGCGACGCTGGCTCGGTCATGCCCCCTGGAGGTGACGCTGGCATGACGACGCGACGGGAAGGCTATGGAGATTTTACCTTCTGGTCAAATTATTGCTGCCACTCAAAGTTCGGCGATGGCCCTGGGGTAGGCGACGGCCAGCCGGTCTGCAGCGGCATCGATAGCATGGGCGAAAGCCTGGGAGGCCTGGAGGGAATAGGAGATAAAATCGGGGTCAGCCATGACATCGGCCAGTTCGCGCAGAAGGTCGGGGTCAACCGTGCTATAGCCGGCGGCCGTGCTGGCGAAGTTGCCTTCGACATATTGGTCGCGCAGGGTGCTGCCGATACCCGCGACCCATTCATCGGCTGCTTCGGCGCCGATGACCGGCTCGGCTCCGGTTTTCATCATGCGGTAATAGGCATCCATAACTGCATTGGCCACGTCCGGGCCCTGCTGGAGCTCGAACAGTTCCACATAGAGCGCGTTCAACTCAGCGGGGGCTGCCTCGATCATCTCAGCAGCCTTTTCCAGCTCTTCCTCGAATGTGAGGCTATTGTCCGGATCAATCTTGGTGAGCTGCGCTTCGACCTCTATGGCGAGGCTGGATTGAAAATGGTCGATTGCGGCGGTGCGAGCGTCCTGCGTCAGGCCGGTCCCGAGGGCCTGGACATAATCGGCTTCCAGCAATAGGGGTGCGAAGGCCTCGTCCACTGCGCCCTGCCAGGCGCTGACATATTCCACCGGGAAACCAATTTCAGGCCGCAGAAGTTCGCGCAGGTCCCTGCCCAATTGCGCCAAATGCTCGACGTTGCGATCGCCATCGATCACGCCGGCTTCGACCGCTATCGCCGCCGGTGCGACGAGCAACATTGCCGAAAACGCGGCTGTTCCAACAAGGCGATTGAACGGCAGGTTCATTTGGGATCTCCATCACTTGGTGACATCGGCTGTTGCAGATGGGACGTCACCGTGCCGGGAAACCTTGGCGGATAGTTGCGATCAGCTTCTGATCAGTTTTGGATCCACCAGCGCGCCCTTGTGGCCGATGATGATGCCGGCGGTGCGGTGGGCGGCCTGGGCGGCCTGCTCGAGGCTTGCGCCGCCAAGTCGTGCCGAAAGATAGCCGCCATTGAAGCTGTCGCCTGCGCCGGTCGCATCCACAACCTTTGCCCCTGGCGCCGGGGCGACGCGGACGCGCTCATCGGCGGTGGCAATAAGGGCTTCCTTGCTCCCGTCCTTGACCACGACCTCTGCGACACCGAGCTCAAGATAGCGGTCTGCCGTATCGTCGATGGACTTGTCGCCGAAGAGCGGCGCTTCGTCGGTATGGGTGGGCAGGACGATGTCGCAAAGGCTGGCGGCGGCAGTGAGCACGCCGGTCATCACGCGATTGCTGGTCCAGAGTGCCGGGCGGATGTTGGTGTCAAAGGCAATGCGGGCGCCGTTGTCGCGGGCCTTTACGATGGCGCCGAGCAGCCGGCCCCGGGCGCGAGGGGCCAGGATGGCGAGGGTGATGCCGGAAAAATAGACCAGCTCGGCCTTTTCGACGGCATGCGCTAATGCCTGCTTGTCATCGGCGAGCAGCTTTGCCGCAGACTGATCGCGCCAATAGGTGAAGTGGCGGTCGCCCTTTTCCTGGTGGATCATGTAAAGGCCGGGGCGGCGCTCCGGGACGGTCTGGATGTGACTGGTACCGATGTCGTTGTCTTCCAGAAAGGCGCGGATGTCTTCCGAATAGCGGTCCTTGCCGAGGGCGGTGAGGTAATCGACGGACCAGTCCCTGCCCAGCAGCGCGCGCAGATACCAGGCCGTGTTGAGGGTGTCGCCGGCATAGCCGAGGCGATAGGTGCGATCTTCGCCCCCACTCATCTCAATCATGCATTCCCCAATGGAGACGATGCGCCTGGTCATGATGGTCCTCCCGCGAGCCTGGTGTGGCTTATGCCGGTGCGGGCTTGCTCCGGCAAGGGCTTGCGACTAAAGAGGCTCTATCCTGTGCGCCACTTCCATACAAGATTACGCGCCTGTCTTTGGAGATTGCCGTGAGCCAGCCGCGCTTGAACAATGCCAGCCTTCCCAACCTGGCCGAGGGCACGCAGGTGCCGACTTACGATCGCTCGGCCGTCACGCCCGGCATCGTGCATCTGGGCATCGGGGCGTTCCATCGTGCGCATATGGCAGTCTATGTCGACGACCTGCTTGGCGAGGACCTGAGCTGGGGCATCGTGGGAGCGAGCCTGCGTCGGCCGGACACCAAGGACGCCCTGGAGCCACAGGACGGTCTTTACAGCATTGCCGTGCGGGACGCTGCCGGCACGCATCCCAGAGTGATCGGATCGATCCTTTCGGTCATGGACGCGAATACGCAGCGCGATGAACTGCTGGCCCTGATGGCCGATCCGAAAATCCGCATCGTGTCGCTGACCGTGACGGAAAAGGGCTATTGCCACGATCCCTCTACCGGCGAGCTTGACGAACGCCATCCCGATATTGCCCATGACCTGGCCCATCCGGGTGCGCCCCGTTCGGCTCCGGGCATGCTGGTAGAGGCCCTGTCGCGGCGCAGGGCGGCGGGGGTCGCGCCCTTCACCGTGATGAGCTGCGACAATCTTCCCTCCAACGGCCAGACCGCCAAGCGCATCGTGACCCACTTCGCGGCCCTGCGGGACGCCGCGCTGGGGGAATGGGTCAAGACGGTGGCTTTTCCCTCGACGATGGTCGATCGTATCGTGCCCTCCACCACCGATGCCGATCGCGCTGAAATTGCCGCGCTCATCGGGGCAGAGGATGCCTGGCCGATCATGACCGAGCCGTTCACCCAATGGGTGATCGAAGACAATTTCCCGGCCGGTCGTCCGCGCTTTGAGAAAGTGGGCGCGCAGGTCGTCGATGACGTAGAGCCTTTCGAGCACATGAAGCTGCGCATGCTCAACGGCTCGCACTCGACCATGGCCTATTCGGGCTATCTGGGCGGCTATGAATACATTGCCGAGGTCATGGGGGATGACGCCTATGTGGCACTGATCCATGGCCTGATGACGGAAGAAGTCATGCCGACGCTGGATATGCCCGGTGTCGATCTTGGGGCCTATCGCGACCAATTGCTCGAGCGGTTCCGCAATCCGGCGCTCAAGCATCGGACCTGGCAGATTGCCATGGACGGAAGCCAGAAATTGCCGCAGCGGCTCTTGGGCACCATCCGCGACCGGCTGGAGGCGGGAGCGGGTTTCGAACGGCTGGCGCTCGGCGTTGCCGCCTGGATGCGCTATGTCACGGGCGTGGCCGAAGATGGCGGCGAGATCGACGTGCGCGATCCCCATGCCCTCAAGATGATGGCGATCGCAGCCGATGCCGGCGACGATCCCGAAGCGCTGTTCGACGGCCTTGTGGGCATGAGCGAGGTTTTCGGCGAGGACCTGGCGGCAAACGGCAGGTTCCGAGAGTCGGTGATCGCGCACCTCGAGCGGCTTTTCGACGAGGGCGCCCGGGCCAGCGCAAAGAAGGTGGCCGGCTAAGGAACCCGTTCACCGCCATCGCACTTACTGCTAGCGTTTCACCACGATCGAAAGGCGTCAGCGATGAAGTGGCAGGGCAGGCAGCGCAGTTCCAACATCGAAGACCGACGCGGCCAGCGGGCTGGTGGCGGGCTTGGCGGTCTGGGCGGATTGGGTGGCAATCGCGGCGGCATTCGCATCCCGAGCGGCGGGCGCGGATCGCGCGGTGGGATTTCCGGGCTGATCGGTATCGTGCTGTTCCTGGGCATCGTGTGGTTCGCCACCGGACAGAACCCGCTCGACATGCTGACCGGCGGATCATCGGCGAGCGCACCCGGTTCGAGCGTGAGCTCTCGGCAATTGCCGGCGCAGGGTGAGGACGAGCTGGCCGATTTCGTTGCCGTCGTGGTGCGCGAAACGGAAGATTTGTGGAACGAGCAGTTCGCGGCCCTGGGCGAGGATTATCCCGAGCCGAATGTCGTCCTGTTCACCGACAGCGTCAATTCCGCCTGTGGCCTGGCCGATGCCTCCATGGGGCCGTTCTATTGTCCGGGCGACAGCAAGGTCTATATCGACCTTTCCTTCTACGACCAGCTGCATCGCCAGCTCGGAGCCCCCGGCGACCTGGCGCAGGCCTATGTGCTGGCGCACGAAGTGGGTCACCACGTGCAGAACCTCACCGGGGTTCTCCCCGAGTTCAACCAGCGTCGGCAGCGCATGAGCCAGGAAGAGGCCAATGCTTACTCGGTGCGCGTTGAACTGCAGGCCGATTGCTATGCGGGCGTCTGGGCGAATTATGCAGGCCAGCAAAACCTGCTCGAAGACGGCGACATCGAGGAAGCGCTCAACGCAGCCGAGCAGATCGGCGACGACACTCTGCAACGGCGCATGCAGGGATTTGCAGTGCCCAAGACGTTCAATCACGGCACGTCGGAGCAGCGCAAGACCTGGTTCGAGCGCGGCTATGTTTCGGGCAATCCCGGCGACTGCGATACGTTCTCGGGCAATGTCTGATCGAACCGGCCTGTCGGTGGCGCGTTGTGCCCCGACAGAGGAGATGATCCATGCAGGGCAATATCGCCAAGGTCGTGCTCGAGCACTTTGCCGATGACGGCGCCTTCCCCAACAGTACATTGCCGGTGGTGATCTACCGGCAGGCGCTGGCGCAGCCCAGTGCCGAGGCCCTCGAAAAGCTATTCGATGGCAATGGCTGGCCGAGTGCCTGGCGCTATGGCGTCTATGATTTTCACCACTACCATTCCACCAGCCATGAATGCCTGGGCGTAGCCAGGGGCAAGGCGCGACTGATGTTGGGCGGGCCGGAAGGGCGGCAGTTCGAAGTGGAGGCGGGCGATGTCTTGGTCCTGCCGGCGGGGACCGGGCACTGCAACCTGGGATCGAGCCCGGATTTTCTGGTCGTGGGATCCTATCCGCCCGGCTTCAGTGCCGATCTACTGCGCGGGGAAGCGGGCGAACGTCCTGAGGCGGACGAGCGTATTGCCCAGGTGCCCTTGCCTAGGACCGACCCGGTCGGCGGGCAGGGTGGTCCAATCCTGGACAAATGGGCCTAGGAAAAACCCCGGCCTAACGACCGGGGTTTTGATTTTCAAGCGGCGTCGCCGGGGGCCACATATTCGGCCCGTTCGGGCAGGCCCTTTTCCTTGCGCACGTGGTTGAGGAACCGCGTGAAGAGGTAGTGGCTGTCCTTGGGGCCGGGGCTGGCTTCGGGGTGGTATTGCACCGAGAAGATGGGCTTGCCATCCACGGCCAGGCCGGCATTGGAGCCGTCGAACAGCGAGATATGGGTTTGGGTCACGCCAGCGGGCAGGCTGTCGGAATCGACGGCAAAGCCATGGTTCATCGAGGTGATCTCGACCTTGCCGGTGGTGAGGTCCTTGACCGGATGATTGGCGCCGTGGTGCCCCTGATGCATCTTGGAGGTCTTGCCCCCCAGGGCCAGGCCGAGCAATTGGTGTCCGAGGCAGATGCCGAACATGGGCTTTCCCGCGTCCATCAGCTTCTGGATCGTGGGAACGGCATATTGACCGGTGGCCGCCGGATCGCCGGGGCCATTGGACAGGAAGATGGCGTCGGGATTGTGCGAAAGTACATCGGCAGCGGTTGCGGTGGCCGGAACGACCGTCACCTTGGCGCCCTGATCGGCGAGGCAGCGCAGGATATTGCGCTTGGCGCCATAATCGATGGCAACGACGTGGAAGTCCGGCTTTTCGAGCGTGCTGTAGCCCTCGTTCCAGGTCCAGCCGGCCTGGTCCCAATGATAGGTCTGGGCCGTGGTGACTTCCTTGGCGAGGTCGAGCCCTTCGAGACCGGGAAAGGCGTTGAGCTCGGCCATGATCGAACCTTCGTCGAACTGACCGGTGGGCTCATGGGCGATGACGCCGTTGGGCATGCCATGTTCACGAATCCGCGCCGTCAGGGCCCGGGTGTCGATGCCGGCAATGCCGATGATATTGCGCTTCTTGAGCCAGGCGTCGAGCTTTTCGGCAGCGCGGTAATTGGACGGATTGGTGATGTCGGCCTTGAGCACGACGCCGCGGACGCCTGAGAGGGCGGCCATGTTGACCGTCTCGATATCCTCGTCATTGGTGCCGACATTGCCGATATGCGGGAAGGTGAAGGTGATGATCTGCCCGGCATAGGACGGATCGGTCAGCACTTCCTGATAGCCGGTCATGGCTGTGTTGAAGCAGACCTCGCCGGCCGAATGACCCTCGGCGCCGATGCCGTGTCCTTCGAGGCGGGTTCCGTCTGCCAGAATCAGCACTGCGGTCGCGGGTTTTTGCTGCCAGCCGGTCACTTTGTCGTCTCCAAGCACGGTTTCGTAGGGTCGCGCGGCAAGAGCGGAGGCGGGAGCCTGCCTCACTGTCGCAGCGATGATGTCGGTTGAGGCCTCCTCTTAGAAGGCCCGGACGGGCAGCGCAAGTGGCGCAGCCCGCGTTTCTTGCCTATATGGGGGCGACATCGTGCATAGCAAGGAGCCGACAGACATGCGTGAAGACATCAGCGAGGGGCTCAAGCAGGCATTGAAAGCCCGCGACCAGCGGCGCACCGCCACCTTGCGGTCCATCAATGCCGCCATCAAGGACCGCGACATTGCCAATCGCGGCGAGGGCAAGGGCCCGGCCACCAATGACGAGATCCTGGCCATGGTTCAGAAAATGGTGAAGCAGCGCGAAGAGAGCTTTGCCATCTATGCCCAGGCTGGCCGGGCGGACCTGGCCACTGTGGAAAAGGAAGAGATCGACATTCTCAACGAATTCCTGCCCAAGGGACTGAGCGAGGAGGAAGTTGCCGCTGCCATCACCGCTGCCATTGCGGCCACGGGCGCGGAAGGCCCCAAGGACATGGGCAAGGTAATTGCCCAGCTCAAGGCCGATTACCCGGGCCGGATCGATTTCGGCAAGGTGAGTGGACAGGTTCGGCAGGCGCTGAGCGCCTGATCAGGCAACCAGCCGGAGCGTGGCCAGCTGAACCTGGTTGCGCCCGGCATGCTTGGCCTTGTAGAGCGCGTCGTCGGCGCGGCTGAGAGCCGATGAAAACGTCTCGGTACCCCCGCCGATGGAGAGGCCGGCGCTGACCGTTGCCACACCGCCCTCGACGCCGATCGGCATGTCGAGCGCAGCAAAGGCCAGGCGTACCCGCTCGGCGGCGTGGCGGGCCTGCTCCTGGTCAAGGCCCGGCAGGATAGCGCAGAATTCTTCTCCGCCGAGGCGAGCGATGACATCGCGATCGCGCAGATGGGCCTTCAGGATCTGGGCAAATTCCTGAAGCACCAGGTCACCATGCGCGTGGCCCATGCGGTCGTTGATCTGCTTGAAGTGGTCGAGATCGAACATGATGACGGCGACGCGGTGGACCGTGTCGATTTCTGGAAAACGGGCGAAGAGCGCCCTGCGATTGAGCACGCCGGTGAGGGCATCGGTGTTGGCTTCGTCGCGATGGCGTCGCGCGGCGCGTGCATGATGCAGAGTCAGCGTGATGGCGCCGATGCCGGTCAGGCCCACCAGAGACATGATCGAGTTGAAGTCCTCGGCCCAATTGTCGGCCGGCGCGGTCAACACCCAGGACTGTTCCCAAAGCAGAACGGCGGCACAGGCGAGGAAGGAGAGGGCGGTGAGACCGTAGACGAAAGTGTTGGCGCTGAGTGCAACCGGCGCCTCCCGGCGGCCCACCCAGTATTCACGGGCGCAGAGCAGCATGATGATGCCGGCGGAAAGATTGAGCACGATGGTGCCAATGCCCGAATAGCCGAGCAGAAACGAAACGTGCAGGGCCACCAGAGACAGGCCGCCAATCATCCATATCGGCCAGCGGCGCGGCCGGGCGGTGCGAAAGAGACGGGAGGCGGAATAGATCAGCGTGAAAGCAATGATCAGCAGCGAATAGGGCACGAGGGTGACGAGCAGATTGTACTGATCGCTCCTAAACGCCATGATGCCAACGCCGAGCACGATCAGCCCGATGCCCGAGGCGCCGTGAACGAGGTAGGATTCCTGGCGGGAATTGAGCCAGCCGATCAACAGGGCTGCCATGAGGGATGCGCTGGAAAAGGCGATGCCGACCATCAGTGAGGCATTATCCAGCATTGTTCCCGCGCCCCTCGTCCGACGGTTCCTTGTGGCGTCCTCTTAAGACGAAAGTCCGAAGGTTCCCTTACACCGGCGTTCAAATTGAATGAATAAGTTCGCCCTTTCGTCAGACCGCAATGGCCGGTCCGGCGAGGGGTGGGCGTTGACCACTGCGCTTTTCCTGGATCGCAGAAATCGAGGCGATGACGACGGCTATAGCGAGGGATGCAGCGCCGATCAGGGGCAGATATTGGTAATTCCAACCGGCATCGAGCAGGGCTGCGCCCAGGATCGCGCCGATGGCGATGCCGATGTTGAAGCCGGTGGGGATCAACGCCGAGGTGAGATTGGGGGCATCGGCAGCCCACATGAGCATGCGCGATTGCAGTGGTGAGCCGAAGGCAAAGTTGGCGCCACCCCATAGCACGACCACGATCGACATCAGGACCGGATCGGCGCTTGCATAGAAGAGGGCGATGAAGAGCAGGACCTGGATGGCGAGCACCGCGATCAGCGAGGGCATGAGCCGCCAGTCGGCCAGGCGGCCGCCGATGAAGACGCCGATCGTCGAGCCGATGCCGTAAAGCAGCAGAATGAGGGGAATGATTTCGGTGCTAAGCCCGGTCACGGTGAGCAGGAGCGGCGCAATGTAGGTGAAGAGACTATACTGGCCGATCATCACGAGGATTGCGATCAGGATGCCGGTGAACACCTGCTGCCGGCCCAGCGCGGAGAATTCGCGGCGGAAACCATTTCTGGCCGCAGAGCGCCCGGCATCCGCGGGCAGCCAGATGGCGATGATAAGCGTCGCAACGAGGCCGAGCGCACCGACGGCCCAGAAGGTGGCGCGCCAGCCCAGGGCATTGCCAATGGCCGTGCCCCCCGGCACGCCGAGGATGTTGGAAACCGTCAGACCGGCCAGGATCAGCGCCATGGCAAAGCCGCGACGCTCCGGTGGCACAATGGCCGTGGCGAGAATGAAGGCGATGCCGAAATAGCTGCCGTGCAGGGCCGAGACGAAGACACGGGCTGCCATGAGCAGTTCGAAATTGGGCGCAAGAGCGCAGAGAGCTTGGCCGAAGGTGAAGCCCAGACCGAGGACGATCACGAGCAGCTTGCGGTTCATGCTCCGGGTGGCCAGGGTCAGGAGCGGGCCACCCAGGGCGATGCCCAGGGCATAGCCGGACACGAGGAACCCGGCGACGGGGATGGAAACGCCCAGACCCAGTGCGACATCGGGCAGGACGCCGGCGATAACGAACTCGGCCGTACCGAAAGCGAAGGCGGCAAGAAAAAGCGCGAGCAAGGGCAAGGACAAGAGGGCACCGGAACCGGAAGAAACTGGAAGGGCCACATTCCATGCCGGCCCGGGCGGGGCAATGCACAAAATGCGCTCATCGCTTTAGAAAAACTATAGCACCGAGGGTGTTGGCGCGACTCTCCGACAGGGATAGGCTCGGTGTCGCAAGAGAGCGCAGTGCGCTCGCAAGGAGACGGGGAATGGCGGTTTCTTCTCAAACCAAGCGGCGCTTTGCCCTGGCGACGGCCCTGCGCGGCGTCCTCATGCTGATCGCCGGTCTTTATGCGGCGATCTGGCCCCTCGAGGCGCTGGCCGTTCTGGTGCTCTTCGGCGGCATTCTCCTGCTCATCGATGGAGCCCTTGGATTGTGGAGCCTTACCTTCGGGGGTGGCAAGTCGGGCAATTACTGGTTCGACGTGGTGGCCAATGCCGCCTCGCTGATCCTGGGAATCGTGATCCTGATCAGTCCGTTCCTGGCTACGGTGTTCACGGTGACCTTCCTGTCGTCGCTGGTCGGCATTGCCGCGATCATCGTGGGAGCGATGCAGATCGTGGTCATCGTGCGGGAGCGCGACAGTTATGCGCGCATCTGGCCGGTGGTGCTGTCCGGGCTGTCCTACATCCTGCTCGGTTTGGTCTTCCTGCTCTTTCCACTGCTCAGCGCCTCCATCGGCATGATCGTGGGCGGAATCCTGCTGATCGCCTTTTCGATCGGTCTTTTCGGGTGGGCCTGGCGGCTCTATCAGGCCAGCAAGGCCTGAACTTTTCAGGGAGGACGTCATGGTTGACCAGTCGGTGCCCGGGCGCTGGAGCGCGGAGAGGGCAAATGAATGGTATGCCCGCCAGCCCTGGCTCGTGGGCGCCAATTTCGTGCCCTCGAGCGCTTCCAACCAATTGGAGATGTGGCAGGCGGAGACATTCGATCCTGCACTGATCGAACGCGAACTGGGCTGGGCGGCAGAGCTGGGCATGAACAGCATGCGCGTGTTTCTGCATGACCTGCTCTGGGCTGAGGATGCAGAAGGGTTCAAGGGGCAGATTTCCCGTTATCTCGATATCGCGCAGGCCAAGGGGATCAGAACGATGCTGGTGCTGTTCGACTCGGTCTGGAACCCCGACGTCGCCTTGGGAAAGCAGCCCGAGCCGCGGCCGGGCGTGCACAATTCCCAATGGGTGCAGGGGCCGGGTCGCGCTCTTGCCGATCCCAACCAGTACGGGCGCCTCGAAGGCTATGTGGAGGATGTGGTCTCGAGCTTTGGGGCAGACGAACGGGTTATCGTCTGGGATGTGTGGAACGAACCGAGCAACCTCAATGGCGGCCGCTTCGAGGAATTGGAGAACAAGCGGGCTCTGGTGACTGACCTGCTGCCCCAGGTCTTTTCGTGGGCCCGGCGCGCTGCGCCGATGCAGCCGCTCACCTCCGGGGTCTGGGCCGGCAAGACGCTCTATGACGATCCGCATGCGCGCATCCAGATCGAGAATTCCGACGTCATCAGCTTCCACGACTACCAGGCTCCCGAGGCTTTCGAGGCCAAGATCGCGGACCTGCCCAGGGACCGGCCCCTCTTGCTCACCGAGTTCATGGCGCGCAAGCCGGGCAGCACGTTCGAAGGCATCCTCCCTATCGCCAAGCGCGAGAAGATCGCCTGCTATTGCTGGGGCCTCGTCGCGGGTCGCTCGCAGACGCTCTATCCTTGGGATAGCTGGGCCAATCCCTATGTCGAGGCCATGCCAGAACCCTGGTTCCACGATGTGTTTCACCCGGACGGCATGCCTTATCGCGACGACGAGGTGGCGCTGATCCGGCAGCTCACGCGCTAGCGGGGCGACTGCGTTCGGTTTCCCGTTGCAGTTCGGCATTGAACGTGGCGCCAAGCACCATGATCAGCGCTGAATTGTAAATCCAGAGCAGCAGAACGATGGCGGTAGCCAGCGATCCGAACGTCGCTTCGAAATTGCCCAGCTGCTCGACATAGAACGAGAAAATGGCACAGGCGGCGAGCCAGAGGGACGTGGCCAGCAGGGCGCCCGGCCAGATCCATTTGGCGCGTTTGAAACGCCGGTCGGGAGCGTAGCGGTAAAAGGCGGCTATGGCGCCGACACCCAGGACCAGCAAGAGCGGCCAGCGCAGGGTGAGAATCAGGGCCTGGTCGGCACTGATGAAGGGCACGGCGCCAAAGAAGGCCGGAAGACCAGCCACGAGGGCCAGGATGACGATCATCGTGATCCCGGCGATGAAGGTCACGAGCATCGACATGGCTATGGCCGCGAGGATGCTGCGCTTTTCATCCTGCGAGCGTGTGCGCGATATGGCGAACATCAGGGCCGCGATGCCGCGCGATCCACTCCAGGCGGCGATGACCAGCGAAAGGGCAAGGCCGATGCCGAGGCCGGTATTGGACTGGTCGGCAAGGTTGCTGAGCTGATTGGCAATGGTCTGGCGCACCATTTCGGGCACGATCCCATCGAGTTTCTGGACCATGTCGGCCATGAATTCGACGGGCATGAGCAGGCCGACGAGGATAATGATGGCGCTGGCCGCGGGAAACAGGGACAGAAAGCCGAAATAGGCGATGCCGGCGCAATTCATCGCCATTTCCATGCGCGCCATGGACCGGATGGTGCGCCAGAGAACACGCCGCCAGCGAAACGGAGAGGTGGGATCGGCATTCGTGGTCGGAACAGGCGTCGTCAGTTCGGTCATGCTCACACGGAAGATGGTGCGGGAGAAAAAGGATTGCGATCAGCGGTAAAGGACGTTGATGCCGGCGACAGTCTCGTCTCGGCGGTAAATTTCAGCGTCTTGGGGCAGGGTGAGTTCGACACTGTCGGGCCCCTCCCAGCGCGGTTGCAGATTCGCCTCGGCACCGACCGAGACGAAGCTCGCTGCATCGAACGGAACAGGCTCGTCCGGCGGGACCAAGGCTGCCTGCATATTGGCATCGGTGCTGTCGCCGCACTGGCGCGAGAACGTGACCAGGTCGAACTGGCCATCAGGCGCGGCCAGGCGCTGATGTTCGGTCACGTCGCAAGCGGGCACCAGATCATTGACGATCCACAGCGTCATGCCGATGGCCAAAGCAGGGCCGGCGGTCAGGATCAGCAGGACGGCGGGGGGCATCTTCGTCTGCGGCATGGGTGTGGATAAGTTCCTTGTTCGTGACTTACGGTCGGTGAATGCCTAGATAACATACATGCGCTTTACCGATCAGTTCCTGGATGAAATCCGTCAGCGCCTGCCGATCACGCAGGTGGTCGGCGAGCATGTGCTGTGGGACAAGCGCAAGAGCCAGCCCGGCAAGGGCGACATGTGGGCATGCTGCCCGTTCCATGCCGAAAAAAGCCCGAGCTTTCACGCCGATGACCGGCGCGGCATCTATCATTGTTTCGGCTGCGGTGCATCGGGCGATCATTTCCGGTTCCTGACTGAAAAGGCCGGGATGAGCTTTCCCGAGGCGGTGGAAAAGCTCGCGGGCATGGCAGGCGTGCCGATGCCGGCCCGTGACGAGCGCACGGAGCGCCGCGAGGCCGAGCAGCGCAGCCTCGTCGACGTCATGGAGCTGGCGACCAAATATTTCGAGGCCGCTCTGGCCCACAATATCGGGGCGCGGGCACGCGGCTATCTCTTCGAGCGCGGCGTGTCGCCGGCGAGCCAGGGTCGGTTCCGCATTGGGTTTGCGCCGGACAGCCGCAATGGGCTCAAGGAGCATCTTGCGGCAAACGGCGTGTCGGCACAGGCGATGATCGATACCGGCCTGGTGACCAGCCGCGACGGCGATCCGCTGACCTATGACCGGTTCCGCAATCGCGTCATGTTCCCGATCACCGATTTTCGTGGCCGGGTGATTGCCTTTGGCGGGCGCGCCATGTCGCCGGATGTGCCGGCGAAATACCTCAACTCCCCCGAAACCCAGCTCTTTTCCAAGCGGCAGACGCTCTACAACGGGCAGTCGGCGCGGGGCGCAGCGCGGGATGGTGCCACCGTTATCGTGGTGGAAGGCTATCTCGACGTCATCGCGGCGGTGTCGGCCGGGTTCGAAGGGGCAGTCGCGCCCCTGGGCACGGCATTGACCGAAGAGCATGTGCAATTGCTCTGGCGCATGAGCGACAATCCGGTGCTTTGCTTCGATGGCGACAAGGCCGGCCTCAAGGCCGCCGAACGTGCGGCCGACCTGATCCTGCCACATCTCAAGCCCGGCAAGAGCGTCAAGATTGCCACGCTTCCCGAAGGACAGGACCCGGACGACCTGATCAAGGCGCAGGGCAAGGCCGCCTTTACAGACGTGATTGAAAAGGCGCGCAGCCTTTCGGACATGGTATGGAGTTTCGAGACCGGCGGCGGACTGGTGCCCGAGGCACCCGAAGAGCGCGCGGCCCTGCAGGCCCGACTGCGCGAACGGGCCAATTCCATCCAGGATTCCTCGGTGCGCTTTCATTACCAGCAGGCGTTCGACGAGAAGATCAAGGCGTTCTTCGCGCCATTGCGGCAGGGCGCGCAGCAGAACTGGCGCAATGGCGGCAAGCCGGCCTATGGACAGAGCGGGGCCTATGGCTATCCCGCGCGCGGCACGCCCCGCCTGGTTGTTTCCGATACGCTCAAGAATTCGCGGTTGCTGCGACCCAGTGCGGTGGCTGAGGCCTCGCCGCGCGAGGCGACGATTATCCTCACCCTCGTCAACCATCCGGCCGTGGTCGAGGACAAGTTCGAGGCGCTGGCGGCGCTCGATTGCGAGACCGCCATTGCGCAGAAGGTGCTGGGGGATATCCTGGCGCTGGTGGTCCGCCATCATGACATTTCCGCCGACGACCTGCGAGCGGCGCTGGGGGCGCGGGGGCACGGCCCGGCGCTCGAGCGGATGGCCGACACGCTCACCCGGCAGGGCGTGTGGCAGGTGGGACTGGAGACGGCTCGCGCGGATGCGGAAACCGGCTTAGGTCATGCGCTGGCCTTGCATAACAAGAAAGTTCAGCTAAATAGAGAGCTGAAAGCAGCCGAAGCCGCGCTGGGCGAAGACCCAAGCGAAGAAACCTTTGAAAGGCTGCGTGACATCAAGAACCAGATTACCACTGTCGATGGCACAGAGGCATTGATCGAAGGATTTGGTTCGCTATCAGGACGCGCAACTCGCAGTTTCTAGGGGAGTTACCCCAAGGGCGGCGACGATGCGCGATTTTGCGTTATGGCGAATCACTTCGTCATGCCATCCGATGCGAACCATTTTGGCATGGGCCGTTAACGGTCCGGTGACCAGACCTTTACCTTGTCTTGAGTTGTCACCACCTAAAGACACAGCCGGAACCATCCGCCCACCGGTTCCGAGGAGTACATGATGGCCACCAAGGCAGCGAACAAAGTTTCCAAGGATACCGAGAAGCCGGAATCCGGCGCGCCTGAGACTTCCAATGACGGTCCGTTGATCGATCAGAACGATGCTGCGGTCAAAAAACTCATCAAAGTCGCCAAAAAGCGCGGCTATGTGACCTATGAGGAATTGAACGCCGTCCTTCCGTCTGACGAGGTCAGCTCCGAGCAGATCGAAGACTTCATGTCCATGTTCTCGGAAATGGGCATCAATGTCGTCGATGAAGACGAGGTCGAAGAGACCGAAGTCGAAAAGGACGAGGAAGACACCGGAACTGAAGTCGCGGCGACGACCGGCACTGCCGTTGCCAGCACGTCCAATGCCAAGTCGGGCTCGGATCGTACCGACGATCCGGTGCGGATGTATCTGCGCGAAATGGGCTCGGTGGAACTGCTCAGCCGCGAGGGCGAAATCGCCATCGCCAAGCGCATCGAGGCCGGCCGCGAGACCATGATCGAAGGGCTTTGCGAAAGCCCGCTGACCTTCCAGGCCATCATCATCTGGCGCGACCAGCTCGCCCAGGGCGAAATCCTGCTGCGCGACATCATCGATCTCGAGGCCACCTATGCCGGCCCCGATGCCAAGCAGGCTGCGCCGGAGATCCCCGTGCCGGTTGCCAAGCCGGAACCCGAAGTGGCCAAGGAAAAGGCCAAGCCGGCCCCCAAGAAGGCATCGTCGGGCGACGACGAGGACGATTACGTGCCCGAGGAGCCCGAGGCCCCGCAGGACCCGGTCGAGGACGACGACGACGAATTCGACAACGCCCTGTCGCTGTCGGCCATGGAAGCCGAGCTCAAGCCGCAGGTGGTCGAAACCTTCGATCGCATCGCCGATGCCTATGGCAAAATGCGCGAGATGCAGGATCGCCACGCCGAAGACCGTACGGCGACTGTGTCCGATGCGGAAACCGAGACGCTGGCCGCCCTGCGCAGCGAAGTGATCGCTGACGTGAAATCGCTGTCGCTCAACAATGGTCGCATCGAAAGCCTGGTCGAGCAACTCTACGACATCAACAAGCGCTTGGTGCGCCTGGAAGGTCGTCTGCTGCGCCTGGCCGAGAGCTATGGCGTCAAGCGCGAGATCTTCCTCGAGAATTATTACGGCCGCGAACTCGATCCGAGCTGGGAATGGCAGCTGGAAAATTTCCAGGGCAAGGGCTGGGGCGAATTTGCCCGCCGGGAAACCGACACCATTGCCGACCTGCGCCGCGAAATCGCGACCCTGGCCACCGAGGCCGGGCTCGATATCGGGGAATATCGTCGCCTTGTGCACAAGGTTCAGAAGGGCGAGCGGGAAGCCGCCATCGCCAAGAAGGAGATGGTCGAGGCCAATCTGCGCCTCGTGATCTCCATCGCGAAAAAGTACACGAACCGCGGTCTGCAGTTCCTCGATCTCATCCAGGAAGGCAATATCGGCCTGATGAAGGCCGTCGATAAGTTCGAATATCGCCGCGGCTACAAGTTCTCGACCTATGCGACCTGGTGGATCCGGCAGGCGATCACCCGGTCGATCGCCGATCAGGCACGAACCATCCGCATTCCGGTGCACATGATCGAAACGATCAACAAGATCGTGCGCACCAGCCGCCAGATGCTGCACGAAATCGGTCGCGAGCCGACGCCGGAAGAGCTCAGCGAAAAGCTGCAAATGCCGCTCGACAAGGTTCGCAAGGTGCTCAAAATCGCCAAGGAGCCGATCAGCCTCGAGACGCCGATCGGCGACGAGGAAGATTCGAACCTAGGCGATTTCATCCAGGACGTGAACGCCATCCAGCCGATCGACGCGGCCATCCAGAGCAATCTGCGTGAAACCACGACCCGGGTGCTGGCCTCGCTGACGCCCCGCGAGGAACGCGTGCTGCGCATGCGCTTCGGCATCGGCATGAACACCGACCATACCCTGGAAGAAGTGGGCCAGCAGTTCTCGGTGACGCGTGAACGTATCCGCCAGATCGAAGCCAAGGCGCTGCGCAAGCTCAAGCATCCGAGCCGGAGCCGGAAGCTGCGGAGCTTCCTGGACAATTAGGAGCGGCCACATGGCTGCTCCGCTCAAGGTCGCTTCGATCCGCGCGGCCATACCGTTCAAGCTGGTGGTGACGTTTACGGACGGCACCTCCGGCACTTTCAATGCGGCACCCATGCTGGCGCAGCGCGGCGAGGGAACGGAGCCTTTGCGGGATCGGGCCTATTTCGGCAAGGTGGGACTGGCGAACGGCGTCCCCACCTGGCCAAACTATTTTGACATCTCACCGCTTTGGTTGCAGGAGGAGATGGACAGAAACGGCGCGCTGGAGCGACCCCGGCCTGCCCGCAGACCCTAGGACACGAGGAGACAGCCATGTCGTTTTTCAAGAAGCTGTTTGGCGGCGGAAGCGCGAGCCAGGAGCCGCAGGGCGACAAGGTGCTCGGAGAGGAAAGCTACAAGGGCTTCCAGATCAAGGCGATCGAGATGAAAGCCGGCAGCGAGCTGCAGCTGGCAGGCCTCATCGAAAAAGAAATCGACGGCGAGACGAAGAGCTACCGCTTCATTCGCGCCGACCGGATGAGCTCGGTCGATGACCTCATCGCGCTGGCGCTTTCCAAGGGTCGCCAGATCGTGGATGAACAGGGCAACGGCATCTACCGCTAAGCCCGACACCAAATGAATGATTATCGACCGCGAGCCGGCCCGGCTCGCGGTTCTGTTTTGAAAGGACCATTGAAATGGCCAGGAAACCGACCGCTCGTTCCGAATTCGTCATGTTCGACGTCGTCTATGAAGACGGCACTCAACGCTCCAACCGCAAGGTGGATGCCAGCCTGCTCGGTGGCCTGGATGGCGACGAGCCCGCCCGCACGGCTATCATGGATCAGGACCGGGCCATTTCCGAGAAGTCGGGCGTGCCGCCCCTCGCGATCAAGTCGATCAAGCGCTCCGGCAAGTAAGCTCGCGCAGCGCCTCTGCGAGAAGGCCTGCGCGGTTTGCGAAGCTGGTGCCGCGCGCACTTGGATGAGGCACGGCCCGGTGCGCGATATTGTGGCGTCGACAGGTCCGGGCGGCGACTTCACCCAAGGCGATGACCCGGCGCCCTTCGCATTCATGCCGACCGATAATGTCGAAGGACGTATCGACGTCTTTGCTCGCGATCGCTGCGGAACGGGTGGCGGGCAGCATGTGGAAGGCGTGGGTAACGTAAAGCTCGGCCCGCATCGTTTCGGCCTGGGCGAGCGCAAGATCAAGCACGCGGTTGAAGGCCATGTCGGGCAGATAGCCCAGCCGGGATAGAACGTCCCGGTCGCGCTTCGCCGATGGCGCGTCGAGATAATTGTAAGTCACGAGGACCGGCCCGTCATGGGCGCAGGCGGCCAGATGGTAGGGCGTGGTCCATTCGCCATCCAGCCCCACATCGGCAAAGCTGGCGTAACCTGGGAGGTCGAGCGCCCGGCGGCGCGCGACCCACTTGCGATATAGCGCCCGATCAGGCTCCGGCCAAAGCCTTGTCCACGGCGGGTTTAACGACGGTACCATAGAGCTCGATCGCCTTCATGACCTTGTCGTGGGGCAGGGTGCCGACGCTGAGTTGCAAGCCGAAGCGATCATGGCCGAACCATTCGTGCTGCATGAGGATCTTGTCGATCACTTCCTGCGGGGAGCCGATGTAATAGGCCCCCTCGGCAGTCGTGCCTGCATCGAATTGAGCGCGGGTGCCCGGTGGCCAACCGCGTTCGGCGCCGATCCGACTCATGGTCGCGTTATGGGCCGGAAAGGCAATGTCGCGCGCATCCTGGCTGTTTTCCGCGATGAAGCCGTGACCCGAAATGCCGAGCCGGAGGCTGGATGGCGTATGGCCGGCCTTTTCTCCCGTCTGGCGATAGAGTTCGGTGAGCGGCTGGAACTGGCGGGGCCGGCCGCCGATGATGGCGATCATCAGGGGCAGGCCGTAATAAGCGGCGCGAGCAACGGAATTGGGCGTGCCGCCGACGGCGATCCAAAGCGGCAGGGGCTCCTGGATTGGCTTGGGATAGATGTCGAGGCCTGGAATGGGCCTGGTGTGCGTGCTGCCTGGCCAGGCGACCTTGCCGCCCTTGCGGATATTGAGCAGCATTTCGAGCTTTTCCTCGAACAGGTCATCGTAATCGTTGAGATCGAGACCAAAGAGCGGGAAGCTCTCGATGAACGAGCCGCGGCCAGCCATGATCTCGGCACGGCCGTTGCTGATGAGGTCGAGCGTGGCAAATTGCTGCCAGACCCGGATCGGGTCTTCCGAGCTGAGCACCGTGACGGCAGTCGAGAGGCGGATCGATTTGGTGCGGGCGGCAGCGGCGGCAAGAATCGTTACCGGCGCGGACGCGACGTAATCGGCGCGGTGGTGTTCGCCGAGGCCGTAAAAGGACAAGCCGAGCTGATCGGCAAGCTCGATCTCTTCGAGCAGGTCGCGCAGCCGCTCAGCCGGAGCCTGGACGCGATTGCCGTTCAGCGGATCGGGGGTGTTTTCGGCGAAGGAATAAAGTCCCAGTTCCATGTGATGTCTCCTTGCCGGCAGAAGTGGACGGCTCGGCCGCCCGCTTCAAGAACGCACATGGGTGATACCGCACGGCCGGAGCCGCGCGGTATCCCGATCAGACATTATTGGCGTTGGGCGTGTAGGCGAACGGCGAGGTGGGGACCGGAGCGGGCTGCGGAGCCTTTTCACCGGCGGTCCTGTGGATTTCGGCGACAAGGGCTGGATCGAGCTTTAGCTTGGCCGCAAGCGCTTCGAGATAGGCCTGTTCGGCAGGCGTATCGGCGCTGATGGCCACCAGCGACGCTGCGTAGATCTCGGCTGCGTGCTCGGGGGTATCGGCACGCGCCACGACGGCGTTGATGTCCAGCGGGGATGAAAGTTCGTCAAAAACCCAAGCCTTTTCCTC
Source organism: Devosia chinhatensis (assembly GCF_000969445.1). NCBI lineage: Bacteria > Pseudomonadati > Pseudomonadota > Alphaproteobacteria > Hyphomicrobiales > Devosiaceae > Devosia > Devosia chinhatensis. The sequence continues at coordinate 2,065,081 of NZ_JZEY01000054.1, read as the reverse complement.
GGCGGAAAGCGGCATGGTCTTCAAGCGATCGAAAATGGCGTCCTTTTCGGTTGCGTCGATGCGTCCGTCGGCCTTGGCCGCGGCGATCATGGCGCGCACCAGGGTCTTGCCGAGCTCTTCATGGCCAGCACTTTCCGGAGCGGGAATAAAGGCGTCCTCGCTGGGCGGCGGGGCAGAGCTGGACTGGCCCTGCTGATAGTTCTGCCAAGCTTTGTAGGCGAGCCCACCCACCGCTGCCATGGCACCGACCTTGACCGCATTGCCCAAAAGCTTGCCCGGCTTGCCGCCCGACAACAACATGCCCGCAGCCAGACCGGCGGCACCTGTGACGGCCGTGCGCCTGGTGTTGTCGTCGGTCTGCAAGGACTTGAGGATCTGGTCGATGTTGAACATGTCTACTCCCGTTGTGCTTTGAGCGGAGATGGGAAGGGTGGGCGGCTTTGAAAAGGGTCTCTCACAAAAAGAAAGACCCCGGGGGGCGCCGGGGTCTTCTTCAGGCCTTGGAGGGAGGGGCCAAGGCTGGAGGGGAGGCTAGATATTAGACGCCCGGAGCGACCGGAGCCGTCTCGGTGCCAGCGCCAGCCGGGGTTTCGGCCGGAACTGCCGGAGCGGTCTCAACTGCCGGAGCCTCGGTCATCGGGGCGGCTTCCGGAGCTGCCGGTGCCGGCGTTTCCGTCATGGGAGCCGGAGCCAGAGCCGGGTCGGTGCTGGTCACAGCAGGAGTGCTGTTGACGTCAACCGTGGTGGCGGGGCCGGAATTGGCCGAGAACACCAGGTAGCCGATTGCCAGCAGGGCCAGAGCAACGATGATGCCGACAAACCAGCCGGTACCATTGCTCTCACGGGTATAGACGGTGCGGTTGCCGTCATTGGTGTAGACAGTATCGCGTTCTGGGGTAGCCATCATTTGCTCCTTTGTTTCACGCTGGCTAAGAAACGCTGGCTGTGACGGAGAGTTCCCGCAAACGTGAAAAGCGAGCGAACGCTTTCCAGACGGAAATTTACAAATTAGAATCAAGGATTTGTGAGCCCGCTTACAGCGACGGGCCGTCGTTCTTTTGTGGCTTTTTCGAGATTTTATCTATCAGCGCCAGGAAAAGCGCCGAGACAATGAAGGTCAGATGCAGGATCGTGTACCACATGATCTGCTCGTTGGTGTAGGTCGGCACGTTGAGGAAGATCTGCAACAGGTGGATGGACGATATGGCCACAATGGTCGAGGCCACCTTGATCTTGAGCGATCCGGCATCGATCTGGCCCAGCCAGTGGACTTCTCCCTCGTTGTCGAAGCGCGACACGAAGTTTTCGTAGCCCGAGATGATCACCATGACCACAAGGCTGGCAATCAGCGCCGCGTCGATCAGGCCCAAGATCTTGAGAATGGTTTCGGTCTCGTCGAGGTCGAACAGGTGACTGGCGAAGTCCCAGAGCTTGACGAAGAACGTGACCGCATAGAGCCCCAGGGCGAGGCCAAGGCCGATATAGAACGCCACGAGCAGCCAGCGCGACGCCAGGATGATGCGTTCGACGAAAATCTCGAGGTTCTTCATGAAGGGCTCCGACCAAGCCGCCGAGATTTACCAGGTCCGTTGCCCCCTGCAAGATAGGCGCAGATAAGAAAAAGGCCGGGCAGAGGGCCCGGCCTTTCGAGAGCTTGCGTCGATGCCGCTTAGTTGCTGGCGATCGTGACCAGCGGGGTGATGCGGCGGATGGTAACGCGACGGTTTTCGCGCTCGGCCGCCTCGGTGCGGATCTTGAGGTAACGCTCGCCATAACCCTGGGTGGCCAGGTTTTCCGGCGGAACGCCATAGAAGTCAGTCAGTACGCGAGCCACAGTTGCCGCACGATTGTCCGACAGTCTGAGGTTGGAGATATCCGAACCCACCGCGTCGGTATGGCCTTCGATCAGGAAGGTTTCGTTCGGGTTACGCTGCAGCAGGGCCAGCATGGCGTTGGCGACGCTGGACAGCGAGCTGACCTGATCGCGGCCGATGGTGGCAGCGCCGGTATCGAAGGTCAGGTTACCGACTTCGAGCTTACGGACGCTGTCGCGCAGACGTGCAGAGCGCTTGACTTCGTCGATCGAGTAGGTGCGGGCGATCTGTTCGACCGGCGGCTGGGCAAAGAAGCGCTCAAGTTCCTGTTCGTTGGCATAGCGCGCATCCAGCACGTAGTCGCGAACCGGAATGTTGAGGCGCAGCGGGGGCAGGTCGCGACCCGGATCGTACCAGGTGTCGAGCTGTTCACCGTAGCGGTCATCAAAGTAGGCCAGCACATATTCACGCCCATTGGGGTCGATGCGCGAGCGACGCAGGATGTCGCCGTTCCGGTTACGAACGGTGACGATCTGGGTCCCGTCGGGACGGGTGATCACTTCGCGCACGCGGCCATTGGACAGGTTTTCGTAGAAAATCTCGTCCTGATCGGGATTGTAGAAGCGGTCGGTATCCTGACCGATCGAGTTAACGATCAGCTGGGTGCCAACCTGCAGGATGACCTGCGCGATGGCGTCGCCAGTGCTCGTCTGAACCACGGGCGCCTCAACCACGGTCACATTGTTCTGCTGACCAATATTGTTCTGCGTCACATTGGTCGAGTTATCGACGTTGGTCACGTTGTTGGTGATGTTGGTGATGTAGTTGTTCACGACCGTCTGGTTGATGGTCGTCGACTCGGTGGCCTGGATGGTCTGGCCTTCCTCGGCGGTCACCGAAGCGATCGGCTCGGCTGCAAAGGCGCGCAACAGCTCGGACTGGGCTTCTTCATCGGAAGCAGGCGCAGCTACGACGGGCTCGGCCTCCATTTCCTCGACCGTGACTTCAGCTTCAGCCGGGGTCTCGGCACCGCTCTCGACGGCAAAATCCATGTCCTTGGCGCTGTCGAGGACCGGCGCGATCTGCTCGGCGCTCACACCTTCGGGCAGCGTTTCGATCGGCTCGGCAATTTCGCCATCCGAGGTCACTTCCTCAGCCGGCGGACGCTGCTCGCCTACAGGCGCTTCAGCGGCAGGAGCCTCAACGGCTTCCTCGGCGGGCGCGCGCGGCTGATCGAGCGCCGGCACTGCCGGCAAGGCGAGACCATACTCGGCGAGACAGGCGTTGACATCGGGCTGGCCGGCTTCGGCACAGAGTGCGGAAATCTCGGCGCGTGCAGCATCGATGCGGGCCTGCACCGCGGCGGGATCACCACCGGAGAGCAGTTCGGCCACCGCATCCTCATAGATGGCGACCTGTTCGGCCAGGAGGCTGCCGTAATCAACGTCGGATGCGGCAGGCTGTTCAGCGGCAGGCTGCTCAGGAGCGGGCTGTTCGGCCTCGGCCGGCGCGCGCGGGGCGGGTTCCTCGGCGACACCTTCTTCCACGACCGGCTGTTCGGGAGCGGGCTCTTCGACCTGAGCGGGAGCAACGTCTTCGACAACCGGCTCAGGGGCAGGCTCGACAACGGGCTCAGCCGGTGCGCGAGGGGCGGGTTCCTCGGCTACGGGAGCAGGCTCGGGCTCAACAGGAGCGGCCTCGGGCTCGACAGGAGCGGCCTCGGGCTGTGGGGCGGGTTCTTCAACGACCGGCTCCGGCGCGGGTTCGCGCACTTCCGGTTCCGGCTCCGGTGCGGGAGCAGGGGCGGTTGCCGCATTCATGGCAGCAATACACTCGTCCACACTGGAGAAACCGCCAACAATGCAAAGCTCGGTCAGCTCGGTGCGCGCAGCATCCAGTGCCGCAGCATCGCCAGAGGCTTCGGCGCTCAGATAGGCGTCATAGGCCGCGCGAAGTTCGGCGTCCTGGGCCAGTGCTGACAGCGGCGCAAGGGCCATGAAGCCAATGCTTGTTCCGGCGAGCAGCCAGGTCTTAAGGCTCATCTTGTTATTCCTTTTGTGTTTTCCACACGTCTGCCGAGCATCGTTGGTGTTTCCTGAACCCATCCTGAATGGGCGAAAACGATCCGCGAAGACGCGCAGCAGCCCCGCAAAGGCCGGAACGCCGGGACTTGGGCATGGTTCCCGCGCTCGCTGGGCATTTATGACCCCGTCGTGTTTCTGGCGGGATTGGGGCACTGGACGCAAAGGTGCCGATCCGGCTCCCCAAGCTCGCGGCAATCGTGGTAGGCGAGGACATGGAGCAAATAACCGACATCGTCAGGCTCGAAACGCGCGGCCAGGGTCTTTACGAGATGACGTCGTCCGTACGCCAGCTGGTTTCACGCAGCGCCATCGCCACCGGCCTCCTCACTGTCTTTGTGCGCCACACCTCCTGTTCGCTGCTGATCCAGGAAAATGCCGATCCAGACGTGCAGACCGATCTCAACGGGTTTTTTCGAAGGCTGGTGCCGGAGGGGATGGACTGGCTGGTGCATACGACCGAAGGTCCGGACGACATGCCGGCACATATCAAGTCTGCCCTGACCCAGACGTCCATTGGCATTCCTGTCGTCGAGGGCAGACTGGCACTGGGTACCTGGCAGGGCCTTTACCTTTTCGAGCATCGCCGTCGCCCACATCAGCGGGACGTCGTGCTGCACCTTATCGGAGAAAAATGATGGATCTGGCGATGCTGGCCAGTTACTGGCCGTTCATGCTGGCCATGGTGGTTACCGGCATGGTGTCGGGCGTGGCCGCAGGGCTGCTGGGGATCGGGGGAGGGGCCGTCATCGTCCCGGCGCTCGCCAATTCGCTGCTGCTCATGGGCTATGACGCGGAAGTGGTACAGCATGTCGCGGTGGGCACGTCGCTGGCGATCATCATTCCCACCGGAATTATGAGTGCCCGTGCCCATGCCAAGCGCGGTGCGCTGGACGGACAGGTGCTGCGGCTCTGGGTGCCCTTCATCGTCGCAGGCACCTTCATCGGCGGTCTCATGGCGGGCCTCTTCTCCGGCGACGTCCTGCGCATTGTCTTTGCCGTGCTGGCCTTCGTCATCGCGGCCAATATCGTCTTCGGGTTCCAGACCCGACTGATGGGGCACCTCAAGGATGCAGCATGGGTGCATCGGCTCTCCGCGTTCGTCGTGGGCTATCTGTCCTCGCTGATGGGCATTGGCGGGGGATCGCTGACCGTGCCGACGCTGGTCGCGTTCGGGCGCAGCATGCACAATGCGGTTGGCACATCGGCGGCGATTGGCGTCGCCATTGCCCTGTCCGGCACCGCGGGCTTCCTGATTTCGGGGTGGAGCGTGGATGGCCTGCCGCCGGCCAGCATCGGGTATATCAACCTGCCGGCGCTGGTGCTGGTGGGCGTGCTGGCAGCCGCCCTTGCGCCGGTGGGCGCCGCGCTGGCGCACAAACTGGATCAGAAGACGCTCAAATACATCTTCGCGATTTTCCTGGTCGCGGTTGGGCTCAACATGCTCTGGAAGGTGATCGGCGGCTGATACTGGCCGCAGGGCGCCAGAAAGGCGGTTGGTGGGGACGGAGTTGACTACGGTGGAACCGTCCCCACCGCCCAAGCCCCCTCAGGGAGGGGATCCGGGAACATGGTGGCAGACCTCAGTCGTCAGTCCGCCACCGATGTAACAACGTGCGATTGGCCTTTCGGGTTTGGCCAAAACATGGCGACCCGCGAAGCTGTTGTGGATTAGTCGGCGGTCTCGTCCAAATTCCAGGCCACGTTGACGGTGATGGCAAAGGTCATTTCGCCGGCCTCGACGGGCACATCCGCGGCCGCCTGGGCTTCTGCCCTTGCATACATCGGATAGGGCTGAGGGCCATTGAAATCCTGCCGCTCGGTGATGGATTCAAGAGCGCCCAGCTGCGCACCGGCGACGTCAGCATAAAGTTCGGCGCGCGTCCGGGCATCGGCAAACGCGGCGCGGCGGGCTTCATCGAGCAATTGGGAAGGATCGGCGACCGAGAAGGTAACGCCGTTGACGGTATTGGCGCCGACAGTGACCGATTTGTCGAGAATGGCCCCGAGTTCTTCGAGATCGCGGACGACCACGGTCACCGAATTTGCGACCTGATAGCCGTTGATGCGCGGCGGCAGGGTATAGCCGAGCTCGTCTCGCGCGTCGGAATAGACATAGTTCGGATTGACCGAGAAGCCCGAGGTCTGGATGTCGCGGGACTCGATGCCGGCATCCTTGAGCGCGGCGATCAGTTCGCTCATTGCCTCGGTATTCGCATCGAGCGCCTCACGGGCCGTGGCGCCCTGAGTGGTCACACCCGAACTGATGGTCGCCATATCGGGGGCGGCACGCACTTCGCCACGCCCTTCAATGGTGATATCGCCAGCAAAGGCCGGCAGCGTAGTGGCCAGAAGGGCAAGTGGGGCGAGGACGCTGAGGGCGCGCATGGCAAACTCCTTGTTGTGCACTTACCGGGGGACATTTCCCGGCCTAATGCGTCCTTATTGCGGCGCAGATGAACCAGACTTGAACGGCAGAGTTAGCCTGTGAACAGCGCGAGCGGGATGATGTGGGAAACAGCCAGTTATGTAGTCACTGTAATCGGCCTGCCCTTGGCGATCGCCTTTTATGTGCTCGATCGGTTCAAGCAGCGGTCGCAGGAGGAGGAGGAGACCTATCTCCACCTCACTGACGAATATGTTTCGTTCCTCAAGCTTGCGCTCGACAATGCCGACCTGCGCCTGCTCGATCCCAATGCGACGCACGGGCTCGACGACGAGCAGAAGATGCGCAAGTTCGCCTTGCTGGGCATTCTCATCTCCCTGTTCGAGCGGGCTTACATTCTGACCTATCGCGACGCTATGCGCGGCGCGGAATTGCGGCGCTGGCGCTCATGGGAGGACTGGATGGTCGAATGGTGCCGGAGGGAAGATTTCCGAGCGGCCATGGACGTGCACCTGCCCGGAGAGGACCCCGAATTCGTTGCCTATCTCCAGAAATTGGCAGCGATGTCGGTGCCGGGCTCTCGTCAAAAAGTATGATTTAAGGTCATCGCGGCTTGCACATGGCGGTGGGGGTAGGCTAGTCACAGGCCCTGAGAAAAGCGGGGACGACCATGACCAGCAATCATATTCCTGACGGCGTCCTGATTGGTCGCGCCCTGCTGCCGGGTTTTGATCACCCCCGGGTGGTGACGGTTCGCGACGGCCAATTGGTCGATATCACAGCGCCTGGGCGAGCCACGGTTCGCGACATTGCCGAGAGCGGGCACGCCGCCGACTATGTGAAGAACGCAAAGGGCGACGCTGTCGGTTCGCTTGACGCTCTGCTGGCCGATGCGCTCGCCGCACAATCGGATGGAGCGGCTCCCCGTCTCCTCGCGCCGATCGACCTGCAGGCCATTAAGGCCTCGGGCGTTACCTTCGTGGTGTCCCTGCTGGAGCGGGTGATCGAGGAGCAGGCGCGCGGCGACAAAGCACGCGCCGAGGCGTTGCGCGGTGACATCCTGGCGCTGGTGGGCACCGATCTCAGCCAGCTGGTTCCCGGCTCGGAAGACGCCGCCAAGGTCAAGGCCGCCCTGATCGAAAAGGGCGTCTGGAGCCAGTATCTTGAAGTGGGCATCGGTCCAGACGCCGAAATCTTCACGAAGGCCCAGCCGATGAGCGCGGTGGGCCACGGCGCCGATGTCGGGCTGCATCCGGTATCGACCTGGAACAATCCCGAGCCGGAAGTGGCGCTGCTGGTGACAAGCAAGGGCGAGATCATCGGTGCCACGCTGGGCAATGACGTCAATCTGCGTGACGTGGAAGGCCGGTCCGCATTGTTGCTTGGCAAGGCCAAGGACAACAATGCCTCGGCATCGCTGGGCCCGTTCGTCCGGTTGTTCGACGGTGATTTCTCGCTCGAAACCGTCAAGCAGGCCGAAATCGCGCTGCGCGTCGAAGGCGAAGACGGTTTCGTTCTGGATGGCCGCTCGAACATGGCCGAGATCTCCCGCACGCCCGAATCCCTGGTCGCCGCCACGATTGGCGATCACCACCAATATCCGGACGGGCTGGTGCTCTATCTCGGCACGATGTTCGCGCCGGTGCAGGACCGCGACGGGGCCGGCAAGGGCTTTACCCACAAGATCGGTGACATCGTCTCCATATCGACACCGAGCCTGGGTACACTTTCCAATCGCGTGAACCTATCTACCAAATGTGCGCCATGGACCTATGGCGCCAGTCATTTGCTGCGCGACCTGGCTCGCGCCAACCTCCTCTAGCTCCGGCGCTTTCCCCCAGGCGCGCTCCACCGAAAGGCATCGACATGACCGAATTGCACAAGAACCTCATCGACGGCGAGTGGGTGGGGTCTGATGGCATCGAGAACATCAACCCGTCCAATATCAGCGAAGTGGTGGGTGTCTATGCGCGCGCCACGGCTGAGGAAACCAAGCAGGCCATCGCCGCCGCCAAGGCCGCTTTCCCGGCCTGGTCGCGCTCAGGTATTCTCGAGCGCCATGCCATCCTGTCCAAGACCAGCCAGGAAATCCTGGCGCGCAAGCAGGAATTGGGCGAACTCCTGAGCCGGGAGGAAGGCAAGACCCTTGCCGAGGGCATCGGCGAAGTCACTCGTGCCGCTCAGATTTTTGACTTCTTTGCGGGAGAAGTGCTGCGCCTTACCGGCGAAGTGCTCGCCTCGGTGCGTCCGGGCGTTGGTGTGGAAATCACCCGCGAGCCGGTGGGTGTCATCGGCATCATCACGCCCTGGAACTTCCCCATCGCCATTCCGGCCTGGAAGATCGCGCCGGCGCTGGCCTATGGCAATACGGTCGTGATCAAGCCGGCCGATCTCGTGCCGGGCTCGACCTGGGCAATCGTCGACATTCTCGTGCGGGCCGGCCTGCCCAAGGGCGTGCTGAACCTGGTCATGGGCAAGGGTTCGGTCGTGGGGCAGACGCTGCTCGACAGCCCCGATGTGCATGCCGTCAGCTTTACCGGCTCGGTGGGTACGGGCAAGCGGGTGGCCGAGGCCTCGATCAAGGTTGGTCGCAAGTTCCAGCTGGAAATGGGGGGCAAGAACCCGACCATCGTCCTGGACGATGCCGACCTCAAGGTTGCGGTGGAAAGCGTTGCACAGTCTGCGTTTTTCTCGACCGGCCAGCGCTGCACGGCGTCGAGCCGCGTGATCGTCACCGAGGGTATCCACGACCAGTTCGTGGCTGCCCTGGCCGAGCGTACGGCCAAGCTGCGCGTCGGCCATGCCCTTGAAAAAGATACGGAAATCGGCCCGGTGGTCGATCCGGGCCAGCTCAAGCAGGACACCGATTACATCGAGATCGGCAAGGGCGAGGGCGCGACCCTGGCGGCTGGCGGCGACCGGGTGAAGAAGGATACCGAGGGCTATTTCCTGCAGCCCACGCTGTTCACCGGCGCCACCAACCAGATGCGCATTGCCCGCGAGGAGATCTTCGGGCCGGTCGCGGCGGTGATCAAGGTGAAGGATTACGAGGAAGCGCTGGCCACGGCGAACGATACAGAATTCGGCCTAAGTGCCGGTATTGTAACGACTTCTCTCAAGTATGCGACGCATTTCAAGCGCAATTCGGAAGCCGGCATGGTGATGGTCAACGTGCCCACGGCAGGGGTGGATTTCCACGTGCCGTTCGGTGGCCGCAAGGGCTCGAGCTATGGTCCGCGCGAGCAGGGCAAGTATGCGGCCGAGTTCTTCACCATCGTCAAAACGGCCTATACCGCAGCCGGCTAAGCCGATTGCCAAAGGTTAGCGCGGGGCCCTCACGGGCCCCGTTTTCGTTAGCAGACTGTTCACTTCGAGCGCTGCGTCAGGGCCACTCCGGCTAAAATCAGCGCAACGCCGAGCGCGCTGGCCCAAAATGTCATCGGGGCGCCGCGCACCAGATCGAAAAGCACCCCCGACACCATCTGGCCACCAATGACCAGCAGCGCGGAATTGACCGCGCCGATGCGCGGGATGAGCCAGGAGCCGGCCGTGACGAAAACGACCCCGAGCGGACCGCCCAGATAGACCCACCAGGGCGCATCGCCCGCGCCGGGCAGGATGAGATTGCCCAGGACGAGGCCAAGGAGGGTGAGGAAGAGAAAGCCGACGATGTGGTTGAAGAAGGAGGCGACCAGCGGGGTGGTGGACATGGCCAGACGGCCATTGAGCTGGCGGCTGAGGCCGACCAGGGCGCCGGCGACGATGGCATAGGTGACAAAGAGCATCATGGCTAACTTCCCATGCCCACGAAGATGATGAGCAGGCTGCCGGCGGTGATGAGGATGACGGCGCCGGCATCACGCAGGGTGAGCCGCCGACGCGGCAAGCCGAACAGGCCCCATTGGTCGGCGGCGAGGCTGAAGACCACCTGACCGGCCAGACCCAGCGACAGCGTGCCGGCCAGCGCCAGGGGCGTGTTGACGGCGGTGGAGGTCAGCATGACGGTGGCGGCGCCGGAAATGCCGCCGAGATAGGCCCAGAGCGGGGCGCGGTTGGCAAGGGCGGTCACGGCCGGGCGGTCGCGGAACCAGAGGAGCGCCAGCACCAGGATGCAGGCAATGGTGCCGGTGCCATGGGCCAGCCACGAGGAATAGAGGGCGCCGCCATAGCGGCCGGCCTCGGCATTGATATAGACCGCGAAGGTGAGAAGGCCGCCGGAGGCAAAGGCGGCGAGCAGATGCAGCGGCCGGGGGCGCTGCGGGGAAAATGAAGACATGGCAATCGACTCGGGCATGAACGGGCCGAGCCTAGCATGGCTGCCGCGGCGATGCTGCCGGATCAGTCCAGTCCGTCGGGATGGAAATGGCCGGTGATATTGCCCAGCGTCCAGTCGAGGGCGTTTTCGGCCCAGGCGAGCGCGGCGGGGAGCCCCTGGGCGCGCGCGAAGCGAATGCGGCCGGCCTGGCGGGCGGGCAGGCACGCGGCAACGAGCGCCGGCGTGCAGCTGGGGTGATCATAGGCGGAGACGAAGAGAACAAGGCGGCGCCGCTGGTGCTGCGGGCTCCAGACCGGTTCGCCAAGGCCGAGCCACATCCATGCCGAATAGGTCAGGTCCCAGAGACGGGTGCCGGGGGCGGCGGTATCGAAGTCGATCATGCCCGAGGGCAGGCCGTCGAGGCAGGTCGTATTGGCCGGGGTCCAGTCATTGTGGCAGAGGATTTCGGCTCCGGCCGCGCGCACGGGTGGAAAATCGAGGGTGGCATCGTGATAGGCGCGCAGGAGGCGGGCCGCCGCGACAAGCTGGGCGTCGCTGAAATCGTCCTTGTCGTAAAAGACCTCGCCGGGCAGGTAGGTCAGTATTTCCCGACCCTCTTCGTCATGGCCGAGAAAGCGCGGCGCGCCGGCAAAACCTTTTGCAGCCAGATGCGCAAAGAGCGCGTGCTGCAGGCTCATGTCGCGTTTCGTGGCGCGGCGCACGGTGTCGCCAATGCGCACGACGCTGTTGACCTGGCCGCCGGGCAGGGGATGTTCACGCTCCGTCATGGGAGCATTACGCCGGAGATAACGGGTCTTGGCAAGAGCGGGGGCAGGTAGCGACCCCGTTGCGGTCAGTCAGGCTCGACATTCAGCATCTCGAAAGCTGCCGTTGGTCGGGCGCTAGGCGAATGCCTTTGGCGATCTCCAATATTTCGGGCGTTTCCGACTTAAGCGTCATCCAGCACGAAAGTGCCGGCCATTCTTTGCGGATTTGCTCGTTGCAGCCGAGCATCGGGATACCTCTGTTTGAGCACATCGCGAACGAGATCAAAGGTGTCGCTAGATGCCTTAGCTCCCAAAATCACCGAGCTAACGCTTTCAGCTGGGAAGGAACGCAGGTGGATCTTGTCGACGCCAACATCAATGGACTTTTCGATCTGTTTCATCGAGCAATTAATCCGCCATTCCCGTTCGTATGACCAATCGGTGGCTTTTGAAGAAAGCGCTGCCTGGAGGTCATCGAACAGCTCGTTGTTTTGTTCGTCGAGATATTTGATCTTCTGCAGTTTCGATTTGCTGGGGTCGCTGTCACTTTTGAACCAAGGATGGTTCGTATCAAACGCTATCACTAGGCCTGTGTGATTTCCTGCGTAGTGCGCCCACATCGTGGCAATATCCCAGCGCTCTGAAAGAGAGAAGCACAGGAGAATTGAACCAATCTCCATAAGGAACTCCTCCGGTGACTTGACTGCGTCAAGACCGCCGGAAAATGAGCCTACCAACATTCCCAAATGGGATTTCATCAACTCTTTTACCGACATTCCGAAGCGCTGCTCGAGCACTTGTCGGACGAGGGCCGTTGGAAGTTTCACTCCGGCCTTCGCCAAATTTTCTTGAATTTGCTGGTCGACGTATTCGGGGGTGAGCGCTTCTGACGCTGCCCTCATTATCAATTCATTGAGTTTGGGTCCGGCAAAACGCCTGAACGTTTTTCGGACCTCGAACGAGTCATTTGTGTCTAAAAGGTGAGTGAAGCGCACCATCCCTGCATCAAGAACGTCGGAGACACGGTCCGCCACCAGATACTTATAGAGTACCGCTGGCGGATTCTCTGACATCTTGAAGTCTTCGGGAGTGAACGGATGCGGGGATGTTGGATGCATGCTAGCCATTTTTTCTCGGAGGGAATCGGCGCATTCCGCCTACTATCGCAGGGCGCCTGATGATACGCCATCCAGCCGAGCGTGGACTTCCACTAAGAGCCGTTTGCAGATTATGGGAAAGAGCGGCAACGAAACCCGACCCAAGTGGACTGGGTCTTTTGTGTAATCCAGTAGCCCACACGCAGGTGATGGCGTCTGCCCTATTTGATACCGCAACCTCAGTACCCGGAGAGCATCATGGGAACCGATATGAAGTCCAGGCCGTGGTTGCTTGACAATTGGGAGCGCGTTCTCTTCGCGGCTGTCGGGTTAGCGTTCCTCACCATCAGCTTCTACTTGATCTTGCGGGCAAGGATCCCAGAAGGCTCCGCCGTTTTCGGCTTGGCTTTCCTGAGCTTCATCTATGCCAATGTCGCGAGGTTCAAACGCTTCAAGGGCTTGGGTTTCGAGGCCGAACTTTGGGAGGACAAGCAAAGGGAAGCTGCCGGCCTAATCGAACGCCTGCGTGACGTCGTTTCCATCTACACGCGGGAAGTGGTTCTCGGGAAGGTACAGGCCGGCCGTTTTGCCAGAGGTGTGGATTGGGCAAGCAACTGGAAACTGTTCGATGATCTGGTAAGCAAGCACAACGAATTGGGCCAGAAAGTCGACCTGACGGATGTGAAAAAGGTCATGGACGATTACTTTCTGTTCGACATGGCGATGCCGGAAATTAACAATCTCAGGCTAGCCGCCGAAAAAGGAAAGACAGCTGCTCGCGCGAAAATAGACGCGGAGTTCGGAAGTCCCATCCGCGATAACGAAGGTTACAGCGCACGCTTCGCTCAGTTTCGTCAGATTCCGCCGAATATTGAAGATCCGTTTCTGATTTCGACGCGAGAGGACCTTGCCGCCTACGCATTGAAGCAGTGGAAACAAACGAAGCTTCACCTCAAAACGGATTTCGATGTGGAAGCGGAGGTCGATGTCGGGACGATCAATCGCCTGCGGGCAATCTCAGAGCTGTATCAATCTCGTCCAGTCAAGGTGACCGAGGAACTGATCAGCTGGGCAAATAGGGAATAGAAACTGCTTCTGACTGCCCTATCAGCAGGTGGCCATGATAGATGTGGCCCCGTCCTCCCACATTGTTGCTAACACCAAAAAGCCCAAGAAGCGATCAACGTCTGCATTTTGGGTCGGACAGGCCATTTACGGACAGTCCGCAACCCACCCCAGAGCAGCGCTCCGCTCCATGTGCTCACTGGGCGGTGAGCCTTGAGCTCATATTCGGCTGCGGTGAAGCATGTCCCCCATCCTTGACGGCACCCCTATAAATCGATAAACCTCGAAATATGGAATCTTCACAGGCGATCGATGTGTTTGCGGCGCTGTCGCAGGGGACGCGGCTTGAGGTGTTTCGGCTGCTGATGGAGCACGAGCCCGAGGGGCTGGCTGCGGGCGAAATTGCGCGGCGGCTGGAGGTGCCCCAGAACACCATGTCTTCGCATCTGGCCATCCTGACGCGGGCCGGACTGGTCGAGAGCGAGCGGCACAGCCGGTCGATCGTCTACCGCGCGGTGATCGAGCGGGTGCGCGAAATCACGAGCTTTCTCGTGCAGGATTGCTGCGGCGGCCGTCCGGACCTGTGCGTGCCGCTCGTCGCCGAATTCACGCCCTGCTGCACTGCAAAGGAAACGCGCCATGCCTGACCGCGTCTACAATGTTCTGTTTCTCTGCACCGGAAATTCTGCCCGTTCCATCCTGGGGGAGGCGATCCTCAACCATGTCGGCCAGGGGCGGTTCCGCGCCTATTCGGCCGGGTCCACGCCCAAGGGATCAGTGCATCCGATGACCCTCGACGCGCTGGCCAAGGTCGGCATCTCGACCGCGGGCCTGCGGTCCAAGCCCTGGGACGAGTTCGCCGTGCCCGGCGCGCCGAAAATGGATTTCATCTTCACCGTTTGCGACAATGCTGCCGGGGAGGCCTGTCCGGTCTGGCCCGGGCAGCCGATGACGGCGCATTGGGGCATCGAAGACCCCGCGGCAGTCGACGGGCCGGACTTCCAGCAGCGTGCCGCCTTCGACGATGCGCTGCGTTATCTGCGCAACCGGATCGGCGCGTTCATCAACCTGCCGCTGGCCAGCATCGACCGCATGGCGCTCAATTCCCGGCTCGAGGGCATTGGCGCCATGGACGGCACGACGACCCGATCTTCCAGGGTCGCCTGAAAGACTTTCCCGCCGCCCCCTTTCCCGCAGACACAGACGGTCCATCACCATGCCAGCCTCACCGGCGCCTGCGCGCCTGTCGTTCCTCGATCGCTACCTCACGCTCTGGATTTTCGCGGCCATGGCGTTGGGCGTGGTGCTGGGATCGGTCGTTCCCGGCCTGCCGGATGCGCTCAATTCCATGTCGGTGGGGTCGACCAATATTCCCATCGCCATCGGCCTCATCCTGATGATGTATCCGCCGCTGGCCAAGGTGAAATACGAGGCCCTGCACGAAGTGTTTTCCGACAGGAAAGTGCTGGCCCTGTCGCTCGTACAGAACTGGATCATCGGGCCGGTGCTGATGTTCCTCCTGGCCGTGATCTTCCTGCGCGATCACCCCGAATACATGACCGGGCTGATCCTGATCGGGCTGGCGCGCTGCATCGCCATGGTGCTGGTGTGGAACAAGCTGGCCGGCGGATCGAACCAATATGTCGCCGGGCTCGTGGCCTTCAACTCGATCTTCCAGATCCTGTTCTTTTCCACCTATGCCTGGCTGTTCCTGGCGGTGCTGCCGCCGCTGTTCGGGCTGGACGGGAGCGTCATCGATGTCGGCTTCTGGACCATTACCGAGGCGGTGCTGATCTATCTGGGCGTGCCGTTTCTGGCCGGGTTCCTCACGCGGCGCGTGCTGATCCGCAGCAAGGGCAACCAATGGTATGAAGAGACATTCCTGCCCAGGATCAGCCCGATCACGCTTCTGGCGCTGCTGTTCACCATCATCGCCATGTTCAGCCTCAAGGGGGGCGACATCGTGCGGCTGCCGTTCGATGCGCTGCTCATTGCGGTGCCGCTGACCCTCTATTTCCTGATCCAGTTCACCGTGAGCTTTTTCATGGGCAAGTGGATCGCCAGGGATTACCCGCGCTCGACGGCCATCGCCTTTACGGCGGCAGGCAACAATTTCGAACTGGCGATTGCCGTTGCCATCGCGACGTTCGGGCTGGCCTCGCCGGTCGCCTTCGCCGCCGTCATCGGGCCGCTGGTCGAGGTGCCGGTGCTGGTGCTGCTGGTGCACCTGGCCCTCTGGCTCGGGCGCAGGCATTTCCCGGCCAGGAGCGCGACCCCTCAGCATCAGACAATCGGAACTCAGCCATGACCGTCACCATCTATCACAATCCCGAATGCGGCACCTCGCGCAACACGCTGGCCATGATCCGGCAATCCGGGGTCGAGCCCATCGTGGTCGAGTATCTCAAGACCCCGCCGAGCCGCGCGCGTATCCGCGACCTCGTATCCGCCGCAGGCCTGTCGCTGCGCGATGCCCTGCGCCAGAAGGACACCCCGTTCGAGGCGCTCGGACTAGCCGACCCGGCCAAGACCGATGAAGAGCTGCTCGATGCCATCGAAGCCCATCCGGTGCTGCTCAACCGGCCGCTGGTGGAGACGCCGATCGGCACGCGCCTGTGCCGGCCTTCGGAGCTGGTGCTCGACATTCTGGAAAACCCCGATATCGGGCCGTTCACGAAAGAGGATGGCGAAGTGATCATCGACAGCGAAGGCAAGCGGGTTGTCTGACCTGCCCAATATCGTCGGGGGCGCCTTCGAGATACCGGACCTCGCCCGTCTCACCGGTCCGGCGCCGACGCACAGGCCCCGCATCCTCATGCTCTATGGCTCGCTGCGGGAGCGCTCCTACAGCCGGTTCCTGACCTTGGAGGCGCAGCGTTTGCTCGAGGCGTTCGGTGCGGAGGTTCGCATCTTCCATGCCAATGGGCTGCCCCTGCCCAATGATGCGCCCGACAGCCACCCCAAGGTGCAGGAACTGCGCGAGGCCATGCTGTGGTCGGAAGGCCAGGTCTGGACATCGCCCGAGCGACATGGTGCGATGAGCGCGGTGATGAAGTCGCAGATCGACTGGATACCGCTTCCCGGGGGCGCCATCCGGCCGACCCAGGGTCGGACACTGGCCGTGATGCAGGTCTCAGGGGGATCGCAATCGTTCAATGCGGTCAATCAGATGCGTATTTTGGGACGCTGGATGCGCATGGTCACCATCCCCAACCAATCCTCTGTCGCCAAAGCCTACCAAGAATTCGACGAGGCGGGGCGCATGAAGCCATCTTCCTATTACGACAGGGTCGTGGACGTCATGGAAGAGCTGGTGAAATTCACCCTGATCAATCGCGGCATTGCCGGCTATCTCACCTCCCGCTACAGCGAGCGGAAGGAAGCAGCGGCCAGGGCGGCGCAATAAATCGGCCCAGCGCGCCGACCTTTTGCCCGCCGGCTCATCGCCCTCAATTCTGATCGATGAGCCGGGCAATGCCGCGTCGCGCGTCACGGGCCAGATTTCCGAGATCGAGCCCTGGTATGATGCCGTCCACCACGATGTCGGCGCCGGCGATGACGAGCCGGCGCATCTGCGCCGATCCGGCGCTGACGACCGGCCCGATCAGGGGATCGTGCAGGCCGGCATAGCGGGGCTGGGAGAGATCGAAGACGGCAATGTCGGCGGCCATGCTGGGCTCGAGACTGCCCGTATCCTCAAAGCCGAGCATGCGCGCGCCATTGACGCTGGACCAGGAGACCACGTCTTCGACGCGCACCGCGTCTGGCCGGCCGCCGGTGCGGTGCAGGTGCCAGGCGCTGTGCATTTCCGAGATCATGTCGGCGGCTTCGTTGGAGGCCGCGCCATCGACGCCGATGGTCACCCGGCCGCCCAGGGCCGCAAGTTTCGGCGCCGGGGCAATGCCCGAGCCCAGGCGTGCATTGGATTGGGGGCAATGGGCCATGCCGGTGCCGGTCTCGACCAGCAGGTTCAGTTCCGCATCGTCGACATGGACGAGATGGGCAAACCAGACATCGTCGCCCACAAAGTCGTTCTGCGCGGCATAGTGGACCGGGCGCAGGCCCCGCGTCTGAAGGCAATGAGCGACGTCTCCGGGCGCTTCGGACAGATGGCTGTGCAGGCGCAGGCCCAAGGCGCGACCCTCGCGCGAGAGGTCCCTGATGTCCTGTGGTTCGACCGACCAGATGAGATTGGTCGGGGCGAGCACGACCTTGCGCATGCTGCCCGGGCCCGATTGGTGGAAGCGCTGGGCCAGAGCGGCAATGGTGTCCAAGGTCTGGGCGATGGTTTCGGCCGGCACGCCCACGGCGCCCTGGGCCGAGAGCCGGCTGGGGCGTGTGGCGCTGCCCCGGCAGAGCACAAAGCGAAGCCCGAGACTGGCGGCGATTTCGAAGAGGATTTCGGACGGATCGTAACCGAGATCCGGCGAATAGATATAGTGGTGGTCGGCAATGGTGGTGGCGCCCGAGAGCAGCAATTCGACCATGCCGATGGTAGCGGCGAGGCGAAAGGTGGCCTCGTCGAGCTTGCGCCAATAGCGATAGGGCACTTCCACCAGCCATTCGGTCACCGGCAGGTCGATGGCAGCGGGTATGGCCTTGAGCATGCTCTGGGCGAGATGGTGATGCGTATTGACGAGGCCCGGATAGATGACGCATCCGCTGGCATCGATGATGGTATCACCGGGCGCGGCGACCACGTCCCCGACATGGGTGATGATGCCGGCTTCATAGCGGATTGCCCCTTTGGCGCGCGGCGCCTCGCGTCGTCCGGTAAAGAGACCTTCCGCCCCTTCGATGATCGTGCCCATGCCAGTTGCCTTTGCGCGCAAGAAGGGGGCGGCAGGAGGCCGCCCCACCTGAAGACCTATTCGCCCCTGGCGATGTCGAAGTCGACCGCAGCCATCGGGTCGAGCGTGTCGGGGGCGACGTCCTTCTGCTTGGCGACCCATTCCCAGGTCGTCGTCACGCGAGCCGGATCGAACACCCCCAGACCTGCGGCCTCGGTGCTCTCGTTGAAGACCAGTGGCAGCGTGGCGTTGGCCATGGCCAGGGTGACATCGAGATCGATCTCCGGAATGGCGTCCTTGACGGCTGCGGCCCCAGCTGCCGGGTCGGCCCTCAGCATCTCCTCGGCCTTGCGCAGGGCGCGGGTGAAGCGGATCACCACATCACGATTGTCGGCGAGGAATTGCGCATTGGCAAAGATGGAGGCCGAATAGCCGTCGAGGCCATAATCGGCCCAGGGAATGACCACCTGTTCCTTGCCGGCTTCTTCAAGAATGGCAGCGGTTCCCGGCGCGTTGGTCACATACTGGATGATGGCATCGACCTGGCCGGTGGTGAGCATGGCGGGCAGGGCATTGGCATCGGCCTGCGTGGTGTTGACCTGGGCGGGGTCGACACCATTGTCCGAGAGCAGGAAGGGCCAGGGGCCATTCGAGGACGTGAAGGGCGAGGTGCCCACGGTCTTGCCGGCAACATCCTCAATGCCCGCAATGCCGCTATCGGCGGTGGTCAGCAGGCCATCGGGAGCACGCGTATAGACCGGCATGACGGCAATGACCGGAACCTCGGCCTCGACCTTTGCGGAGAGCAGGGCGTCGAGCCCGCCTTCGCCCAGATCGGCCGCGCCGGTTGCAATCTTGGTGATGGCGTCGGACGAGCCACGCCCGGCAATGAGGGTAACATCCAGATCTTCGGCGGCGAACAGGCCCTGCTGCTGCGCCAGGTAATAGGCAGCGCGATCGCCGCCCGGAAGCCAGGAGAACTGGAACCGCACGACATCGGCGGCCAGCGTGGACGACGTTGCCAACAGGCTGGCGAGGAGAGCGGTCGAGACGAGAGAAATGCGCATTGTGACCCTTTCGACGGGGATGGGGATGAGCCGTTCGCGGTGGACGCCGTTTGCTGCGACGGCGCTATCAGGCCATGCAGGGCTGCATCGGAAAAGCGTTGAATTCCGCCACGTGTGCTGCAAAAAAGAGAACGCCGAACAGGAGTGTTCCACGTTGCATGCCCGCATCCTGCGCTATCTCGACGAGGTCGTGCGCACCGGCTCGATCCGCAAGGCGGCGGCTCGCCTGGGGGTGGCGTCGTCCTCGATCAGCCGGCAGATCACCGATCTCGAGGGGGAGCTGGGCAGCCCCGTGTTCGAGCGCATGCCGGGCAAGATGCGGCTGACGGCAGCCGGGGAAATGCTGATCAGCCATATCCGCCAGACCCTCAAGGATCATGAACGCCTGATGGCGCGCATCGGCCAGATGCAGCATCCCGGTGGCGGTCTGGTTCGGCTCGCAACGCAGAATGGGCCGATCAGCGGCCTCGTTCCGCGGCTGGCGCTGGACTTTTCGGAACGGTTCCCGGCCGTGCGGTTCTCGATCAATGCGCTGACCGGCCCAGCCCTCATGGCCGCGATCAAATCCGGCGAGGCCGATATCGGGCTGGGCTACAATCTGCCCAACGACGCCCGGGTCAAGGTCTTGCACCGGGTCGAGGCGCGACTGGGTGCTGTCATGCATCCCAGCCATCCCCTGGCCCGCAAGGCCAGCCTTCGACTGGCCGAATGCGCGCAGTATCCGATCATCCTGGCCGATGCGAGCCTGTCGCTGCGCCAGGTGATTGACGACGCCGCGCTGCGCATTCGCACGGTTCTGCACTCGACGGTTGACACCAATTCCACCGATCTGATGAAGGGTTTTCTGGACGACGGGGAATCGCTGACCTTCCTGTCCGAGCCGGACGTGCTGGACGATGTGCGGGCCGGCCGGCTGATCTACCTGCCGTTGCTCGACAAGAGCCTGACCGTGCAGACCCTGTCCCTCGTGCAGCGCGAAAATGCCGTGCCGGACTTTTCAGCAGCGCTTTTCGCCGAGGAAATCATGCGGGCGATGACAAGCCTGCCGGGTCGCGCGGCCCGGGAATGATCTGGCGCAGCTTGAGCTGAAGCCGATCCATGAACAAGGCCGCCGAGGGGTTTTCGCTGCCGCCAGGCCGTTCCACGAGAAGCAGGGGATTGGGGGTGAGCCGGTCCCTGAGCGGAATATAGACGAGGCTTCCACTTTCCACCTCGCTGTCGATATCGGGCGGCGAAAGAAAGGTGACGGCCCGCCCTTCGACCACGAGGTGCTTCATCATCTGCACCGAATTGGTCTCGAACGGGGCAGGCAGGTCGACGCCCACCTTGCGGCAGGCCTCATCGACGATTGCGCGGATGGTGAGCATGGAATCGGCGTGCACCAGCATTTCGCCGGCAAGGTCGGAGAGGCGGAGCTGCGCGCGGTCGGCCAGTTTGTGGCCGGGGGCAGCCACGACGCCAAGCTGAGCCCTGAAGGTTTCGACGACGCGCAGACTGGGTGAAGGCGCCAGATTATAGCCCAGCCCGAAGCTGACCTCGCCATCGGCAACGGCGCTGACGATCTCGGGCGCCAGAAGGCTTTTCACCTCGAAGCGGACACCGGGAAAGCTGCGCACGAAGTTCCGGCACAAGTGCGGGAGCAGGCCGCTGGCAAGCCCGTTCATCGTGCCGATGCGTATCGTACCGCGCCCGACCCCGCCCAGCTCGGCAATGCGAAAGCGGGCGCGATCATGGTCGCGCAGCGTCTGGCGGATGTGGTTGATGAGGATTTCGCCGGCGGCCGTCAGCCGCAGGCGGCGCGGCAGCCGCTCGAACAGCGGCGTGCCCAGTTCGGCCTCCAGCTCGATGATCTGCCGGTTGATCGAACTGGACGCGACGTTGAGCTTTTCGGCGGCGCGGCGGATGGACCCCGAGCGCACCACTTCGTCCAGATAACGCAGCAGGCGGGAATGCAGCATGGTGGGCGAGGTCCTTATCGCCTGCACCTTGCCGCGCTGCGGTTGCAAACTCAAGCGCTCAGCGCCGCGGCAAGGACCAGGCCGCGAATCGATGCTGGACGAGATCGACCAGCTTGAAAAAGGCCAGGCTCAGCAGAACCAAGACGACGAGGCCGGAAAAGGCCGCCGGGATGCGGAAGTTGGATGTTGAGAAGGTGATGTAATAGCCCAAGCCGCGGTCTGCCGCCACGAACTCGGCCACCACCGCACCGATCAAGGCCAGGGTGGTGCAGATGCGCAGCGCGGAAAACAGGTGGGGCAGCGCATAGGGCAGGCGGATCTGCCACATCTCGCGGCTGCGCCCCGCCCGCAGAGAACGGGACAGTTCGATCAGTTCGGGCGGCGTGGCCATGAGACCGGTGGTGGTGGACACGACGATGGGAAAGAAGGTGATGAGAAAGGTGATCATCACCCGCGGCAGGTCGCCCGAGCCCATGGTGACCACGATGATGGGCGCGACCGCCACGATGGGCATGGACTGGATCACGATGAGAAAGGGATAAAGCGTTCTCGACAAGGTCCGCGATGTGGCCAGGCCGATCGCCAGCGGCACCGAGACCAGAATGGCGATGGCGTATCCCAAAAGGGCGACCCGCACCGTCGCCCAGATATGGCCCGCCCAGAGGCCGGCATCGAGCCCGAACAGCGCTGAGACGATCATGCTGGGCGCGGGCAGAAGAAAGGTCGGCACCTGGAAAAGCCTGGTTCCGCCCTCCCACAGAACAAGCAGCACGACAAAGGCCAGGACGGGCAGGCCGGCATCGACAAGGCGCAAAAGGCGCTGCCGGATGGGACGGCTGGGCAGGTCAGTCATTGCAAGGGCCATGGGTCATGCCACCATCGGGCGGGTGAAAAGCTGTTCGCGAATATGGTTCGCCAGCTCGGAGAAGCGGGGCTCGGAAAAGCTCTGCATGGTGCGCGGGCGCGGCAGGTCGACATCGATCACCTCGCGGACCCGGCCGGGGCGCGATGACATCACCACGATCCGGTCCGCCAGCAGCACGGCTTCGGGGATGGAATGGGTGATGAAGATCACGGTCTTGGGTCGCTCCTGCCAGATGCGCAGCAGCTCGAAGCTCATTTCGTCCCGGGTCAGCGCATCGAGCGCGGAAAAGGGTTCGTCCATGAGCAGGATATCGGGGTCGAGCAGCAGGGCGCGGGCGATGGCGACGCGCTGCTGCATGCCGCCCGAAAGCGTTTCGGGCAGGCGCGCGGCAAATTCGGTGAGGCCCATCATGGCCAGCAAGGCGTCGGCGCGGGTGCGATCCTCGGCGGTGACACGACCGTATTTGTGGCGCATGGGAAAGGTGACGTTGTCGCGAACAGTATACCAGGGCAGCAGGGTCGGTTTCTGAAACACCATGCCGATTTCGTCGCGCGGTTCGCTCACCGTGCGTCCATAGATCGAGACGGTGCCGCTGGTGGGCAGCAAAAGGCCCGCGATCTGCCGCAAGAGCGTGGATTTGCCACAGCCCGAGGGGCCGAGAACGGCCAGGAATTCATTCTTGCGAATGTCGATGTCGAGGCCCGAGAGAGCGGTGACACCCGCGCCGGACGGGTCGGCAAACGTCTGGCTGACGCCATCGAAACGAATAATGGATGGAAGTTCCGGCATTAAGGCCTCCGGGTTGACGGGTGAAGCCTAGCCCCTGGGATCGGCGCAACAAGCGTCAATATTCGTCCCGGGCGTTGCGTTTTACGCAACGTATCGCTGTTGCCCGAAAGGCAACGCCTGGCGCTGAATTTGACGCTGGATGCGCAGCGCACATCGGGTTCAGTGTGGGCCTGTCGGTTCGGCAGATCGCCGTGAACCAACGCTGAAAGGACCGAAATCCCATGCGGATGGACCTTCTCAATGCTTCCGAAGCCGGAAAATCCCTCTGTGCGCGTGACTGCGCCACATGCGCCCTGCGGCCCTGCCAGTCGCCAGCGCCCGCGGAGAAGGATGCCGGATCGGCCAAAGCCAAAGGCTCGCACTAGCCTATGGCGCCTTCGGAGTAGAAGCAGTCAGACGCCCCAGGCGTCCGGTCATTGCTCCAGCACATACATTTCCAATGGAGACAATCATGACAGCACAGGCAGCGGCAGCCGAATATGGCTTGGCCGAACTTAACAAGGAAAAGGGCATTGGCGGTGTCGGCACCGTCATGCATCGCGACGTTCCGCAGATCGACATGAGCGATTTCGACAATCGCAAGGGCGAGATCGCCGACCAGCTCTGGGATGCGGCCACCCGGATCGGGTTTTTCCAGCTGATCAATCACGGCATTCCGCAAAGCCAGATCGATGCCGCCTTCGACATGACGGCAAAATTCTTCGATCTGCCCGAAGAGACCAAGGCGCAATACCCGCTGGGCAAGGGCACCAATGCCGGATGGGAATACAAGGCGCAGGTGCGCCCCTCGACCGGCACGGCCGACAACAAGGAATCCTACCAGATCACCACGCCGCGCATGGCGGGCCTGTGGCCAAGGGGTTCCGAACTGGCCGGGTTCAAGGCTACGATGCTGGCGTTCGAGCGGGCCAATTGGGCCTTGGGGATGCAGGTTCTCTCCTGTTTTGCCATGAAGCTCGGTTTCGAACCGGACTTCTTTACCGATGCCCATGACCCGCTGTCGCCCGAATATCAGAGCACGCTTCGGCTCATCCATTATCTGCCCATGGAAAATGCCAAACCCGACGACTTCAAGGGTTGGCGCGCCGGTGCGCATACCGATTTCGATTGCCTGACCCTGCTGCACCAGCGTGTCGGCCAAGGCGGATTGCAGCTTTGCCCGGGCAAGGAATCGGACGGGGAACTGGCCTGGACCGACGTGGAGCCCAAGGCTGGGGTGGTCACCTGCAATATCGGCGACATGCTGATGCGCTGGAGCGACGACCAGCTTCTGTCCACGCTGCACCGGGTGCGCATGCCGGCCGCGCATGAATATCTGGGGCCGCGCTATTCGCTGCCCTTCTTCTGCCAGGCCAACAAGGATGCGATCATCAAGGGGCCGGGCGGCAAGTACGAGCCGATCACGGCCCATGATTACCTGCAGCAGCGCATCGCTGCCAACCGCCTCTGAGAGCGCTAGTCGCCGGTGTCCGGGCTTTCTGCCCCGGGCCCCGGCAGATCAAGCGCGACCTCGAAGCCGCCAGCGATTACCCGCCCCCCGTCGAAAACCGGTTCCTCGCTCATGGTGGCCACTATCCGGGGGTCAGTGGCGACAGTCTTGACGGCCCGGTCGCGTATCTCTCGGCTTGGCCACTCGATCACCGAAACCACCACGGTCTCCGCGGCATCGGCTCCGGCCAGCCTTTTCATGTTGGGAAGGCTGGCCGGGGCATAATCGTCCATCGCATCGGCTGCATGGAAATCGGCGTCGTCGCTCGCCTCCTCGGACTGCCAGCAATCGAGCACACGCAGCGCGCCATGCTCCCGGTAGATCTCGGCGATGCGGGCGGAGAATGCGAGATAGGCTGCCTTGCGCTCGGTGCGCACCGGCACAATCGTAATGTCATGAAAGGGCATTATGTGTCTCGATCGTGTACGCGCCGAAGGATGGATCATTGCGGCGCCCATGGCAATTCATAGCCGGCGGGGGCAGGCCATCCCAATCCCGTGCTTGCATCGAAAGCGACCATGCGGCTAACGCTGGGGCGACCCACCAATCCATGGCTGGTCCGCTAAGACATGAAGGCAGACGGATGCAGGACCGTGACTATCCCACCCTGAGCGAGGCTATTCGCATCTGGGCCCGCATCGGCCTTCTCAGCTTTGGCGGCCCTGCCGGGCAGATTGCGCTCATGCATCGCATTCTCGTCGAAGAACAGCGCTGGCTGGGGGAGAAGCGGTTCCTCCATGCGCTCAATTTCTGCATGCTGCTGCCCGGTCCGGAGGCGATGCAGCTGGCCGTCTATATCGGCTGGCTGATGCATCGCACGCTTGGCGGGCTGATCGCCGGTGTGCTGTTCGTGCTGCCCGGCATGGTCGCGATCATGGGGTTAAGCTGGATCTATGCGCTTTACGGCGATGTCGGCCCGATCGAGGCGCTGTTCTTCGGGCTCAAGGCGGCTGTGCTGGCCATCGTCGTCCAAGCAGTGATCCGCATCGGGTCGCGGGCGCTGAAAAACACCGCGATGATGGGGATCGCCGCTGCTTCCTTCGTCGCGATCTTCGTTTTCGGCGTGCCGTTCCCGCTAATCATCCTGGCTGCCGGGCTGATCGGGTTTATCGGGGCGCGTCAGGGCCTGCCCGCCTTCCAGGGTGGTGGTGGCCACGGCAAGGTCGGGCAGGCAGAGGTCGATGACGCCGACACGCTGCTTGGCGAAGAATCGCCCGAGCACACCCAGGTCAATCGAGGCTGGGCCTTCCGGATCTCGGCCGTTTTTCTGATCTTCTGGCTGGCCCCTGTGGCCCTGCTGTTCGCGCTGTTCGGACCGGCCAATGTCTTCGCGCAGATTGCCGGATTTTTCAGCGTCATGGCCGTGGTGACATTCGGAGGCGCCTATGCCGTGCTGGCCTATGTCGCCCAGGAAGCAGTGCAGAATTTCGGCTGGCTGGCGCCGGGTGAGATGCTCGACGGGCTGGGCATGGCCGAGACCACGCCGGGTCCCTTGATCATGGTCACCCAATTCGTCGGCTTCATGGGCGCCTTTCGCGATGCGAACGGGCTCTCGCCCCTGGTGGCGGGCACATTGGGCGGGCTTTTGACCACCTGGGTCACGTTCATGCCCTGTTTCCTGTGGATTTTCCTCGGCGCGCCCTTCATCGAGCGGCTGCGCGACAATCAGGTATTGTCGGCGGCTTTGACGGCCATCACCGCAGCCGTGGTTGGCGTCATCCTCAATCTTGCCGTCTGGTTCGGCCTGCATGTGATCTTTGCTGAGGTCCGCACGATTGGCGGCTTCGGGCTCGATCTCGACGTGCCGGTCTTCACGTCGATCAATCCGGCAGCGGCGGCCTTGGCGCTCGCCGCGATTGTCGCTGTCTTTCGCTTCAAGCTCGGCCCGGTCAAAGTGCTGGCCGGCTGCGCTATCGCCGGCCTCGCCTTGCACGTTGCGGGCCTGGCCTAAACGCGGTTCAGCATATCTCGGCCTTGGATGGCGGAACCCGGTGAATTCCCTGCGTTCTAGGCTCTTTGCACGGTCGGAGCGCTGCGAATGAAACCGAGGATCGCCTGGGAGAGCGTGGGGATTTCGGCGGGGGTGATTTCGTGCCCGACCTTTTCGAGCACGGTCAGTCTTGCGTTGGGGATCAGCTCGTGAGTCTTTTTCGCTGCGGCGACCGAGATGAGCGGATCGCCCGCGCCATGGATGACCAAGGTCGGCCGGGTGATGTCGGCGGCGTGGAGGCCCGGGTCGATCTTGCCTTCCAGCATGGCGTGATTGAAGGCGCTCTGGATGGCGGATGTATGGTCCAGCTCGCGGCCGATGCGCTCAAGCGCCGCATGCCGGTCAAAGGGGCGATCGGGGGCGGCACTCAGCTCGGCAATGCGCAGCAGGAATTGGGTGACATCTTCGCGACGGCTCCAGTCGAGCGTGGCCATGCCGGAGAAATGCTCCATGATCTCAGGCGGCATGCCCTCGCCATCATAGGCGCTGTTCAGCGGCTCGCCGGCAAAGACGGTGAGGGTCGCGACGCGGCCGGGATGCTGGAGGGTGACGATCTGCGCCACCAGACCGCCCAAAGACATGCCCACGAGATGGACGGACGAGACCGCATAGGCGTCGAGAATGGCGATGACGTCCTCGACCAGGTCGGGGAGGTCGTAGGGTGGGGTTCCCGGAGGGAAAAGGGTGGAGCGGCCCGTGTCGCGGTGGTCGAAGACGATAACCTGGTAGCCGGCACCGGCCAGCGCGTCGATCAGGGCGATTGGCCACCAGGCCGAGGAGGCGGTGGCGCCCATGGCCAAGAGGATAGTGCCGCGCAGCGGCTGACCCCATGCCTGCGTGTAGAGCTGCGCATTCGGTCTTTGGACGTATTTTTCGATCATTGCCGGGAGCGCTCCAAGGAAAGACGAACAGGGTGCCGGAGGCACGGGCTCAAGTCATTACGGTTTGGCGCAACTTTGGGGCAGTTCGGCGGCAAGTGGTCCCAGACGATCTAGGCTGTCTGGGCGAAGCGTTCGTCGAAGGCGTAGCCGGCACCGCGGACGGTTCGGATCGGGTCGACCTCCTTGCCGCGATTGATCGCGCGGCGGAGGCGGCCGATATGCACGTCGACAGTGCGCTCGTCGACATAGACGTCATTGCCCCAGACGCCATCGAGCAATTGCTCGCGCGAATAGACGCGGCCGGGATGGCGCATGAGATATTCGAGCAGACGGTATTCGGTGGGGCCGAGATGGACGTCGCGGCTGGCGCGGCGCACGCGGTGAGTGGTGCGGTCGAGTTCGAGATCGCCGACCTTGAGGGCGGCGGTGACGAGGTTGGGGTTGGCGCGGCGCAGGAGGGACTGGATGCGCGCCAGCAGCTCGGGGACGGAGAAGGGCTTGACCATGTAGTCGTCGGCGCCGGTGGTGAGGCCGCGCACGCGCTCTTCTTCCTCGCCACGAGCGGTCAGCATGATGATCGGCACGTGGCTGGTTTCCTCGCGGGCGCGCAGGCGGCGGCAGAGCTCGATGCCGGAAATTTCGGGCAGCATCCAGTCGAGCAGGATCAGGTCGGGGAGTTTTTCGGCAATGGCATGGGTGGCTTCGTCGCCGGTTTCGGCGGTAACGACGCGAAAGCCCTCCGCTTCGAGATTGTAGCGGAGAAGGAGGGCGATGTCGGCTTCGTCTTCGACGATGAGGATGGTCGCGGGCATATGGGCGTGCTCCGTCGGTCGGCGCCGTAGGCGTGCCGTGTATGTGGTTATTTCCCGCCATTCGAGCCTTGTTCCCTCAATTCTTTCCACTGGAGAGAATTGCCTTGCGGGACGTTCCAAGCTCTTATGGCCTTAGCGGCCTGAAAGGCTCCACTGGAGCCTTTCGTCTGCTGCGCGGACCGCCCGCTAAGCCTTGATCTGCGTGCGGCGCAATTGCTGTTCCTCGCTGGTCAGCTGCTTGCCCGTGGCCAGGTAATAGGCGCGTTCGGCGATGTTGGTCGCGTGGTCGCCGATGCGCTCGAGATTCTTGGCGCAGAAGAGCAGATGGGTGCAGGTGGTGATGTTGCGCGGATCTTCGAGCATGTAGGTGAGCAGCTCGCGGAAGAGAGAGGTGTGCATGGCATCGACCTCGTCATCGCGGTTGCACACGTCGACGGAGGCGGCCGCCTCGCGGTTGCCATAGGCGTCGAGGCTGTCCTTGACCTGCCGCAGCACCAGGGCGGTCATGTTCTTGACGCCATTATAGAAGGTGGGCTGCAGGCTGATGCCTTCGAGCTTGAGCGAGCGCCGGGCCAGCTGCTTGGCCATGTCGCCGATGCGCTCGAGGTCATTGGCCACGTGGATGGCGGTGATGATCGACCGCAGGTCGGACGCCATGGGCTGGCGGCGGGCGATCATGGAGACGGCCATCTCGTCGATCCGGCGCTGCATGTCGTCGATGCGCTGATCGGCAATGATGGTGACATCGGCCAGCTCGCGATCGAGCTTGAGCAAGGCGCGGGTGCCGTTCTCGATGGCGACCTCGACCTGGCCGCCCATTTCGGCAATGGCCTGGGCGAGGGCGAGCAGCTCTTCATTGTAGGACGTGACGATGTGTTCGGCGCCGGTATTTGGCATGTTCTGATCCTCTCCCGCGCTTAGCCGATGCGGCCCATGATGTAGTCCTGGGTCTGTTTGTTCACCGGGTTGGTGAAGATTTCCTCGGTGTCGCCTTTTTCGATGAGGTTGCCGAGGTGGAAGAAGGCGGTCTTCTGGCTGACGCGGGCGGCCTGCTGCATTGAGTGGGTGACGATGACGATGGTGTAATTGGTGCGCAGCTCGTCGATCAGCTCTTCAATAATGGCGGTGGCGATGGGGTCGAGCGCCGAGCAGGGCTCGTCCATGAGAATGACTTCGGGGCCGACTGCGATGGCGCGGGCAATGCAAAGACGCTGCTGCTGGCCGCCGGAAAGGCCGGTGCCGGGTTCGGTCAGGCGATCCTTGACCTCTTCGAAGAGGCCGGCCTTGCGCAGCGAGGACACGACGATCTCGTCGAGATCGGTCTTGTTTCTGGCCAGACCGTGGATGCGCGGGCCATAGGCGACGTTGTCGTAGATGGACTTGGGGAAGGGGTTTGGTTTCTGGAACACCATGCCGACGCGGGCGCGCAGTTCGACCACGTCGAGATCGTTGGCGTAGATATCCTGGCCGTCGAGCTCGATCTTGCCGCCGACCTTGGCGCCCTCGATCGTGTCGTTCATGCGGTTGATGCAGCGCAGGAAGGTCGACTTGCCGCAGCCCGAGGGTCCGATAAAGGCGGTGACGGCGCGGTCGGGAATGTCGATCGAGATGCCATGCAGGGCCTGCTTGGCGCCGTAGTGCACGGTGACGTCGCGGGCGGTGAGGCGGATATTGGGCTCGATCATGTCCATGGGGTCCAGATTGGCGCTCAGGGTCTTCTTGGGGGCTTTAACCTTGCCGGCAAGCATATCCATTGTGGTTCTCCTTAAGCGCGCTTTTCAAGGCGGGATCGCAGGAAGATTGCGATGGCGTTGAGAGTGATCATGAAAGCCAGCAGCACCATGATGGCGGCGGAAGTGCGCGGCTCGAAGAAATTGCGGTTCTCATTGCCCTGCCAGAGGAAGATCTGGACGGGCAGGGCGGTGGCCTGATCAAGGGGCGTGCCCGGTACGGAGGCGACGAAGGCATTCATGCCGATGAGCAGCAGCGGGGCGGTTTCCCCCATGGCCTGTGCCACGCCGATGATGGTGGCGGTGAGGATGGACGGGAAGGTCACGGGCAGGACGTGGTGGAACACCATCTGCGTCTTGCTTGCACCCATGCCCAGAGCGGCCTGACGGAGGGCCGGGGACACGCCCTTGAGTGCGGCGCGGGTGGCGATGATGATGGTGGGCAGGGTCATCAGCGTCAGCACGAGGCCGCCGGCCAGGGGAGCCGAAAGCGGCAGGCGGAACCAGTTGATGAAGACCGCGGCGCCCAGAAGGCCAAAGACGATGGAGGGCACGGCGGCGAGGTTGTTGATATTGACCTCGATGAGATCGGTCAGCCGCGACTTGGGCGCGAATTCCTCGAGATAGATGGCGCTGCCCACCCCGAGCGGCACGGCCAGCACGATGACGATCAGCATCATCCAGAACGTGCCCATGAGCGCGCCGAGCAGGCCAGCGGAGGCGGGCGCGGAGCGGCTGTCGACATTGGTGAAGAGCGACCAGGCAAAGCCCTGGGTGATGGTGCCGTTTTCCTCGAAAATGTCGATGAGCGCACGGGCGGGGGCCGAGAGCTGCTGCTGGGCGTCGCCGAGGTCGCGGTTGATGTTGCCCTTGGCCCAGTTGTCGGTGTTTGCCGAGCCGAGCACGTCGATGGTCACGGTCTGCCCA
This sequence comes from Devosia chinhatensis, assembly GCF_000969445.1. Taxonomy (NCBI): domain Bacteria; kingdom Pseudomonadati; phylum Pseudomonadota; class Alphaproteobacteria; order Hyphomicrobiales; family Devosiaceae; genus Devosia; species Devosia chinhatensis. The sequence goes on along the minus strand of NZ_JZEY01000054.1, from coordinate 2,034,318 downwards.
AGCAGGCCGGGGTTTTCTACAAAGGCCTGGCGCACGCGGTGGCGGGCATCGCTTTCGGGGATGGTGAGCAGCTGGCGGCTGTCGATCTCGAAGCCTTCGGGCGCAGCCCGGCGCAGGGCCGCCTCGATGACAGTGTTCCAGTTGAGCATGGCCACCTGGCGCTCCCAGGCGAGACGCTGCGAGCGGTAGTCCGCATCGGACTGTCCGGCGGCGCGGACAGGCGCGGGATCGACATTGAGGACCTCGGGATCGAAGGTCACTTCAAGGCGCAGATTGGCCTGGGTGAAGGCCGGAATACCCTTGCGCAGCACATCGGTGAACAGCAGGGCGACAAAGCCCAGCGCCAGGCAGATGGCGACGATGCCGAACAGTCGGAACAGGCGTTCGCCCAGATGGCGGCGGGCGAGGCCGGCGCGCACCAGTTTGCGCCGTTCGGCGGCGGAAGCGAGCGTGGTGTCGGTCATTCGTACTGCTCCCGGAAGCGGCGGACGATGTAGAGGGCGACGATGTTGAGGCATAGCGTCATGATGAAGAGCGTGAGGCCCAGCGCGAAGGCGACCAGCGATTGCGGGCCGGTGAAATCGGTATCGCCGGTGAGCTGGTTGACGATGGAGACGGTAATCGTCGAGACCGGCTCGAGCGGATTGCCGCGCAGGATCGGGGCGTTGCCGGCGGCCAACACCACGATCATGGTTTCGCCGATGGCGCGGCTGACGGCGAGGAGGAAGGCGCCGACAATGCCGGGCAAGGCGGCAGGCAGCAGCACATTGCGGATGGTTTCGGACTGGGTCGCGCCCAAGCCATAAGCGCCATCGCGCAGGGTGCGCGGCACCTGGTTGAGAATGTCGTCGGAAAGCGAGGAGATGAACGGGATGATCATCACGCCCATGACGAGGCCCGCTGTCAGGGCCGAGGTCGCGCTGATGGAGAGGCCAACCGCATTGCCGAAGTCGCGCAGGAAGGGGCCGACGGTGACCAGGGCGAAGAAGCCATAGACGATGGTGGGAATGCCGGCGAGGATCTCGATGATCGGCTTGACGATCTTGCGCACATTGGCGTGGGCATATTGATTGAGATAGATGGCCGCCATCAGCCCCACCGGCACGGCCACGAGCATGGCGATGGCCGAGATCATCAGGGTGCCGGTGAGCAGCGGAAGAAGGCCATACTGACCGGCATCGCCGGTGCCGGTGGAGCTGAACCGGGGCGCCCAGACGGTGCCGAAGAAGAAGTCGAGCGGGTTGATATAGGTAAAGAAGCGGAAAGCTTCGGTGACCAGCGAGGCAACGATACCCACGGTGGTGAAAATGGCGACGGCCGAACAGGCGATCAGCAGCACAGAAATGGCGCGCTCGACCTCGTTACGGGCCCGAAGGCGGGGGCTGATGCGACGGCGGGCCAGGGTCAGGCCCAGAACGCCGAGGCCGGCAGCCGCAGCCAGCATGATGAGGAAGGAGAGAAGCTGGAAGCGGGCGAGGTTTTCGCCGGCGGCCTGCTCGAAGGGCTGAACTTCACCGGTCACGCCAAAGCCGGAGGCCAGATCGCGGATGCGCTGCAATTGCGCGTTGAGACCGAGCTGGTCGAGGCCCGTCAGCACTTCGGTGGGAAGCAGGGATACGGTGTACCAATGGGTGACGCCGGGCGAAAAGAACGCCCAGATGGCGAGAAAGAGAACAACAGGCACGAGGGTCCAGAGGGCCACCAGGGTGCCGTGATACTGGCCGCGCGAATGGACGCGCACGCCGTTTGCCGTCGAGAGCGCCCGGCTCTTGGACCAGCCCAGCTGATAGGCCAGGCCGAGAAGGACGATAAGCAGACCGGCGACGATGAAGGTGTTCACTTGTCAGACGTCCTCGATGGAGTGCCGCGCGAATATGCAGGCCGCGGACCCTGACAAGGCAGAGCCCGCGACCGGCAGATCTGGGTTACTGGCCGGCCTGGAAGGCGGCGAGAACTTCAGCGGTCTTTTCGGCCGGCTGGGGGATCAGGCCGGCGGATTCCAGAATGCCGCCCATGCCGGAAACGCCTTCGGACAGGAAGTATTCGGTGAACTCGGCGAGGCCCGGAATGGTGCCGATGTGCTGGCCCTTGACGTAGAAGAAGAGCGGGCGGGACACGGGGTACTCACCGGCAGCAACGGTTTCCAGCGACGGCTCGACGCCATCGACGGTGGCAACCTTGAGGGTGTCGCGGTTCTGGTCGTAGAAGGACAGGCCGAAGACGCCGACAGTGTTGGGATCGGCAGTCAGGCGGGCGAGGGTCTCGGTGTAGTCACCGGCGATCTCGACCACGACGTCCTGGCGGAACGTGGTTTCGACGGCTTCGATTTCCTCGTCGGAGAGGCCTTCGGGCAGCTCGGCTGCTTCGGCGCCGGGGGTCACGACGCGCTCCTGGAAGACTTCACGGGTGCCGTGATTGGAGCCCGGAATGGCCAGCGCGATCGGCTGCTCGGGGAGCGAGGGGTCGATCTGGTTCCAGGTGGTGTAGGGATTGTCGACGAGCTCGCCATCGACCGGCACCTTGGCAGCAATGGCCTTGAAGACCTGAACCGGGGTCAGGGCGAAATCGGGGCCGTTGGACGAGGAGGCGAAGACGATGCCGTCAAAGCCGAACTGGACCTCACGGATATCGGTGACGCCGGCGGCGGTGCAGGCTTCGCGTTCGCTGTCGCGCATGGCGCGGGAGGCATTGGCGATGTCGATGGTGTTTTCGCCAACGCCTTCACAGAACTGGCGGAAGCCGCCGCCCGTGCCGCCCGAACCGACGACCGGAGTATTGAACTCAGGGAACGTGGCGCCGAATTCTTCGGCGACGATCGAGGCAAAGGGCAGGACCGTGGACGAGCCGGCGATCTGGATGGTGTCGCGCGACTGAGCGAAAGCCGGAGCAGCGCCGAAGGCGGCGAGCGCGAGGACAGCGGCACTGGCGTAGAGTGCGGTCTTCATGGAAGTTCCCTTTCGGAATTCATTTGCAAACATGGCCAGCCGCTTCTGTGGGCCGCCCTGTGACGCGGCAGACCATAGGAGGGCTCGGCAACGGTTTTATTGCAGTTCCATGACTGGTTTGTGACAGTGCAAGTCCCGGAAATTGTTCCCTAATTTCTGGAATAACCTGCCGGCATGACGGGCGCCGCCACATAGAATGTGACGCTCGCAGGCGAGTCCACATCTGTCGCCGCTGGCCCATGGCCGGGATGTGACATCCCACTCCTCAGCGCAGGAGCGGGCGCAGCTCGGCCTGGACCTTGCGCATGAGCGGCAGGAAATGGGCGATCATCCGCGACGTCGGGGCGCGAGCCGTCTGGGCCCCGATATTGATGGCGGCGACCACCCGGCCGGTCGCGTCGCTAAGCGGCACGCCGATGGAACAAAGGCCCAGTTCCAGTTCCTGATCGATGACGGCAAAGCCCTGAGCCGCCACGACGGCGAGTTCGGTGGTGATGCTGGCCATGTCCGCCTTGGTGCGGTCGGTATAGGCGATGAGTTCGGAGCGCTCGAGAATGGCCTCGGCCTCGGATGCCGGCAAGGCGGCCAGAAGGGTGCGGCCCATAGACGTGCAATAGGCGGGCAGGCGGGCGCCGGGGGCAAGATTGATCGACATCACGCGACGGGTGGAGGCGCGGGCGACATAGAGAATGTCAGTGCCTTCCAGCACGGCGGCAGAGGTGCTTTCGCTGGTGGCGCGCGACAATTCCTCGAGGAAGGGCTGGATCAGCCGGGGGAGGGGCGTTGCCGCGAGATAGGAATGGCCGAGCTTGAGAATGCGCGGGGTCAGTTCGAAAAACTTGCCATCATAGGTGGCATAGCCCAGATGCACGAGCGTCAGCAGGCATCGTCGTGCGGTGGCGCGTTCCAACCCGGTGCGCTCGGCCACGTCGGTGATCGACATGCGGGCATGTTCCTCGTCGAAGCATTCGACCACGGCGAGGCCGCGAACCAGTCCATTGATAATGTCGCCGTCTCGCATGGGCGGGCCTCGAACATTGTGCGCATGGCGAATTATACGACGCGAAGGCGAGTGCGGGAAGGCGCGAGAGGCTAGGATGCAGGCGCGTCGAACGGGGTCATATCTCTCCCGTCGGAGCGATGCGAGGGGAGGCGGAATGGCGCGCCTGCGCGGCCCCGCGGGCAGAGCGCGCGTGGCTGGTGCTGCCAGGTGAAGATTTTTCCACCGGCAGCACAAACTTGCTGACAAGTCCTCTTTGACAGAGGGCGCGTCCCTGCTAAGACCCCCGGCAAGGGCCTATAGCTCAATGGTTAGAGCCGACCGCTCATAACGGTCTGGTTCCAGGTTCGAGTCCTGGTGGGCCCACCAGTTTGAGGCCGTTTCAGCTTTGGCTGAGACGGCCTTTTTGCTGGCGCTTTTCTCCCTGGCCTAGAGAGAGGTCGCCATCAGCGAGGCGTTGCCGCCGGCGGCGGTGGTGTCGATGCAGACATGGCGTTCCAGATAGAGACGCGCGGCATCGGCGGGGCTGGTGAGCAGGGGCAAAAGGGCGCCGTTGCGGCGGCTGAGCGCACGGCGGACCGCGGCAAGGCTCTCGCTATCGCCGAACCAGGCGACCGCGTCGAAGCCGGTGCCGGTTTCGAGCGCGGCAATATCGGCATCGGCTTCCCGTGTGGATACATTGGCAAGCCGCGCCATTTCCTTCTGCGCTGCCACGTCATCGGGGCTGGGGCCGAGGCAGAGAAGAGTGCCGCGCGGTCGGGTGGACAGACGATTGCTCTCTCCGGTCGGTCCGGGCAGGTCGAGGCCTTGGGGCAGGGGGGCAGCGCCGGTCAGGAAGCGCGGCAGATAATTGGGGCCACCCGCCTTGGGGCCCGTTCCGGAGAGGCCTTCGCCGCCGAAGGGCTGGGAGCCGACGACGGCGCCGATCTGGTTGCGATTGACATAGACATTGCCGACATGGACCGCGTTGGCGACCCGATCGATGCGGGCCGATATGCGGGTATGAAGGCCGAAGGTCAGGCCGTAGCCGGATGCGTTGATGGCGGCGATCACCTGATCAAGCGCGTCGGCCTTGAAGGTGGCCACATGCAGGACCGGCCCGAAGATTTCCTCGGGCAGATCGGCGATGGACTTTACCCGCAGCAGGGTGGGAGCGATGAAATGGCCCTCGGCAGGCGTGGCCAGCCGGTGCACAAGGGCATCGGGGCGCGCTGCGACGTAGTCGGCTATGCGGGTCTGTGCGGCCTTGTCGATCACCGGGCCGATGTCGCTGGCGAGGTGCCAGGGATCACCCAGGGTGAGTTCGTCCATGGCGCCCTGCAGCATTTCGAGCGTGCGCTCGGCCACGTCTTCCTGGACATAGAGGATGCGCAGGGCCGAACAGCGTTGGCCCGCGGACTGGAAGGCCGAGGCGACGATGTCGCGCACAGCCTGCTCGGGCAAAGCGGTCGAGTCCACGATCATGGCATTAAGGCCGCCGGTTTCGGCTATAAGCGGGGCACGCGGATCGAGATGGGTGGCCATGGCCTGCTCGATGCGGCGGGCGGTGGGCAGCGAGCCGGTAAAGGCCACCCCGGCAATGGCCGGATCCGATGTCAGGGCCGTGCCGACATCCGGGCCACCGGGCAGGAGCTGGATCGCATCAGCCGGTATGCCGGCCTCGTGCATGAGCTGGACGGCGCGGAAGGCGATGAGCGGGGTCTGCGGCGCGGGCTTGGCGAGAACCGGATTGCCGGCGACAAGGGCCGCGGCGATCTGGCCGGTAAAAATGGCGAGCGGGAAATTCCACGGCGAGATGCAGGCGACGGGCCCGATGGGAGACCCGGACTGGATCAGCGCCTGATCGGCATAATAGCGCAGGAAGTCCACCGCTTCGCGCAGTTCGGCGACGGCATCGGCCCAGGTCTTGCCGGCTTCGCGGGCCAGGAGGGCGAAGAATTCGGCGCTGTTGGCCTCATAGAGATCGGCAACGCGGCGCAGGCGGTCGGCCCGCTCCGCCACGGCGATTTCGGACCAGCCGGAATTGCGTGCCGCCGCGATGGCGGCATGGACCCGGGCGGTATCGGCTTCGCTCACACTGCCGAGCCGATCATCGGGCCGGGCGGGGTTGACCATGTCGCGCGGGGCCTGGGCGGAGCTGCCGGCCGCCAGGGGGAAGGCAGACCATTGGTGGGTGCGATAGGGGTCGCGGCGGGTATCCATGGTGCCGAAGGCGACAGGATCGGTCAGGTCGAGGCCATCGGAATTGCGGCGCGCGCCGAAAATGGCCGCGGGCTGGGGGATTGCAGGATTGGCGAGATCGTCACCGAGGGGGAGCAGCTTCTCGATTGGATCGACGGCGACGTCTCTTGCCGGAATGGTTTCGTCGGCAATCTGGTTGACGAAGGAGCCGTTGGCGCCGTTTTCGAGCAGGCGCCGCACGAGATAGGCCAGAAGATCCTTGTGGGGGCCGACCGGGGCATAGATGCGGGTGGTGGTGCCGCTATCCTGGCGCAGGATCTCGTGCAATTGCTCGCCCATGCCATGCAGCCGCTGCAATTCGTAGGTGTCGCTCGGGCGGCCTTGTTTCTTGGCCAGATGAAGGACGGCGGCCGCCGTGTGGGCGTTGTGGCTGGCGAACTGGGGATAGATGTTGGCGGTAGCAAAGAGGTGGCGCGCGGCCGCGATATAGCTGACATCGGTCGATGCCTTGCGGGTGAAGACGGGGAAATCGGGCAGGCCAAGCACCTGGGCGCGCTTGATCTCGGCATCCCAATAGGCGCCCTTGACCAGGCGCACCATGATCTTGCGACCGAACTTTTCGGCGGTCGCGTCGAGCCAGTCGATCAGCGGCAGGATGCGCTTGCCATAGGCCTGGACCACCACACCGAAACCGGTCCAGCCGGCAAGGTCTGGCGTGGCCAGGACGGCTTCGATGACGTCGAGCGACAGGTCGAGGCGATCGGCTTCCTCGGCGTCGATATTGAAGCCCATATTGGCCTTGGCGGCGGCGCGCGCCAGCGTGCGGGTGGTCTCGACCAGTTCTGCCAGGACCCGGTCGCGCTGGGCGAATTCATAGCGCGGATGCAGGGCGCTGAGCTTGATGGAGATGCCGGGATTGTCGCGGACAGCGGCGCTGGTGCAGCGGGGCGCCAGAGTGGTGATGGCCTTGAGATAGGCGTCGAAATAACGGCGCGCATCGTCGGCGGTGCGGGCGGCCTCGCCCAGCATGTCATAGGAGAAGCGATAGCCAATGGCCTCGGGCTTGCGGGCATTGGACACCGCTTCCTCGATGCTGCGGCCAAAGACGAACTGGCTGCCGAGAATGCGCATGGCCTGGCCGACCGCCGTGCGGATCACCGGCTCGCCCAGCCTGGCAATGGCGCGGTGAAGGGCGTTTTTCGGGCCCACTTCGGGGGTGCCGATGACGCTGGAGGTGAGGCCCAGCGCCCAGGAGGAGAAATTGACCAGAGGATCGGCGGAACCGCCGGCATGGCGAGCCCAGTCGGCGCCGCCGACCTTGTCCTGGATGAGCGCATCGACGGTGGCGCTGTCCGGCACGCGGAGCAGCGCTTCGGCAAGCGACATCAGCGCGATGCCTTCTTCGGTATCAAGACCATATTCGGCGAGGAAACTTTCCATCAGGCCCGGACGGCCCTTGCCGCGCACGGCCTCGATCAGGCGCGCCGCTTCGGCAGAGATCGCGGAGCGCTCTGCGCTGTCGAGACCGGTCTGCTCGATCATGTGCCGAACGAGCGTGTTCTCGTCGGCATAAAGGTGGTCGCGAAGGGCCTGGCGGGCGCGGATCTGATCCATGGGGGTGCTCGAATGTTGACGGTACAAGAATGCCAGAGATCAAACAGCGCTTTTGCCTATCTTGGGCTACTCGGCTAGGAAGAAGAAATGTTGATGAGGGTTGCGGCAGGTAAAATGCCCATGAAAGACGGTATGGATAGTGAATTGGACGCCCTGGATCGGCGTATCCTGGCGGAGCTGGAGCGCGATGGGCGGATCAGCGTGGCCGAGCTCAGCCGGAAAGTGAACCTGTCCAAGACGCCTTGCGCGGCGCGTATCAAGCGGCTCGAGCAATCGGGCCATATCCTGGGCTACCGGGCGGTGATCAATCCGCAACGCATGGGGCTTTCGCACGTGGCCTTCGTGGAAGTGCGGCTCAGCGACACGCGCAAGCCGGCGCTGGAAGCCTTCAACAAGGCGGTGCGGGCTTTGCCGGAGGTGGAGCGGGCGCATATGATCGCGTCCAATTTCGACTATCTCCTGCAGGTGCGCACCAAAGACATCGCCGCCTATCGGGAAGTGCTGGGCGAAAAGATTTCGGCACTGCCCCATGTGGCCCATACGTCCACGCATGTGTCGATGGAGGCGGTCAAGGAAGACGAAGGCTAGGTGCTTGCCCCCCGGGGATGGCGGGTCTATACCGGCGGGACGGTCTGCAGTTCACCGAGGCGTCGCCGTCCCGCGAGGGAAGCTAAACCTGCCCGATCCTGATCCTTCGACAGCGCATCTTCCCGTGCCCGTCGCAAGTCGGCGACCCTGACACCGCCTCCGCGCGGAACGGCACGCTTCAGGATGAGCCATGTCGAGACAAATCCAATCCATGACCATTGCCGATCTTTCGGCCTTTGCCCGAACGCTGCGCGAGCAGATCGGCAAGCATGACGGCCTGCCCAGCCATGTCGAAATGCTCAATATGCTGGCGAGGGCTGCCGGCTTCCGCAATTTCCAGCATTTCAAGGCGGCCAGCGCCACGGCGGTGCCGCTCGAGCCGGTGGACCTCAAGCTGGTCGAGAAAGTCAGCCGGCACTTCGATAGGCAGGGCGTGCTGATGCGCTGGCCGGCCAAGAACAGCCTGCAGCCCCTGTGTCTCTGGGCGTTGTGGAGCCATATGGAGCCGGGCCGTGACTATAGCGACGCCGAAAACACCGCGCTGCTGAATGCCTGGGCCAGCTTTGGCGATCATGCGCTGTTGCGACGGGCCATGGCCGATATGGGCTATGTGGACCGGACGCCGGACGGGCGCACCTATCGGCGCATCGAGCAGAAGCCACCCGGCGAATTGTCGGCGTTGCTGAAAAAGATCACCACGCAGGACGCATGACGGCGGCCGGGCCTTGTGCCCGGCGGCTTGGCTCAGACCCGCTTGGAGATGATGCGCGCCATGGCGATGCGGGAGCTGATATCGCCCATGCCGATGGCCTGCTGTTTCTGGATAGCGCTGAAACCACTGGCATGGGCATTGAGCCGAGCGGCGTCTTCCCGGGCGAGAGCGCGCCGCTCGCGATGGAAGGTCAACTGCTCGTAGGACGAGCGTTGGTAGGCATTCCAGCGCGTCATTTTTCCCGATATGGCCATGGATAAAGCATGGCCCGCACCGGTTAATGCGGGCTTAACGGCTAATGTTGGAGCACGACCAGGCCAGCGGCACCGGCCATCATGGCGCCTGCAGTCTTGTTGAGGCGCCCCAAGGCCTTCTCGCTGCGGAACATGTCGCGGGCAGCCGAAGCCAGCCAAGCATAGCCACAGCCGATGATCAGCAGGACGATCACCACGATCGCAGTGAGTTCGATGAAGGCGAGCGGGTTCATTTCGCCCAGTGGGACCACGGTGGGCAGAATGGCGAGATAGAAGACGATGGTCTTGGGATTGCCCATGGTCAGCGAAAAGCCAGCGAGAAAGGTCTTCCAGGGTGCTTCGTTCTTGGGCTTCATCTGTTCGGCGCCGGGCTTGGCCGTCCAGAACTTCCAGGCGATGTAAAGCAGATAGGCCGCGCCGGCCCAGCGGACGATCGTGAAGATGGCGCCGAAATGGGTAGCGATCGCGGCAAGACCAAAGACGGCAAAGAGGAAATAGACCAGATCGCCCGCGAGGATGCCGAGCACCATGGGGAAGGCGCCGCGGAAGCCGCCGCCCAGGGCGCGGGCGACCACGGCAGCAACGCCTGGGCCCGGAACCAGAACGGCAATGGCATAGGCCAGGGTGAAAGCGGCGAGCGTGAAGAGATCCATGGCCAAAGCGTCCAGACGAGAGAGTGCGGACATTATTCCGAGCGCGGGTCCTTGACCAGAGCGGTTGACGTGGGGCGCGGGACGATTATGTTCTAGCGATCGCAACCCGACCGGACGGTATCCAATGGATCGCATCCCACACGCACAGCCAACCTGCTCTGCCACTGGGAACCTTTCGATCCATGCCCCTATCCGTGACGATTTCGCATCTGACCTATACGGGTCCTGATAACCGCACCCTCTTTTCCAACCTTGACCTGACCTTCGGCCCCGGGCGCACCGGGCTTGTGGGTCGCAATGGCGTGGGCAAGAGCACGCTGTTTCGCCTGATCTCGGGCACGCTGACGCCTGCGTCAGGCGCCATCATGGTCAGCGGGCGTATCGGCCTGCTACGCCAGCAGGTTCAGCCCCAGCCCGAGGAAACGATCGCCGATCTTTTCGGTGTCCGCGACGGGCTCGCGCTCGTCGAGCGGGCGATGGCCGGGCTGGCTGAAGCCGAAGAGCTGGCCGAAGCGGACTGGACCCTCGAGGCGCGGCTGGGGGAGGCCCTGGCGGCCCTCAAGCTTTCGGTGACGCCACAGACAAGGCTGTCGACGCTTTCGGGCGGGCAGCGAACACGGGCGGCGCTGGCGGCGCTGGTATTCGACGGACCTGACCTGATCCTGCTCGACGAGCCAACCAACAATCTCGATGCGGAAGGTCGTGCGGCGGTCACCGAGATGCTGGCGCGCTGGCGTGGCGCCGCCATCGTGATCAGCCACGATCGCGACCTGCTGGACACCATGGATGCCATAGTCGAACTGACAGGGCTGGGCGCGACGACCTATGGCGGCAATTGGAGCTTTTACCGCGAGCGCAAGGCGCTGGACCTGGCCAATGCCCAGCATGATCTCGACGTGGCAGAGAAGCAGGTTCGCGATGCGGCCCGGGCGGCACAGGACGCGCGGGAAAAGCAGGACAAGCGCGATGCCAGCGGCCGGAGGAAGGGCGCCAGGGGCGACATGCCCAAGATCGTGATGGGCGGCCTCAAGCGGCAAGCGGAGGCGACGGCCGGCGGCCTCGACCGGCTGGCGCAGAAACAGGCCGATGCCGTGGAGGCGCAAGCGGAGGCGGCACGGGCGCGAATCGAGGTTTTGGCGCCCTTCGCGGTCAAGCTGCCCTCAAGCGGTGTGCCGTCGGGCAAGGTGTTGTTGCGGGCCAGCGGACTGACCGGCGGGCATGACCCGGAGCATCCGGTGATCCGCGATTTCGCCATGGACATGATCGGACCCGAACGTGTGGCGATCACCGGGCCGAACGGCGTGGGCAAGACCAGCCTGCTCAAGCTGCTGACGGGGCAATTGCAGCCGCTATCGGGATCGGTGCAGATCGGGGGCAAGCTGGCTTTGCTCGACCAGCAGGTCGGGCTGCTGGACCGGGGCGAGACCATTCTCGAGAACTTTCGGCGGCTCAATCCGGAAAGCTCGGTCAATGATTGCCGCGCGGTTCTGGCGGCGTTCCAGTTCCGCAATGCGGCGGCCCTGCAAGAGGTGGGTACCCTGAGCGGCGGGGAAATGCTGCGGGCCGGGCTCGCCTGCGTGCTGGGCGGCGGCGTGCCCCCCATGCTGATTGTGCTGGACGAGCCGACCAACCATCTCGATGTGGCGGCGGTGGAAGTGGTGGAGGCGGGGCTCCGTGCCTACGACGGGGCCCTGCTGGTGGTCAGTCACGACCGGGCGTTTCTGGAAAATATCGGCGTGGGCCGGGAGGTGCGGCTCTGACCTCTCCCCGGGGGGAGAGGGTAGCCTTCGGCTATCAGGGCAGGCGGGCCAGCCTTTCGGTCAGCAGCTTATAGAAGCCCTCGGCGTTACCGGAGCGGAAATAGGTCGCGTTATAGGCGCGACCGGTGACGTGCCAGTAATCCACCACGGTCATGCCGACCGTCAGCTCGCTGGCGGTTTCGATGGCCACGTTGCAATGGCGACCCTCGAACAGGTCGGGCTGGAGCAGGTAGGCAATGACGGTGGGGTCGTGCAGAGGCGCGCCGTCCCAGCCGTATTTCTTGAGATCGAAGCTCTCCGAGAAGGTGAGCATGTCATGGACGGCCTGCCCGCTCTTGTTGCCAATGGCCTTGATGGCGGCGAGGCGGGCGGGCGTGGACTGGATCATGTGGGTGACGTCGAGCGGCTGAATGGTGATCGGTGCACCGCAGCGCATGACGACATCGGCCGCCTCGGGGTCCACATAGATGTTGAACTCGGCGGCCGGGGTGATGTTGCCCACCTCGAAATAGGCGCCGCCCATCATGACGATTTCCTGGATGCGCTCGGCAATGGCCGGCTGCTTGACCAGTGCCATGGCGATATTGGTCAGCGGCCCCAGAGTGCAGAGGGTGATGGTCTTGGGCTCGGCATTCATCAAGGTTTCGATGATGTAGTCTACGCCATGCTGGGCCTGGAGCGGAATGGTGGGCTCGGGAAGGTCGGGGCCGTTGAGACCAGTTTCTCCGTGCACGTGTTCGGCCGTGACCAGATGGCGGCGCATGGGGCGCGAGCAGCCCGCATAGACGGGGATGTCGGTGCGGCCGGACAGCTCGACGACCTTGCGGGCATTGATGGCGTTCTGATGCACGCCGACATTGCCGGCAACGGCGACGATGCCCAACACGTCCAATTCCTCGGGCGAGGCCAGGGCCAGCAGGATGGCGACGGCGTCGTCCTGGCCGGGATCGGTGTCGATGATGATCTTGCGCGTCATGTCTGTTCTTCTGGGCAAAGGAGCGGATTCGGGCCGAGCTTATCCAAGCGCAAGGGCATGGTCGATGACCGAGATGGGCGCAGGAACGAATGTCCCCGCCGAAACGTTGGCTGGCATTCCCAAAGGTGGACACAGTATGCTGCAGCCAGGCGTCAAGGGGCGTCCCATCGACATGAATGAAAGCCAGTTCGAGCGGGTGCTCGGCAACGCGTCGCGACTGGCCATCGTCTTTGTCGGTTTCGTCGTCCTGCTGATGGCGCTGCAGGCCGGACAGGTGTTCCTGGCGCCGGTGACGCTGGCTATCGTCATCGGGCTGATGTTCGGCCCCGTGGCTGATCGGCTGGAACGCTGGGGCGTGCCGCCGGCGCTGTCGGCGGGCATCGTGGTGCTTTTGCTGCTTGGTGTCATCGGCGGCTTTGGAACATTGTTCGCGGTGCCGCTCAGCGACTGGGTGGCGCGGGCGCCGCTCATCTGGGAAAAGCTTCAGCAGCAGATCGCCAATCTGCGGGAGCCGCTGCAGTCGATCAGCGACTTCCAAGCGCAGATCGGCTCGATTCTGGGCACGGGTGAAGCCATGTCGGTGACCGTGGAGGATGGCAGCGCGGTGACGGGTATGGCCATGCTCGCCCCGGCAATCCTGGCGCAGATCGCTATTTTCCTCGCCAGCCTCTACTTCTTCGTCGCGACCCGCGACCATATCCGCATGTCGGTGCTCTCGATGTGCGTGACGCGCCGCATGCGCTGGCGCACGGCGCATGTTTTCCGTGACGTCGAGTTCAAGGTCAGCCGGTTCCTGCTGTCAGTGACCATGATCAATATCTGCGTCGGTACAGCTGTGACCCTGGCCATGTGGGCCATCGGCATGCCGTCGCCGCTCCTGTGGGGCGCCATGGCCGGCGTGCTCAATTATGTGCCCTATGTTGGGCAGGCCATCATGGTGACGACGCTTGTGGCTGTGGGGCTTGGCACGCAGACCAATCTCGTGGACATCCTGCTGCCGGTCATCTGCTATGCCAGCATCAACTTTGTCGAAGGCCAGATCTTTACACCGCATTTCATCGGGCGGACGCTGACGCTCAATCCCTTCGTAATCTTCCTGTCCATCACCTTCTGGATCTGGGCCTGGGGACCGGTGGGAGGGCTTGTGGCGGTGCCGACACTGCTGATCGCGCAATCTATCATTTCGCACGCCCTGCCAAGCAAGCCGGTGCAGCCCAAACGGCCGGTGCGACGAACCAAATATATGTCCGACCGGGACGAATTGCTGGCCAATGCCGCCCAGGTCATCCGCGAAAAGCGACATGGCGACGATAACGAGCAGCGCAAGCAGGAGCGGCTCGAGCCCCCATCGGGCACAGCGCCGAGCGGTATCGAGCCGGGCGGGACCTGAAGGCAAGCCATGCATCGGTGATGCTTGACGGCAGGGCCAAAGCGGCACCACTCTGGTGATCCAAGCGCTCTGGAGATTTCAATGGCAGGCGAGGTTGTTGCGCACGCGGCGGAAGCTGCGCATCACGGCGTGGACCTGATTCCGATCGTGGCGCTGCTGGCGGCCGGAACGATCGCGGTGCCGATCTTCAAGCGGCTCGGCCTGGGCGCCGTGCTAGGTTATCTGGCGGCCGGGCTGTTGCTCGGACCGTCCGGGATCGGACTGATCTCCGATCCGGCCGCGGTGCTTGCGGCCGCCGAACTGGGCGTCGTGCTGTTCCTCTTCATCATCGGTCTCGAAATGGAGCCCTCCAAGCTCTGGGCGCTGCGCAGGCAGATTTTCGGGCTGGGGGTGATCCAGGTGGGTCTGTGCGGGGCCTTGCTGACGGGAACGGGGATCCTGCTGGGGTTCACGCCCGTCGTCGCCTTCGTCTTCGGCATGGGCTTCGTGCTGACCTCGACCGCCATTGTCATGCAGATCCTGGGCGAACGGGGCGAGCTGGCCACCGATGGGGGCCAGAAAATGGTCTCGATCCTCCTGCTCGAGGATCTCGCCATCGTCCCATTGCTGGCTGTCGTGGCGCTATTGGCGCCATCGACGGGGGAAACCGACCTGCTCACGCGGGTGGTCGCGCTGGGAATCGCTGTCGGCGCCATCGTGCTGCTGATCTTTGTGGGGCGAAAGATCATGAACCCTTTCTTTGCGCTGCTGGCGCAGGCACGGGTGCGCGAGGTGATGACGGCCGGCGCGCTGCTGGTGGTGTTGGGGGCGGCGCTGTTGTTCCAGGTGAGCGGGTTGTCCATGGCCATGGGCGCGTTCCTCGCAGGGGTGCTGCTGTCCACCTCGACCTTCAAGCATCAGCTGGAGGCGGACGTCGAGCCGTTCCGAGGCCTGTTGCTGGGACTGTTCTTCCTGGCGGTAGGGATGTCGCTGGACCTGGCCGTCGTCTGGTCGAACTGGCAGATCATTGCCACGAGCGTCGTCTGCTACATGCTGGTGAAGGCCATTGCCATCTATGTCATCGCCCGGGTACTGCGCTCGGGCCATGCCGAAGCGCTGGAGCGCGCCGTGCTGATGGGGCAGGGCGGTGAGTTCGCCTTCGTGCTCTATACGACAGCGGTGGCCACTGGCCTCATCGATGCGCCCACCAATGCCATCTTCACCGCCACGGTCATCCTCTCGATGGTCCTGACGCCGTTCGCCATTATCGGCATGCGGTTCCTGATGCCCAAGACTGTCCAATCCATGGACGGCGTCGAGACGGCCAATGGGCTGTCGTCCAAGGTGCTGATCATAGGCTTCGGACGGTTCGGGCAGATTGCCAGCCAGCCGCTTCTCGCGCTGCGCCATTCGGTCTCGATCATCGACAACGATACCGACATGATCCGAGCCGCCGCCCAGATCGGCTTCAAGGTCTATTATGGCGACGGCACACGGCTCGACATCCTGCGGGCGGCGGGAGCAGGCACCGCAGACCTGATCCTGGTCTGTACCAACAACAAGCAGCAGACGACCCGGATCGTGGAATTGCTGGCCGAGGCGTTTCCGCTGGCCAAGGTGGTGGCGCGGGCCTTCGACCGACCGCATGGTATTGAGCTGGTACGGGCGGGCGCCGACATGCAGGTGCGCGAGACGTTCGAATCGGCGTTGGTCTTCGGTAGCGCCGCCGTCACGATGCTGGGCGCAACCCAGGAGGAGGCCGACGAGGTCATCGAGGGCGTGCGCAGTCGGGACCGGCAACGTTTCGAGCGGCAATTGGCGGGTGAGGACTGGCGCAATCTCAGCCAGCTCCTGATCAGCAATGCCCAGGAGCAGGCGCGCGAGAGCGGGGTTTCCATTTCACAGGAGAGCGCGGAACGCGCCGTTAGCCAAACACAAAGCAGCTGAGGGGAAGACTCTCGCGAGGGGGCTTTTCGATGCACAAATTAAGTGCAAGACTATCTCCATTCTGAGGGGAACATCGTCATGAACACTGGATTGCGATATGCCGCAAAAGCCGATCGTCTACGATGCGCCCACGCCCGAGCCCCGTGCGACAAATGTTGAAGCGCTGCAGTCGGAAATTCTTGAACGCCTGATTTATTCAGTCGGCAAGGACCCGATTGTCGCCCGTCCGCACGATTGGCTGCGCGCCACGATTCTCGTGGTTCGGGACCGCATCATGGACCGCTGGATGGAATCCTCCCGCGAGACATGGCGGACGTCCAACAAGCGCGTCTATTATCTAAGCCTTGAATTCCTAATCGGGCGCCTGATGCGCGACGCGATGAGCAATGTGGGGCTGATGGAGCCGGTCCAGCAGGCGCTCAAGAACCTCAATGTGGACCTGGGCGACCTCTTGAACCTCGAGCCCGACGCGGCTTTGGGCAATGGTGGCCTCGGTCGTCTGGCGGCCTGTTTCCTCGAATCCATGTCGTCAGTGAAGATCCCGGCCTATGGCTATGGCATCCGCTATGTGCATGGCCTGTTTCGCCAGGAAATGAGCGAAGGCTGGCAGGTCGAACTGCCCGAGGACTGGCTGGCTCATGGCAATCCCTGGGAATTCGAGCGCCGCGAAAGCGCCTATGAGGTGGGCTTTGGCGGCCATGTCGAGCCGGTGACCGATCCCGACGGGACCGAGCGACAGGAATGGCGGCCGAACGAGCATCTGCTTGCCGTTGCCTATGACACCCCCATCGTGGGCTGGCGCGGCGCGCGGGTGAACACCCTGCGGCTGTGGAGCGCCCAGCCGATCGACCCGATCCTGCTCGACAAGTTCAATTCCGGCGATCATATCGGCGCGCTGGAGGAGAGCGCCAAAGCAGAGGCGATCACCCGCGTCCTCTATCCCGCCGACTCGACGGCGGCAGGACAGGAATTGCGGCTGCGCCAAGAATTCTTCTTTTCCTCGGCGTCCCTTCAGGACATCGTGCGCCGGCACCTGCAGCAATATGGCGATCTCGGCTCACTGCCCGACAAGGTGGCCATCCAGCTCAACGATACCCATCCGGCCATTTCCGTGGCCGAGCTGATGCGCATCCTTGTGGATGACAACGGGCTCAAATGGGCCGAAGCCTGGAAGCTGACCAAGGGCACATTCGGTTATACCAATCACACACTGCTGCCCGAAGCGCTGGAAAGCTGGCCGGTGGCGCTGCTGGAGCGGCTTTTGCCGCGGCACATGCAGATCGTCTACCAGATCAATGCCGATGTGCTGACGGAAGCCCGCGGCAAGGCCGGCTTCAGCGACCAGCAGGTGGCCGCGGTGTCGCTGATCGACGAGCATGGCGGAAGGCGCGTGCGCATGGGCCAGCTGGCCTTTGTTGGCTCGCATTCGATCAATGGCGTTTCCGCGCTCCATACCGAACTGATGAAGCAGACGGTGTTTTCCGATCTGCACAGCCTCTATCCGGACCGCATCAACAACAAGACCAACGGCATTACGCCGCGTCGCTGGCTGATGCAGTGCAATCCGGGCCTCACCAAGCTCATCACCGAACGGATCGGACCGGATTTTCTCGACGATATCGACAAGCTCAAGGGGCTTTTAGCCCATGCCGAAGATCCCGGCTTCCAGCAGCAATTCGCCGCGGTCAAGCTCGAGAACAAGAAGCGCCTGGCCAAGCTGATCAAGGACCGGATGAATATCTCGGTGTCGCCAGACGCCCTGTTCGACGTGCAGATCAAGCGCATCCACGAATACAAGCGGCAATTGCTCAACATCATCCACGCCGTGGCGCTCTATGCCGAAATCCGGGCGCATCCTGAGAAGAACTGGGTGCCCAGGGTCAAGATCTTCGCGGGCAAGGCGGCACCGAGCTATTGGAATGCCAAGCTGATCATCAAGCTGATCAACGATGTGGCGCGGGTGATCAATAACGATCCGGCCACGCGTGGCCTGCTCAAGGTGGTGTTCCTGCCCAATTACAATGTGAGCCTTGCCGAAGTGATCGTGCCGGCGGCCAATCTGTCAGAGCAGATCTCGACCGCCGGCATGGAGGCCTCGGGCACCGGCAACATGAAGTTCATGGCCAATGGGGCAGTGACCATCGGCACCATGGATGGCGCCAATGTCGAGATGCACAAGGAAGTGGGCTCGGACAATATCGTGATCTTCGGCCTCACCACGGAGGAGGTCGAGGAAAAGCGCGGGCGCTCGGAAGTGCCGCGCTCGGCCATCGATGGTTCTCCACGATTGCGCGAAGCGCTGGAATCGATCTCGTCCGGGGTGTTCTCTCCTGACGATCCGCATCGCTATCGCGACTTGATCGGCGGGCTCTACGATCATGACTGGTTCATGGTCGCCCGCGACTTCGACGCCTATGCCGAGGCCCAGGCCAAGGTCGATGCGATCTGGAGCGATCCGGCACGGTGGAACGCCATGGCGATCCGGAATACGGCAAGTGTCGGGTTCTTCTCTTCGGACCGAACGATCCGGCAATATGCGCATGACATCTGGAACGTGAAGACGAGCTGAGGTGACGGATGCGTGTGGTCATAACCTTTTGAACGATAACGAGTCCGTGCGCGTTGTTCGGTCCCGTCGGGTTTTCGGCGGGACAGTGAGTGGGGGAAAGTGGGCGTGACGTCAAACAAGGAAAACTGGCAGGCCGAGCGCAGCGATGTCGAAGCGGTGGTGGCCGGTCGCCATCCCGATGCCTTCGGGTTCCTGGGACTGCATCAGGTGGGCGCGGACTGGGTGCTGCGCGCCTTCGTTCCGCATGCCGAGACGCTCAATGCCTATACGCTGGACGGCATGCCGCTGGGACATATGATTCCCCGGCATGCGGCGGGGTTTTTCGAAGCCAGGGTTGAGGTCGATCGCCGGCAACCCATCCGCTACGAGGCCAAGAATGCTGGCGGCACCTGGACGCTTTATGACGCCTATTCCTTCGGCCCGGTGCTGGGACCGATGGACGATTATTATATCGGCGAAGGCAGCCATCTGCGTCTCTTCGACAAGATGGGCGCCCACGAAATGGAATTCGAGGGTGTGCACGGCACCCATTTCGCCGTCTGGGCGCCCAATGCGCAGCGCGTATCGGTGGTCGGCCCCTGGAACGACTGGGACGGGCGGCGCAATCCCATGCGCAACCGGCAGGGCATCTGGGAGGTGTTCATTCCGGTGCTGGGCACGGGGACGATCTATAAGTACGAGATCGTGGCGGCCAATGGCGACGTCCTGCCGCTCAAGGCCGATCCCTATGCGCGCCAAGCCGAGGTGCGGCCGCGCAATGCGTCCGTGGTGCCCGATCCTACGCCCTTCACGTGGACCGACCAGAAATACATGGAAGAGCGGGCGAACCACGACTGGCGCCGCACGCCGATGTCCATCTACGAGGTCCATCTGGGCTCGTGGCGGCGGCGGCCGGACGGGAGCTTTCTGTCCTATGACCAATTGGCCGAGCAATTGGTGCCCTATGCGGCGGACATGGGCTATACCCATCTCGAATTCCTGCCCGTTTCAGAGCATCCCTTCGATCCGAGCTGGGGCTACCAGCCGACGGGGCTTTTTGCGCCCACGTCCCGCTTCGGCGATCCGGCCGGCTTCGCGCGGCTGGTCAATGCGGCGCACGAGGCGGGCCTCGGCGTCATTCTCGACTGGGTGCCGGCGCATTTTCCCACCGACGAGTTCGGACTGGCCCGGTTCGACGGCACTGCCCTCTATGAGCACGAAGACCCCCGGCAGGGTTATCATCCGGACTG
Source organism: Devosia chinhatensis (assembly GCF_000969445.1). Taxonomy (NCBI): domain Bacteria; kingdom Pseudomonadati; phylum Pseudomonadota; class Alphaproteobacteria; order Hyphomicrobiales; family Devosiaceae; genus Devosia; species Devosia chinhatensis. The sequence continues at coordinate 2,014,521 of NZ_JZEY01000054.1, read as the reverse complement.
GAACACGGCGATCTACAATTTCGGGCGCAAGGAAGTCTCCTCGTTCCTGACCAATAATGCGCTGTTCTGGTTCGAGACGTTTCATATCGACGGGCTGCGGGTGGATGCCGTGGCCTCCATGCTCTACCTCGACTATTCCCGCCAGCCCGGCGAATGGGTGCCGAACAAGCATGGCGGCAACCAGAACCTGGAAGCAGTCGCCTTCCTGCAGCGGGTGAATGCGGAGGTCTACAAGCAGTTTCCCGGCGCCTTCATGATCGCCGAGGAATCGACGTCCTGGCCCGGCGTCAGCGCGCCCACCTTTGCGGGCGGGCTGGGCTTCGGGTTCAAGTGGAATATGGGCTTCATGAACGACACGCTGCGATTCATGAGCCGCAACCCGATCCATCGCCGCTTCCATCACCATGACCTGACCTTCGGCATGGTCTATGCCTATAGCGAGAATTTCGTGCTGCCGCTCAGCCACGACGAAGTGGTGCATGGCAAGGGATCGCTGCTGACCAAAATGCCGGGCGACGATTGGCAGCAATTTGCCAATCTGCGCGCCTATCTCGCCTTCATGTGGGGTTATCCAGGCAAGAAGCTTCTGTTCATGGGACAGGAATTCGGCCAGCGAGACGAATGGTCCGAAAACAAGGCGCTGGACTGGTGGCTGCTCGACGCCCCGGCGCATGAAGGGCTGCGGCGGCTGGTTGCCGACCTCAACGCGGCCTATCGCAGCCTGCCAGCCCTACATGAACGCGATTGCGAGCCGGAAGGCTTTGAATGGGTGATCGCCAATGACCATGCCAATTCGGTTTTGGCCTGGCTGCGTCAGGCGCCCGGCGCTGATCCGGTGCTGGTGATCTCAAATTTCACGCCGGTGCCGCGCAGTAATTACAAGGTGCCGCTGCCGAAGGTGGGGCGCTGGGTCGAGCGGCTCAACAGCGATGCCGGCTGGTATGCCGGCGCCAATACGGGAAACCAGGGTGCGATCGAGGCCTATCCGGTCGAAGGGCGCCATCTGCCGGCCGAGGCGGAGCTCTATCTTCCGCCGCTGGCAACCATCTTTTTGAAATTCGAGCCGGCGTGAGCCGGGTTCTGGTTACGGTAAGACCCGGCGCAAACCGGGCAAAGAGGAGAGCGTAAAATGGTAGATCAAAGAGTTCCGTCCTCGCTGGCTCGTGAGGCCATGGCCTATGTCCTGGCGGGTGGCCGCGGGACACGGCTGATGGAATTGACGGATCGACGCGCCAAGCCGGCCGTCTATTTCGGTGGCAAGGCGCGTATTATCGACTTCGCGCTGTCCAATGCCATCAATTCGGGTATCCGCCGCATTTCGGTGGCAACGCAATACCAGGCCCATAGCCTCATCCGCCACCTGTCGCGCGGCTGGAACTTTCTCCGCCAGGAGCGCAACGAGAGCTTCGACGTGCTTCCTGCCAGCCAGCGCGTGTCCGAGACGCAGTGGTATGAGGGCACTGCGGACGCCGTCTACCAGAACATGGACATCATCGAGGATTACGGTGCGCGCTATATCGTCATCCTGGCGGGCGACCACATCTACAAGATGGACTACGAAATCATGCTGCGCCAGCATGTGGATACCGGCGCCGACGTGACCATCGGCTGTCTCGAAGTGCCACGCATGGAAGCGACGGGCTTCGGCGTCATGCACGTGGACGGTCGGGATCGCGTCGTCGATTTCGTGGAAAAGCCGAAGGATCCGCCGGGCATACCGGATCGCCCGGACATGGCGCTGGCTTCGATGGGCATCTATATCTTCGAGACCCGCTTCCTCATGGAGCAGCTCAAGCGCGACGCGGCGACCGAAGGGTCGAGCCGCGATTTCGGCAAGGATATCATTCCCTATATCGTCAAGAACGGCACGGCCTGGGCGCACCGCTTCAACCGCTCCTGCGTGCGGTCGAGCAACGAGAAGGTGGCCTATTGGCGGGACGTGGGCACCGTCGACGCCTATTGGAAAGCCAATATCGACCTGACCGATATTACGCCTCAGCTCGATCTCTACGATCGCGACTGGCCGATCTGGACTTATGCGGAAATTACCCCGCCGGCGAAATTCGTGCATGATTTCGACGGCCGGCGCGGCTCTGCGGTCAATTCGCTGGTTTCGGGAGATTGCATCATTTCAGGCGGTCACCTCCAGCGTACATTGCTCTCGACCGGCAGCCGCGTGCACTCCTATTCGGTGCTCGAGGAGGCCGTGGTGCTGCCCTATTGCGATATCGGCCGCAATGCCCGCCTCAAGAAGGTGGTGATCGATCGCGGCGTCAGCATCCCAGAGGGTCTGGTGGTGGGCGAAGACCCGGAATTCGATGCCAAGTGGTTCCGCCGGACCGAAGAGGGCGTGACGCTGGTTACCCAGGCGATGGTCAACAGGTACCTGGCGGATCGATGATCGAAGTTCTTTCGGTTAGCTCGGAGGTCTATCCTCTCATCAAGACCGGTGGACTGGCCGATGTGGCCGGTGCACTCCCCGGCGCGCTGTCGGGAACCGGGGTGAGCATGCGCACCCTCGTGCCGGGCTATCCGGCGGTGATGGGCAAGATGAAGGGCGGCCGGGAAGTCGCCCGCTTCGAGGACCTGTTCGGCGTGCCGGGACGGCTGATTGCCGGGCGGGCCGAAGGGCTCGATCTCATCGTGCTTGATGCTCCGGCGCTCTACGACCGGCCCGGCAACCCCTATATGAGCCCGGAAGGCTGGGACTGGCCGGACAATTGGAGACGCTTCGCCGCCCTGAGCTGGGTGGCATCGGAGCTCGGTCTCGGGCTGGTGGACGGCTATCGTCCGCAGGTTATCCATGCCCATGACTGGCAGGCGGGGCTGGTCCCGGCCTATGTCAAATATGGCCCTTCATCGACGCTCAAGACGGTCATGACCGTGCACAACATGGCTTTCCAAGGCACGTTCGGCGCGGACATCTTCGCGCAATTGCGTCTGCCGCAGCACGCCTTTTCGGTGGAAGGCGTGGAATATTACGGCGGCGTCGGCTATCTCAAGGCAGGCGTCGAATGTGCGGACGCGGTGACCACGGTGTCGCCCACCTATGCCGCCGAAATCCGTACACCCGAATTTGGCATGGGGCTGGACGGCCTTCTCAACAATCGCTCGGCCACCGTGTTCGGGGTGCTCAACGGCATCGACATGGATGCCTGGAATCCCGCGACCGACCCGGCCTTGGCGCAGACCTTTACCGCCAGCACGATCCAGAGCCGACAGGCCAACAAATGGGCGGTGATGGAAGCCTTCGGGCTCGACGTGCTGGACGGGCCGCTCTTTGCCGTCGTCAGCCGGCTGACCTGGCAGAAGGGCATCGATCTGCTGGCAGCCAATATCGACCTCATCGTCAATGAAGGCGGCCAATTGGCGGTGCTCGGATCGGGCGATGCCGAGCTCGAAAATACGATCCGTGCCGCTGCAATGCGTCACCCCGGCCGTGTTGGGCTGATCACCGGTTATAACGAGCCGCTCAGCCATCTGGTGCAGGGTGGCGCGGATGTGCTGATGGTGCCGTCGCGCTTCGAGCCATGCGGGCTGACCCAGCTTTACGCCCTGCGCTATGGCTGTGTGCCATTGGTCAGCCGGGTGGGTGGCCTCAACGATACCGTCATCGACAGCAATGTGGCGGCGCTTCAGGCGGAAGTGTCGACGGGCGTGCAATTCGCCCCGCCTGACGAAGGGGCGCTGGCCACGGCGATCCGTCGCACGCTGGCACTTTATGCCGACCAAAAATCCTGGAAAAAAATGCAGAGGCGCGGGATGAAATCGGATGTCAGCTGGGCGACCAGCGCGGCCCGATATGCCCAGCTCTACAGCTCCCTCAGCGGAATGAGCCTTCATGACAATCCTGACAGTTAAAACCACGCCCTATTCCGACCAGAAGCCGGGGACCTCCGGCCTGCGCAAGCGCGTTACGGTCTATCAGCAGCCCAATTACGTCGAGAATTATATCCAGGCCATCTTCGATAGCCTGGAAGGCTTTGGCGGGCAGACACTGGTGATCGGCGGGGACGGGCGGTACTACAACGACGTCGCCATTCAAAAGGCCATCCGCATCGCCGCGGCCAATGGTTTTGGGCGCGTGCTTGTGGGGCAGGGCGGATTGCTGTCGACGCCCGCTGCCAGCCATGTGATCCGCCACAACAAGGCGTTCGGCGGGCTGGTGCTGTCAGCCAGCCACAATCCGGGCGGACCGGAAGGCGATTTCGGCATCAAGTACAATATCGGCAATGGCGGGCCGGCGCCCGAGAAGATTACCGATGCGGTGTTTGCGCGGACCAGGGTCATCGAGAGCTACAAGACGCTCGATGCGCCCGATATCGATCTCAACGCCATCGGCCAGCAGCAGGTTGGTGGGATGGTGGTCGAGGTGATCGATCCGGTCGCCGATTATGCCGCGCTGATGCAGACCCTGTTCGATTTCGAGGCGATTTCCGCGCTGTTCCGCACGGGCTTCCGCATGACGTTCGACGCCATGCATGCCGTGACCGGGCCTTATGCCCACGCCATTCTGGAAGGTATGTTGGGCGCGCCCAAAGGCACGGTGATCAATGGCGAGCCCTCGCCATCGTTTAATGACGGCCATCCTGATCCGAACCTGGTCTATTGCAAGGACATGTATGACCTTCTGATGACCGCGGATGGCCCCGATTTCGGCGCGGCTTCGGATGGCGACGGCGACCGCAACCTGATCATCGGCAAGAACCGCTTCGTCACCCCTTCGGATTCGCTGGCATTGCTGGCGGCCAATGCCCATCTGGCGCCGGGCTATAGGGATGGTATTGCCGGCATCGCCCGTTCGATGCCGACGAGTGCCGCTGCCGACCGGGTCGCGGAAAAACTCGGCATCGAAATGCACGAGACGCCCACTGGCTGGAAGTTCTTCGGCAATCTGCTCGATGCCGGTCGCGTCACCATCTGCGGTGAGGAAAGTGCCGGCACCGGGTCCAACCACGTGCGCGAGAAGGATGGGCTCTGGGCTGTGCTGTTGTGGCTCAACATTCTGGCCGTGCGCAAGCAGGGCGTGGACGAAATCGTGCGCGAGCACTGGAAGACTTATGGCCGCAATTATTATACGCGGCACGATTATGAAGAGGTCGACAGCGCAATCGCCAATAGTCTGGTCGACGACCTGCGCGCCAAGCTTGGTTATTTACCCGGCCAGACGCTGGGCGAGGATATGCAGGTCGCCTATGCCGACGACTTTACCTATCACGACCCTGTCGATGGCTCGACCAGCGCAAAGCAGGGCATCCGGATAGGCTTTACGGATGGATCGAGAATAGTCCTTCGCCTGTCAGGAACCGGGACGGTAGGCGCCACGTTGCGGGTCTATCTCGAACGTTACGAGGCTGCCGATGGACGCCACGATCTCGACACCCAGTTTGCCCTCGAACCGCTTATCGCGATTGCAGAGCAGCTGGCAGGGATCAAGGCCAGAACCGGACGCCTCGAACCCAGCGTCATCACCTAGATCGGCTCTATCCATGAAACCAGAATTGGTGCCCAATGCCGGGCGTACCGAAACGCTTGGCGCGACGGTGACCCCTGAGGGGGTGAATTTCGCAGTCTATTCCGAAAGTGCCACCAATATCTGGGTGTGCCTTTTCGACGAAGCCGACCAGGAAATCGATCGGTTCGAACTGGATGTGCACCAAGATCACATCCGGGCGGGCCTAATCGCCAATGTCGGCGCCGGCGCGCGCTATGGCCTGCGCGCCGATGGTCCCTATGATCCGGACCAGGGCTTCTTCTTCGACCCGAACAAGCTTCTGGTCGACCCTTATGCGCGTCATCTGGACCGCGTGTTCGTGCGGTCGCCGCGCCTGCGCCTCGCCCGCGAGGATGCGGTGGACACCGCGCCTCTCGTTCCCAAGGGGATCGTGCGGGGGGTCGCCGAAGACCTGGCCAAGCCGCGAAAGAAGAAGGCGCCGGGCCTGTTCTACGAGCTCAACGTGCGCGGTTTTACCATGCGCCATCCGAGCGTACAGGGGCCGTTGCGCGGTACCGTTGCCGCTCTCACCACAAAGCGCGTGATCGATCACTTCAAGTATCTCGGCGTCGACACCGTCCAACTGATGCCGACTGCGGCCTGGATCGACGAAGGTCATCTGCCGGCTCTCGGACTGACCAATGCCTGGGGTTACAATCCGGTCGCCTATTTCGCCGTCGATCCGCGCCTCGTGCCGCGCGGGCCGCAGGAATTGCGGGTAATGACCGACGCCTATCGCAAGGCCGGTATCAACGTCATCCTCGACGTGGTGTACAACCATACCGGCGAGGGCGACCAGCAGGGCCCAATCCTGTCGATGATGGGACTCGATCCGCAGACCTATTATCGCTGGGTCGACGTCGACGGAAAGAAGTATCTCGTCAACGACACAGGCACCGGCAACACGCTGCGCTGCGACCACCCCGCCGTCCAGCGGCTGGTGATCGAAAGCCTGCGCTATTATGTCGAGGAACTGGGCGTTGCCGGGTTCCGGTTCGACCTGGCGACCATCCTCGGACGTGAGCCGGCTTTTAATCCGGAAGCCGAGATGCTCAAGAAGATCAAGGCAGATCCGGTACTGAGCAAGGTGATCCTTGTAGCCGAACCGTGGGATCCGGGCCCGGGCGGCTATGCCGTGGGCAAGTTCGGTGAAGAGTTCCAGGAGCACAACGACACCTATCGCGATGAAGTGCGCGCCTTCTGGAAGGGCGAGGGCAGCAAGATCGGGGCGCTGGCGGGCAAGGTGTCCGGCTCGGCGGAATTGTTCGATTTTGCGGGCCGCAAGCCGAGCCACGGCGTCAATATGCTGGCGGTTCACGACGGTTTCACGCTGCGAGACCTTGTGAGCTACAACGACAAGCACAACGACGCCAATGGCGAGAACAACAAGGACGGGCACAACAATAACCAGTCCTGGAATTGCGGCGTCGAAGGTGAAACGGATGACGAGGGCATCAATGCCGCGCGCAAACGCGACGTCCGGGCGATGCTGGCGACGCTGTTCCTCTCGCGCGGGACACCCCTGATCCAGCAGGGCGACGAGCTGTATCGGACCCAGCAAGGCAACAACAACGCCTATGCCCAGGACAATGAAATCACCTGGGTCGATTGGGACAATGCCGATGGCGCCCTGGTCGATTTCGTCGCTGCGGCCAACGCCTTCCGCAAGGCGCATCCGGCGATCCACCACGACCACTGGCTGAGCGGCCAGGATCGCAATGGCGAGCGAGACGTGATCTGGCTGCATCCCGACGGCCGCGAAATGAATGAGGGCGACTGGAACGATGCCGGCGCCTCGGTGCTGGGCATGCAGGTCTGGCACAAGGAGGACGAGGTCATCGTCTGGTTCAACCGCCGGATCGAACCCGTGGTCGCGCGTCTGCCCGAGGGCGATTGGGTTGTCGGCATCCAGTCCGATGATGGTCTCGAGGTGCCGCTGACCGAAGGGACGGCAACGCTGCCGCCGCGTTCTGTCGTGGCCCTGGTTCGGCCCAAGGCCGAATAGCACGACGCTTGATTGAGGATGAGCCCGTTCGATGCCTCGGCGTCGAGCGGGCTCATTTTTTTGCGGACAGGCCCCTTAGTGCCAAAAATGCCATGTCGGCATAATCAACAATGGGGCGTGTGCCGCCATCGCTGCGCCATGCGTCGAGCGAAAGGCGCGTCACACCGATGGCAAAGAGCGCGGCGAGGCGTAACTGCATGTCGTCCTCCATCGGCCAACGGCTGCGTAGCGCCTCGAGAACGATTTTTTCGTCGCGGATATAATTGGCCTGCTTGCGGGCCTGTACGCTTTCGATCGACATCATCATGGCGTCGATCGCCCGCATCTGCTCAAGCGAATAGGACGCGGCAATGCCGCGCATGGCGGCAAAGAGCGTATCAAGTGGCGAGGCTCCGTCGGGTTGATCAGACAATGCACTGACCAATTGCTCGCCGAGACCGGCCTGCTGGGACAGCAGAATGTCGTCCTTGGACCTGAAATAATGAAAGAAGCTGCGCCGCGAAATCCCCGCCGCGGCCGCTATTGCGTCGAGCGTGGTTGCCTCAAAGCCCTGCTCGGCGAAGAGCGCCATGGCGCTTTGCGTGATGCGCCGCGCGGTTTCCTGTCGCTTTGCTTCGCGGATGCCCATGCCGGTTTCTAGCGCGGAACGAAGGCTCTTGCAATTCTGCACTGAGTGCAATATTTAAAAACATGCACTGAGTGCAGAAATATGGAGCAGGGTGATGGGTAAGTGGACTTTGGCGCATATGCCGTCGCAGCAGGGCAAGCTCGCGGTGGTCACAGGGACAGGTGGGCTCGGTTACGAGGACGCGCTGGCGCTCGCGCGGAGCGGCGCGGACGTCATCCTGGCGGGACGCAGTGCGCAGAAGGGACAGGCAGCGATCGCCCAGATCAAGGCCGCCGTTCCAGCAGCCAAAGTACAGTTCGAGAAGCTGGATCTGGCCAGCCTCGCCTCGATCCGTGCGTTCAGCGAGCGTCTCGGCGCCCAGCACGACAGGCTCGACCTTCTGATCAACAATGCCGGCGTGATGGTGCCGCCGGACCGGCAGGTGACCGAAGACGGGTTCGAATTGCAGATGGGCACCAATTATCTGGGCCATTTCGCCCTGACCGGCGGGCTTATGCCCCTTCTGCGCCAAAGCCCGTCCGCGCGTGTCGTCAGCCTGTCCAGCGTTGCGGCGCGAGCCGGGCAGATCCATTTCGACGATCTGCAGTTCCAGTCCAATTATGTGCCGATGACGGCCTATGGACAGTCAAAGATCGCCTGCCTGATGTTCGGGCTGGAATTGCAGCGCCGCAGCGAGGCCTATGGCTGGGGTGTCACCAGCATCGCCGCGCATCCCGGCGTTTCGCGCACGGACCTGCTGCACAATGCACCGGGCAAGACCAGCGTGCAGGGGTTGGCCCGAACGTATCTGTGGTTCCTGTTCCAGCCAGCGGCGCAGGGCGCATTGCCGACGCTCTACGCTGCGACGGCGCCCGATGCGCGGGGCGGGGCATATTACGGCCCTGACGGACTGGCCGAAACACGTGGATATCCGGCAGAAGCCAAAATTCCCCCGCAGGCTCTCGACAATGACGTGGCGCGTCGGCTCTGGGATCGGTCGATGGAGCTGACGGGCCAGGCGTTTTCCTAGGCCCTTATTCGGGGATTTCTGCCATGCCCAAGCGTGCATAGAGAGAGCGAGCGACGTGATTGTCCCTGGCTACCTTGAGATCGACATGGCTGGCACCGCGTCGGGCAAAAATTGTGAAGGCCTCGTTCATCAGCGCCAGGCCAAGGCCCTGTCCGCGAAAGGGCGGGGCCACGACAAGATCCTTGATGAAGGCGCTGGTCCAGCACTGGACAAAGCCGGCTATCACGCCATCTTCGGCGCGGACGACGATGCAAAGCGCGGGGTCATATTCGCTGTCGGTGACGAGGCTTTCATGCCAGATGTCAAAGGGCGCAACGTCGAAAGCTGCCGAGAGAATGGCGTGCACGGCACGCGGATCTGCGGCGTCGAGACGAACCGGGCGTACCCTGTCAGGCCAGGATGGCACCGAGAGGGGCATGTCGAGCGACTTGCGCAGCCGGGCATAGGGCCTGGCTTCGGCCAGTGTCATTCGGCCGCCTGGGCGACGAAGCCCCCGTGCTTTTCGATGAAGCCGACGATCTGGTCGAGACTTTCGCGGCGCAGCAGATCCGTGAACACGTAGGGCCGACCGTCACGCACCTTCTGCGTGTCGCTTTCCATGATCTCGAGGCTCGCGCCGACATAGGGGGCCAGATCGGTATGGGTGATGACGAGCAGATCGGACCTGGAAATGGCCGGGCCGCCCTTGCGAGGGACCTTCTCGCCCTGCGCGACGGAGATTACATAAATGGTGAGATCCGCCAGGTCCGGCGAGAAGGTGGCGGCCAGATTGTCGCCGCCGCTTTCGATGAGAATGATGTCGAGATCGGGGAACTTGCGGTTGAGATCGTCTATGGCAGCGAGGTTGAGGGAGGCATCCTCACGGATCGCGGTATGGGGGCAGCCGCCGGTCTCCACACCCACGATCCTGTCCTCCGAAATGGCCTGGGCCCTGGAGAGGATGAGCGCATCCTCCTGGGTGTAGATGTCATTGGTGACGACGGCCATCGAGTAGCGATCGCGCATCGTCTTGAGCAGCATTTCGCAGAGCGTCGTCTTGCCCGAGCCGACGGGCCCGCCGATGCCGATGCGCAGTGGACCATTGAGGCTCTTGGACATGATCGAACTTCCCGGGTTCAGGAGAGGCGGATGACGACCAAGGCAATATAGCCCAGGCCGAGCAGGAGACAGAGCGGAGAATAGACGCGCCGGTCGTTGAGGCGGAAATTGGGTTCGGGCGTCTGGGCGGCCCACCAGCCGGTATAGCCGACAAGGCCGCGGGCGAGAAACAGCAGGGCAAGGCCGCAACCGGTGATGGTCAGCCAGGCGCCGCCACTATCGTGATCAGCGAGCGCCAGCGCCAGAATGCCGGCTGCAAGGGTGGCAATGGCCACGCCGAGCGAAGCCCAGCGCGGCGGCATGTGTTGAACTCCAGCAGTGCCGACCACCGTCTGGGCCAGAAGTTTCTCATCGCGGATGGGCCAGGTTCGCCCCAGCGCCCAGAGAAAATGCGCCATCGATACGGCAAAGAGCCCAATGAACATGAAGGACGCGATGAACATGTTCATGAGCGGAAAATCCTTGTCGTCAGCATTTCGTGCTTCATTTGCGCAATATCGGCGCCATACGCCACGGTTCCGATATCGTCCAGTGCGGCATGCTGGCACAGATCAGCGGCGGCCGCGATGGCCGGCTCCAGGCTCGCCATGATCGAGAGCCCGTCAGTCTGTCCGATGGGGATAAGGCGTACAGCCACCGACACCTGGCTGTGCACCGTCGCCGTCAGAAAAGCGATCAGGCTCTGCCGCAGATCGATATCATGGGCGCCGGTCGATGCGCCTACGGCAATCGGGTAGGGGCAGGGCTGCGGCAGCGAGAGTGGCCGTGCCGTGGGCCATGCCGCGCTGGCCAAAACGAAGGCGTTTCCGGTGGTGATCGTTTCGGCGTGTCGTTCGCGCGCCGGCGTCAGTGCCAGACATAGATCTGCCAACGCCATCAGGGTTGCAGGTTCCATGTAGCTCTTATGGGCGTGGGCCAGCAGAATGGCATCAGTGCGCAACCCGCCATGGTTCAGGGTTCCGGCAATCCAGTCCTGAGTTGTGTTCCGATCGGTAACCAGACCTTCGACAATTGCGGTTTCGAGACCGGCCGACCAGGCAAAGGCGCCCACCGGGAAGGCAGGCGATAGCCAGGTCAGCAGTTTCTGCAGATCGGCGCTCACCGCCGGTTGAGGAGGGCATGGCCCTCCTCGGCATGGCCATGGGCGTGATAGGCGCCATGTTCGGCAAAGAAGGGTTCTGTCACGTTGGAGACGGTGGCACCAAGGCCCTCCAGCATGGTCTTGAGCACGTGATCGCGCTTGATGAGGATGCGCGTCGGCTCGAGCTGCGCCGGGGTGTGGCGGTTGCCGATATGCCAGGCCAGCCGCAGAAGATGGCCACCGTCGCGGGCCGCGATTTCGTAGAGCAGTTCTTCGGCAGCGACCACTGCAACGTTGCGGCCATCGTCCAGCGCGAGACGGTCCCATGGCGAAAGGGTCATGGTCTGCGGCAGGTCGATCAGAAGATCGAGGCCGCCTTTGGTTCGCAGCATCTTGCGGCGCAGCCGTCGCTCGTCATGCTCGAGCACAACGCTGTCGAATTCGGGCTCGGATATGGTTCCGGCAGGCCGGATGGCAGTGACGCGCAGCATGTCTGGGCAGGGTCTCGTCGGTTTTACGGTGTGTTGCTGACTTCAGTGCAGGTCGCCAGTGGCTCGGCATCTTCATCCTGCATCAGGTCGCGCAGGGTGCCTTCACCCTGATGGCTCCACCATTCATAAGGCCCGGACACGTAGCGGGCGCCGGAAGCCGAAATGGTCGTGGCGAAGACGTGGTTGACGCCATCGACCGGAACGATTGCGAGGAAGTTCGGCGCGGCGTTGACGTATTGCACGCTCAGCGCCTGCTCGTCCTCGCACTGATAGGTCACGATGCGGCGCTCAATGTCGCCGGCACTTTCGAGAGTGAGGGACAGGGAGGCGCCGGTAGTCGCCTGGGCGTGCGACAAGCCCGTGGTGATCAGCAAAGCGGCGGCGGCGAGCGGCAAGGCATGGAAATGGCGCATCGGACTGGTCCTTTCTCGGTCTTGCCTCATTATTTCCCGGCCGGACGGCAGAAGTGAGACAATCATCGATCGCGGGCGAGGATGTAGAGCGCGCCTTTTATGGGGCGGTTGTCTTCAAGGCGAATGTCATGATCCTGCCGCCGCAAGACGATCAGGTCGTGCGTTTTTGCAAGCCGCTCAATATAAGCCGCGGAGTGAGCGAAACGGCCGCTGGCTCGGATTTCGACATCGTCCCTATCAGCTGTTTCGATGGAGAAAGCGAATAGTCCTTCGGGAGCGAGCCGGGCCACAATGGCGGCAAACAAGGTTTCGATGGCGCCGACATAGATGAAGACATCGGCTGCGACAGCGGTGTCGTAAGGGCCGGCAAAGTCGGCCTCGGTCGCCAAAGTGCGCGCTGCTTCGCCGACGGCAAGATTGCGATAGAACCCTGTCTCCCGAGTCTTTTCGACCATGCGCGGCGCAAGGTCGATGCCGTCGATGGCGCTGGCGGAAGCGCCGAGCGCCGCACCGACAAGGCCGGTGCCGCAGCCGATATCCAGGGCCGCGCCAAGGGGGCGCCCGGTTTCGCGGAGCAGATCTGCCAACGCCTGTGGCACACGATACTGCAGCTTGCCGGTCAGATGCGCTTCGAAATGGCCGGCATATTTGTCGAAGAGATCGGCGACATAGGCATCGTTGGTGGTGCCGGGCTGAGACAGGGCGCCAACCATGTGCGCAGTGAAATGGTCATCGGGCAAAGTCTTCCGAGCGCGTCGGAAGCTCTTGAGCGCGCCGTCCCGATCACCCAGCTGCAACTGGGCCTGGCCCAATTCGCGCAGCAATTTGCCGTTAGCGGCGTTGAGCGCCAGCCCTTTGAGGAGAATGTCGCGCGCCTTGACAGTTTCGCCCGCCGCCATCAGCGCCTGACCAAGATCGAGATGGAGGCCTTCAGACCCGGGCTTCAGCGCCAGAGCACGCTCGAAACTGCCAACGGCAATTTCGGGTGCGCTGGTGGTCATCGCCAGCGAGCCCATGAGGCGGTGGGCCTCAGGGAGCTCTGGGGCAATGTTGACCAGTTCGACGCTGGCGCGGACCGCTTCTGCAACCTTCCTGGCCTTGATCAGAGCTTCGCTTTCGGCCAGCAATTCGCGGGCGCGCAGGGCGAGGACCGGATTGGCCGGCATGCCAGCCGGGGCTTTTGCAGACGCTTTCATCAGAACAGGAAGTAGCGCTGGGCCATGGGAAGCACCGTCGCCGGCTCACAGGTCAGCAATTCCCCGTCAGCGCGCACTTCATAGGTTTCGGGATGCACATCGATATGGGGCGTTGCCGTATTGAGCATCATTGACGCCTTGCCGATGCCCCCGCGGGTATTGAACACCGGCAGCAATTGCTTTTCGACGCCGAGGCGGTTGCGCAGGCCGGCATCGTGCGCGGCCTGGGAAATGAAGGTCACCGAGGAGCGGCTCACGAGCTTGCCGTAGGCACCGAACATGGGACGATAATGCATGGGTTGCGGGGTGGGGATGGAGGCGTTTGGATCACCCATCGGAGCGGCGGCGATGGAGCCGCCGAGCAGGACCATTTCCGGCTTGATGCCAAAAAAGGCAGGGTTCCACAGCACAAGGTCTGCGCGCTTGCCCACCTCGACTGAACCGATATGGGTGGAGAGCCCATGTGCGATGGCGGGATTGATCGTGTATTTGGCGATGTAGCGGCGGACGCGGAAATTGTCGTTATCGCCCTTTTCCTCGGGCAGGCGACCCCGCTGGCGCTTCATCTTGTCTGCGGTCTGCCAGGTGCGGATCAGCACTTCCCCGACGCGGCCCATGGCCTGACTGTCCGAGGAGATGACCGAGAAGGCACCCATATCATGCAGGATGTCTTCGGCCGCGATGGTTTCCTTGCGGATCCGGCTTTCGGCAAAGGCCACATCCTCGGGGATGGACTGGTCGAGATGATGGCAGACCATGAGCATGTCGAGATGCTCGGCAATCGTATTGACCGTGTAAGGGCGGGTGGGGTTGGTCGAGGACGGGATGACATTGGGCAGGCCCGCGACCTTGATGATGTCGGGAGCGTGCCCGCCACCCGCGCCTTCAGTGTGGAAGGCGTGTATGGTGCGGCCCTTGAAGGCGCCGACCGTATCTTCGACGAAGCCGCTCTCGTTGAGCGTATCGGTGTGGATCATCACCTGGACGTCGAAGGCGTCGGCGACGGACAGGCAATTGTCGATGGCGGCGGGCGTCGTGCCCCAGTCCTCGTGCAGCTTGAGCGCGGAGGCGCCCGAGAGGATCATTTCTTCGAGCGGCGCCGGGACGGCGGCATTGCCCTTGCCGGCAAGGGCCAGGTTCATCGGGAAAGCATCGAAGCTCTCGATCATGCGCTCGATGTGCCAGGCGCCGGTGCAGGTGGTGGCGAGGGTGCCATGAGCGGGGCCCGAGCCTCCGCCGAGCATGGTGGTGACGCCGCTCATCAGGGCTTCTTCGATCTGCTGAGGGCAGATGAAGTGGATGTGGGCATCCATGCCGCCGGCGGTGATGATCTTGCCTTCGCCGGCAATCGCCTCGGTGGATGGGCCGATGATGATATCCACGTTTGGCTGTGTATCGGGATTGCCAGCCTTGCCAATGCCGGCGATCACGCCGTTCTTCAGTCCGATGTCGGCCTTGTAGATGCCGGTATGATCAACGATCAGCGCATTGGTGATGACGGTGTCGACGGCACCTTGCGCACGGGTGCGCTGTGACTGGCCCATGCCGTCGCGGATGACCTTGCCGCCGCCGAACTTGACCTCTTCACCATAGGTAGTGAAGTCCCTCTCGACCTCGATGAACAATTCGGTGTCGGCCAGGCGGACCCTGTCGCCGGTCGTGGGGCCGTACATGTCGGCATAGGTTGCGCGTGAGATACGTGCTGGCATGGTGTGTCCCGTGATGCGCGCGGCAGATGCTTCCCGGTGTGACATTGGCTTATTGTCCGCAAGGCTGGCAAGGCCGGATCATGCCTTTGCGCCCAGTCTCCAGCGATTTCGGAACCGCTTCACGAACGACCCGTTGGTCCGCCGACACAAGCGGAGTTCCAACATGTTTCGATTTGCACTTGTCGCGGCGCTGACCTTTGCGAGCTTGCCCGCTCTGGCGCAGGGGATAGAGGGCGCCGGCACGCAGACCCAATCGCTCGACCTGCTGGGTGGAGCGGTATCGGTCGAGTTGCAGTCTGGCGGCGATGTGTCGCTTGGGCGCGGAGATGATGGTGGCTCGGCCGGCGCATCCGTTTCGGTCAACGGAATAGGGATCGGGCTGGGCAATAGCGGGGGGACGTCCGGTTCCGCCCAGTCGGTTACCTCTGTACAATCTCGCGAAGATCGGCCGGCAGCGAATGAGACGTCCCGCTCGGGCGCGGTACTCTCTCCCGACGAGACGGGTGCGGATGGGGAGGCTTGTATCGCTCCGTCTGCTTGGGAGCTCGGGCAGGCGCTGGATTATCGTCTGGAAGTTGTCGTCCGAGCGTCGGAATGCCAGTTCGAGCCAGCGATCATCGACGAGCTGCTAAGCTCGCAGCGCATTCTTGGTGAGGCGCTTTCAGCCGCAAATATCAACTCGGACGCCGTTCAGGCGATCACGATTGGTGAGAAGATAGTGATATCACTTCGATAGTGTCGGTCGCAACTCTTTGATTTTAAACGAAAATGCAGTTTCGAAACTAACACTTATTAGCGCAGCGGGCGTCGTTAAAATTGGAACGAACCGCTTTTGAAGTTGTTTTCCTCCCCGAACCGCCAAGGTTTCGTTAATAAATAATTAAATGGAGGAAGCCATGCGTGCTTTCCATAAGGTTCTTATTAGTTCTGTTGCTGCCCTTTCGCTGACTTCTGCTGTTGCTTATGCGCAGAGCGGTGACAGCACCAATATTCTTGGTGATACTCTCGATACCGTGACCACTACGGTCGATGGCACCGTCGATGCCGTGAATGACACGGTGAACAGCACTGTCGACGGTACTGTGGGCGACACGCTCAATAATACCGTCACTGACACGCTCGACAGCACCATCGGCGGCGTGACCAATTCCGGTGATGTCGGTGGCGATGCTTCGGGCACGCTTGGTGATGTCGGCTCGGTCGGCAATGTTGCCAACTTCTCGGATGTCCTGTCGATGATCGAAGCCGGTAACGGCGATATCAGCGGCATCTCCGATGTCAGCGATGTTCGCGTGGTCGATATCGCCGACGTGGCAAACTTCGATGCCAATGCGCTGAACGATGCCCTTAACGGCAATGCCAGCAACATCTCGGCTCTTCAGGATGCCGTGAGCAACAATTCGGCCCTCAACGATCTGCTGTCGGCCAACTCGATCGACATCTCTGATGTTGTTGCCCTGAGCAACGACCAGGATGGCTCGCTGACGATCTATACGAACGAGAGCAACAGCTAACCCGAACTCTTCGGACTAGCTCAAAGCGCCGGACCCCTGGGTCCGGCGTTTTAGTTTTTCGTGGCCGCAATCCCTTTGCGCGTTACCGAAACGGTGCGATCGATCAGCGCGTCCAGTAATTGTTCTCCGGCAGCAATATCGGCGTCATCGCTCAGTCCCTTGGCAACCAGCGACACACTCAGCGCCTGCAGCGCATAGACGTGACCTGACTTGCCCGATTGCTGCATCTGATTGCCGCGCAGGCGGAACGAGGTCAGCAATTCGTCGAATTGCTGTGCGCTGAGAATGGTCTTGGCCTGACTCCACGTGTTCTGCCCCAAGCGGTCAGCAAGCTCGGTGGCGAGGCTGCCGATCAGCGCCATGGCTTCGACATTGCGGACGCCGTCGGACTTGAGGTCGGCCAAAGTGCTGGCAAGCTGGAGCTTGAACTGTTCCTTGCGCTGGGTGTCATCCATTTTTTCAGGGTCCGGCAAATCGTTTGATGCGGCTTAGATCAGCTTTCGCGCGCCGAGGCCATGCTGCTGAGGGGCAAGCTCACACTTGTCCCATTACCATCTGACGAAAGCCGAATATCCTGCGGTCACCCAAAATCGGCACAAGGCGGACTTCGCGACGCTGACCGGGCTCGAAACGCACGGCGGTGCCTGCGGCGATATCGAGGCGCATGCCGCGCGTCTTTTCGCGATCGAAGCTGAGACCAGCATTGGTTTCATAGAAATGATAGTGCGATCCCACCTGAATGGGGCGATCGCCGACATTGGCGACTTCGAGCACCACCTGTTCGGCCCCGACGTTGAGTTCGATATCGCCCTCGGCCGGAATGATCTGTCCTGGAATCACAAGTCTTCTCCTCGTTGGCAGGCGGGCGGCGCTAGCGGATGGGCTGGTGCACGGTGACCAGCTTTGTCCCGTCGGGGAAGGTGGCCTCCACCTGTACATCGTGAATCATCTCGGCAATGCCGTCCATGACCTGCTCGCGCGTGATGACATGGGCGCCCGCTTCCATGAGCTCGGAGACGGCGCGCCCATCTCGAGCGCCCTCCACGACGAAATCGGTGATCAGTGCAATGGCTTCGGGGTGATTGAGCTTGACGCCGCGCTCCAGGCGCCGACGGGCGACATTGGCCGCCATGGCAATGAGAAGCTTGTCTTTTTCGCGCGGGGTCAGGTTCATCGGGCTTGATCCTAGAGATGCCAGAGACGGGGCAAGCTGCCCGCGCCTGTCAGTTCATATAGAGTTGGAACGATCATACGTCGCAATGCAAGCCCAGTTTCAGCCATGGCGCGTATGACGAGACGCGGTCCGTTGACGCTGAGCGCGATGGCGCCGTCGGGCAGACGTTGTTGAATCCGAGTGGCGAGGGCGGCAGCAGCGTCGTCGTTGGCCGCAATATGCAGAATGCTGGCAAAGGCCTTGTTGCCGGCGAGAAGGGATGGCGCATCGCGCTCGTTGCCCTGCCCGGAGAGGCTGGTGGCCTCCGCATGGATGAGGCGACCGTTGCGCCGGACCCGCCAATTGTCGCGCAGGATCGCATCGTATGCATCTTCGCCCATGGCATCCCGCCCGAGAAGAACGGCCTCGATGGCAGTCAAGGTCGCCGCTTCCTCGAGATCCACGTTCAGCCAGCGGTGCAGCTTGCTGGCTTCAAAAAGGATGGTCTCCTGGGGCAGCCAGTCGAGATGCGCACCGGCCCGGACCTTGAGATCGATATGGACCTGGGCGACATCGCCGGTAGAGCGGTAGCTGCGTTCGCAGGCCTGGGTCGTTAGCACCAGACGTCCGCCGGCTGCGACGTCCGCGGCCCATGCCAGGTGATCGCCCCCGGTGATGCCCCCGGCAGTGTTGATGAGCACAGCCTCGAGCGCTGAAGAATGGGTATTGGGCAGGCGGATCTTGCTGCAGCCTTCCTGGAAGAGCGTATCGAGAACGGTGCGGCTGTCGCGCTGCTTGGTGCTGATCCGCCCGATGCCACGTGCGCGCTGGAGCCTCGCGGCCGGGAATTTTTCAGGGACAGCAAATTTCAATGCAACGATCCTTGAGGACGCTCGTTTTATGGATGAGCAAACGCTCTTTCAAAGAGAATTTTCAAGAGGTTATTAAAATGACCATTAAGTCCGCATTGAGTGTCTTCGCCCTGGTTACCGCTGTTTCGTTCGGTGGTGCAGCCTATGCCCAGACCATGGTTGGCGACAACGAAGTTTCCGAAACCGATCTGCCGATCGTGCAGCAGCACTGCGATGCCCTGTCGCTGGCTGACGCCCAGGGCACCCCTGCTGGTCTCGACCCCTCCGATCCGGCTGCCAGCACCTCCGGCACCACGGATGAGCCGACCGGCGCCCAGGCTGACCTCGATAGCCGCAACTCGGCGACCACGGTTGACCTCGACACCATCACCCTCGAAGATTGTGTTGCTGGCGGCCTCGTCAACTAAGCATTCTTCTGAAGTCCAAGACGCCCGGCTTAGGCCGGGCGTCTTGCGTTCATACCATGAGATGTTGCCGGACGTCGGCACGGTCCAAGTCGGCAGCTGGTCCGTTGTGCATGATTTCTCCGCGATCCATGACATAGATGTCGTCGGCTATCTCCCGGCAAAAATCGAGATATTGCTCGACCAACAGGATCGTCATTCCCTTTTCGTCGCGCAGAAACTGTAGCGCCCGGCCGATGTCCTTGATGATGGAGGGCTGAATGCCTTCGGTCGGCTCATCGAGCACCAGCACCTTGGGCCGGGTGACAAGCGCTCGTCCGATCGCCAATTGCTGCTGCTGGCCTCCGGAGAGGTCGCCGCCGCGTCGGTTGAGCATGGATTTGAGCACGGGAAAGAGTTCAAAAATATATGCCGGTACGTTGCGATCGCCGCGGGACAGGCCGGCATAACCGGTTTCCAGGTTTTCCTTGACCGTCAACAACGGGAAGATTTCGCGACCCTGGGGCACATATCCGATGCCCAGGCGGGCGCGCTTATAGGGTGGCGCCTTGCGCAGGGTGTCGCTGCCAAAGGCAATCTCTCCTGCCGAGATGTGATTGATGCCGGTGACCGCGCGCAGTGTGGATGACTTGCCGACCCCATTTCGGCCCAGAACGGCGGTGATCCGACCAGGAGCGCAGGTAATCGAGATGCGCTTGAGAGCCTGGGCCGCGCCATAATGGAGATCGATGTTGGAAATCGTGAGAGCAGTGCTCATCGGCCAAGATACCTTTCGATGACGACGGGATTGCCACTGACCTGATCGAGCGTTCCCTCGGCCAGTACGGCGCCCTCGGCGAGGCAGACGACGCGCGAGCCGAGTTCGCGTACAAAGCTCATGTCATGTTCGACGACGACAACGGAGCGGGTCTGGGAAATCTCGCGCAGCAGTTTTGCCGTTTCCTCGGTCTCGCTGTCGGTCATGCCCGCCACGGGTTCGTCGACAAGGAGCAATTTGGGGTCCTGCGCAAGCAGCATGCCGATCTCAAGCCATTGCTTCTGGCCATGGCTCAGATTGGCCGCGAGCTCGTCCTGACGATGACGCAGGCGCACCGTATCGAGGATTTCTTCGATGCGGACGACGTCGTCCCGGCCGGCCGTATAGAACAGCGTCGAAAAGACGCCGCGCGGCTTTTTCAGCGCCATTTCGAGGTTGTCCCAGACGGTATGGCTCTCGAACACCGTCGGCTTCTGGAACTTGCGACCAATGCCGAGATTGGCAATCGCAGCTTCGTCGAGCCGGGTCAGGTCGGTTCGACCATCGAAGAGGACGTCTCCCGCATCGGGGCGGGTCTTGCCGGTGATGATGTCCATCATCGTTGTCTTGCCTGCGCCGTTCGGGCCGATAATGGCCAGCATTTCGGCCGGACCGACAATGATCGAGAGGTTGTTTATGGCCTTGAACCCGTCAAAGGCGACCGAGACGCCGTTGAGGTAGAGCATGGTATCCTGCGCAGTGCTCATCGCCTTTACTCCGCTGGCCGGGTTTGGATGCCGGTATCAAAGGTGGCCGGGTCTTCGCCTTTTTCCATGTCGGCAGATTGCTGCGGCGTCGATGGCGGCGGGTCGACAGGCTTGCGGCGCCGGCCGAGCAGCTGTTTCCAGAGACCGACAATCCCCTTTGGAAGAAAAAGCGTCGAGAAGACGAAGAGCGCACCCAACGCAAAGAGCCAGAGCTCGGGCAGGGTGGTGGTGAACCAGGACTTGCCCAGATTGACCACGATGGCGCCGATGATGGGGCCGATCAGGGTGCCGCGACCGCCCACAGCGGTCCAGATGACCACCTCGATGGAATTGGCAGGATCGAATTCACCAGGATTGATGATGCCGACCTGCGGCACGTAAAGTGCCCCGGCGATGCCGGCCATGATTGCCGATACGGTAAAGGCAAAGAGCTTCACATATTCAACGCGATAGCCGAGGAAGCGGGTGCGACTTTCAGCGTCGCGGACCGCCACCATGACCTTGCCCAGCTTGGAATTGACGATGGCCGAGCAGACCAGAACCGAAAGGGCCAGGGTGATCGCAGTTGCCGCAAAAAGGGTGACGCGGGTGGTCTGGGCCTGAACGGGAACGCCGAGAATGTCCTTGAAGTCGGTCAGCCCGTTATTGCCGCCAAAGCCCATGTCGTTACGGAAGAAGGCCAGCAACAGCGCGAATGTCATCGCCTGGGTGATGATGGAGAGATAGACGCCAGTGACGCGGCTGCGGAAGGCGAAAAAGCCGAAGATGAAGGCCAGAAGCCCCGGCACGAAAACCACCATGGCCATGGCGAACCAGAAATTGTCAAAGCCCTGCCAGTACCAGGGGAGTTCGCGCCAGTTCAGGAACACCATGAAGTCGGGAAGATTGGGATTGCCGTAGACGCCGCGGCTGCCGATCTGACGCATGAGATACATGCCCATGGCATAGCCGCCCAAGGCAAAGAAAGCGCCATGCCCCAGGGAAAGAATGCCGCAATAGCCCCAGACCAGGTCGAGTGCGAGCGCCAGGATGGCATAGGCCAGATACTTGCCCATCAGCGAAACCAGATAGGTCGGGACATGGCCGAACTGGCCGGGCGGGATCAGCAGATTGGCCATCGGCACAAGGATGGCCACAGCCAGGAAAATCGCGATGACCCAGATCGCCTTCTTGTCGAGTGCGCGGAACAGGGCTTGGGTCAGCATGGGTAATATCCAGTCGCTTTGAGAAGCATCCTCATCCGGCGCTGCGCGCCACCTTTCCCTAAAGAGGAAAACGAACAAGAGGGGTGCGCCAATCCCCTCCCACCCGGGGAGAGGGCGGATCGGGCACAGCCCGAGACGGGTGATGGGGCCTTGAGCTGCATTGTCATCACTGCTCCACCGCCCGGCCCTTGAGCGCGAAGAGGCCACGCGGCCGGCGCTGAATGAAGAGGATGATCAGCACCAGGATCAGGATCTTGCCCAGAACCGCTCCGGCATAGGGTTCGAGAAACTTGTTGGCGACGCCTAGCGTCAGGGCGCCGACCAGCGTGCCCCAGAGATTGCCGACACCGCCGAACACCACAACCATGAAGCTGTCGATAATGTAGTTCTGTCCCAGGTTCGGCGAGATGTTGTCGATCTGGGTGAGTGCCACGCCGGCAAGGCCGGCAATGCCCGAGCCAAGGCCGAAGGTCATGGCATCGACGAAGGGTGTGCGGATGCCCATGGACGAGGCCATGCGCCGATTCTGCGTCACGGCGCGCATCTGCAGGCCCAATGCGGTGCGATTGAGCACGACCAGCAGCAGGGCAAAAACGATGGCGGCGAAGATCACGATCCAGAAACGGCCATAGGTTATGGACAGGCCATAGAATTCGAAAGAGCCGCTCATCCAGCTCGGGGCGATCACCATCTGGTTGGTGGGTCCGAAGATCGAGCGCACCGATTGCTGCAGGATCAGCGAAATGCCCCAAGTGGCCAGGAGCGTTTCGAGCGGCCGGCCATAGAGCCAGCGGATGATGCCGCGCTCGATCCCGATGCCGATGGCCCCGGTGACGAAGAAGGCGGCGGGCAGGGCGATCAGCAGCGAATAATCGAGCAGGCCGGGAAAGTTCTGACGGATCGTCAATTGCACGATAAAGGTCGTATAGGCGCCCAGCATGACCATTTCGCCATGCGCCATGTTGATGACGCCCATGACGCCAAAGGTGATAGCAAGGCCGATGGCGGCCAGCAGCAGCACCGAACCTAGCGAAATGCCGAACCACACATTCTGCAAAGCCCCCCAGACCGCGCGTTCCTGTTCAAGGCCTGAAAGTGCCGACTGGATGGCGGGGCGAACCTCTTCCGGCGCGGTGTTGAGTGCGCTGGTGAGGATGGTGATGGCGCCACGTCCGGCACCTGAGGCTATCAGAGGAACGGCGGCAATCTTGTCTTCGATCCCGGCGTCGTCGTCGCGGAGGATCGTGAGGGCGCGTGCGGTCTGCATGGCGCGCAGCACCTCGGCATTGGTTTCGACCGCGATGGCCTCGTCGAGCAGCGGCATATTGGCCGGATCGGGGCTCGCCAGGAATCCGTTGGCCGCCCGGAGGCGCGTCCCGGGGTTGTCGCTCATCAGCGTCATGCCAGCGAGGGCGGAGGCAATATCGCGCCGCAGGCTGTTGTTGACACGGATACGCGACAGGTCGGCATCGGATCCGAGATCGACGGCTTCGCCGGTCAGCGGATCGAGATGGCTCGCGCCCCGCTGGATGACCACGGCGCCAGAGCTGTCGTCCTGATACAGGTTGCCGTCTGCCAGGGCCTGCAGGGCGGGAACAATTGCGGCATCGCCGGTGCTGGCGAGATCGGTGACGATCTGGCCCAGTTCGCGAAGGTTGGCTTCGCCCATGGCCTGGATCAGCGCGGGTATGTCGGCTTCCTGTGCCCTGGCCGTTTGCATCGAGATCAGCAGGAACGGCAGGGCCAGAAGCACCAGGCGAAGAGCGCGGAGGGTGGTCATGGCTATGGCGTCCTTGTGGTTCTGGATTGGTGGGTGAGGGGCCCCACCCAACCTCCCCCTCACGGAGGGGGAGGAGTAGATTTGTGCGTGGGTGAAAGCTTGCCTGGCGCATCGGCCGGTTCCTCCCCCTTTGCAGGGGGAGGTCCGTGGCGGTGCCTTACTGCGCAGTCGCGCCGCAGGTCTGGGTTTCGGTGTTGTAGTTGCCGCAGTTGATCGGGGCGGTCCAGTCGGCCTCGAGCATGGCGCTTTCCGGCAGGAAATCGGACCAGGCATCACCGGGCACGAGATCTTCGGTTTCCCAGACTACGAAGAACTGACCATCGTCCTGGATCTCACCGATCAGGACCGGCTTGGTGATGTGGTGGTTGGGCAGCATGGTGGCGATACCACCGGTCAGGTTCGGGGTTTCCAAGCCGACGATGGAGTCGATGACGGCGTCGGCATCGGTGCTGCCGGCAGCCTCGACGGCCTTCACCCAAAGGTTGAAGCCGATCATGTGCGCTTCCATCGGATCGTTGGTCACGCGGTCTTCGGAGCCGATGAAGGCCTGCCAGTCAGCGATAAAGGCTTCGTTTTCCGGCGTCTCGACCGACATGAAGTAGTTCCATGCGGCCAGGTGACCGACCAGCGGCGTCGTGTCGAAGCCCGAGAGCTCTTCTTCACCCACCGAGAACGCGACAACCGGAATGTCTTCGGCGGCAACGCCCTGATTGCCCAATTCGCGGTAGAACGGCACGTTGGCGTCGCCGTTGATGGTCGAGACCACGGCGGTCTTCTTGCCGGCCGAGCCGAAGGCCTTGATGTCGGAGACGATCGTCTGCCAGTCGGAATGACCGAAGGGCGTGTAGTTGATCATGATGTCTTCAGGCGCAACGCCGCTGTCGAGCAGGTATTGCTCGAGAATCTTGTTGGTGGTCTGCGGATAGACATAGTCCGTGCCAGCCAGAACCCAGCGCTCGACGCCTTCTTCGTTCATCAGATAGTCGACGGCGGGAATGGCCTGCTGGTTCGGAGACGCGCCGGTGTAAAAGACGTTGCGCTGGCTTTCCTCACCCTCGTACTGAACGGGGTAGAAGAGCAGGGAATTGAGCTCTTCGAAGACCGGCAGGACCGATTTGCGGCAGACCGAGGTCCAGCAACCAAAGACCGCATCGACACCATCGACTTCGATGAGCTGGCGAGCCAGCTCGGCGGCCAGCGGCCAGTCGGAAGCAATATCGACCACGACCGGTTCGAGCTGCTTGCCGAGCACGCCGCCCTTGGCATTCTGCTGCTCGATCAGGAACAGCATCGTGTCCTTCAGAGTGGTCTCGGAAATGGCCATGGTGCCGGAAAGCGAATGCAGGATGCCGACCTTGATGGTGTCGTCCTGCGCCATGACCGAGGTAATCGGCAGGCAGACGCTGCCAGCGAAAGCGGCGGCGAGCAGAGCGCGCTTGGCGCTGAATTTGAACATTGTGAAGTCCCTCTGAGATTTGAGCCCCGAAGACACCAAGGGAGGCGTCTGAGGGCACACTGGGACCATTGTTAACGAGAGCCCTATACGTCGATTGACGTAGCCACATGTCGCACAGTTTCATCAGGTGCAGCGAAGAGCCTGAAAAACCGCGTGATTTCGCCATCAGAGATGGTAAAGAGGTTGTGGTGATTTTTTGAGCATGTTGCTCGATTGGTTAAGGCCTAGGCGAATGGCGCGGCAGCGGATCATCCCGATCAGGCGAGAATATAACCGCTGGGTGGCGAACCAGACGCTGGAAGATTATGCGCTGCGTTTCACCGCCAAGTCGGCGCGGCGATTTTCCAATGACAGAATCTCGCAGACCGCGATCGGAGCCATTTCGTTCCTTGCCCTTGAGGCCATAGGCGGGGCCATCACGCTCTCCTACGGCACGACGAATGCGCTGATTGCCATTCTGGTGGCATCGATCGCCATCCTGCTCGTGGGCGTCCCCATCGCGCGCTATGCGACACGTCATGGCGTGGATGTAGACCTGCTGACGCGCGGCGCGAGCTTTGGCTATATCGGTTCGACCATCACCTCGCTGATCTATGCCAGCTTCACTTTCATCCTCTTTGCCATCGAAGCATCGATCATGGCGAGCGCGCTGCAATTGGCGTTCGGACTGCCGCTCTGGATCGGCTACATCATTTCCGCCGTGGCGGTCATCCCGCTCGTGACCCACGGCATTCGCATGATCAGCCGCTTTCAATTGCTGACGCAGCCGTTCTGGATCGTACTCAACATCCTGCCGTTCTTCTTCATCGCCTTCATGGACTGGGAGAAATTCGATCTCTGGCGCGCATTCAACGGGTTGGGACGGCCCGAGGGCGCTGCGGGATCGATCGCGGCCTTCGACGTAGCCAAGTTCGGAGCCGCTTCCGCGGTGATCCTTGCGCTGATGACGCAAATCGGCGAGCAGGTGGACTTCCTGCGCTTCCTGCCGGCGGAAGGCGCACCGAAATGGCGGCAGAAACTGGGGATCTTTCTGGCCGGTGCCGGCTGGGTCGTGGTGGGTGCGCCCAAGCTGATTGCGGGGTCGTTTCTGGCGTTTCTCGCCCTCTCCTCGGGAGTGTCACCGGAGCATGCGTCCGAGCCGGGCTACATGTTCGCCGTGGCCTTCGGCTACATGATCCCCAACGAGTTTCTGGCGCTGATGCTGATGGCGGTCTTCGTCGTTATCAGCCAGCTCAAGATCAATGTCATGAATGCCTATGCAGGCTCGTTGGCGTGGTCGAACTTCTTCTCGCGGCTGACCCATAGCCATCCGGGCCGCGTCGTGTGGCTTTTGTTCAACGTGGCCATTGCACTGCTGCTGATGGAACTGGGTATCTATCGTCTGCTCGAGGAAACGCTGGGCATTTTCTCCATCATCGCCATGGCCTGGCTCTGCTCGATCTCGGCCGATCTCTTCGTCAACAAGCCGCTCGGCCTCGCCCCGCCGGGCATCGAATTCAAGCGCGCCCATCTCTATGACATCAATCCGGTCGGTGTCGGGTCGATGCTCCTGTCGGCGAGCATTGCGCTGATTGCCCATTTTGGCGCATTCGGCGAGATGGCAGCCGCTTTGGCCCCTTACATCGCCTTGATCGTCTGCTTCGTGGCCTCCCCGACCATAGCGTGGGCGACCAAGGGACGGTATTATTTGGCGCGCAAGCCGCGCAAGGCCTGGGCAAGCAAAACGTCGTTGACCTGCTCGATCTGCGAGCATCCGTTCGAGCCGGAAGACATGGCGTGGTGTCCTGCCTATGCGGCGCCGATCTGCTCGCTCTGCTGTTCGCTCGACGCGCGCTGCCACGACATGTGCAAGCCCAAGGCGCATTTCCGGGCCCAGACTCATGCGGTGGCGGCCAGCGTGCTGCCGCAATGGGCCATCGACAAATTGCAGACCCGGCTTGGCCGCTATGGCATGTCCATGGGCATAGCCTCGGCTATCCTCGCCAGCATACTGGGCCTCATCTATTATTTTGCCAGCCGGTCTGCCCCGCATACATCCGATGTCGTGGGAGGAACGCTGCTCGTTGTGTTCTTCGTCTTTGCGGTGGCGGCGGGGGTGATGACCTGGTTCCTCGTGCTTGCGCATGACAGCCGGCTCGTCGCGGAGGAAGAAAGCACGCGACAGAACACGCTGCTGCTCAAGGAAATCGATGCCCATTCGAGAACCGATGCCGAATTGCAGCGGGCCAAGGAAAAGGCAGAGGCCGCCAACCAGGCCAAGTCGCGCTATGTCGTCGGGCTGAGCCACGAATTGCGCACGCCGCTCAATGCGGTGATGGGTTATGCGCAAATTCTGGAGCGCGACGCTGCGGTGCCGGAGCACCGTCGTGGTTCCGTACAGGTCATCCGGCGCAGTGCCGAGCATCTGTCAGGACTGATCGACGGCCTGCTCGACATTTCCAAGATCGAAGCGGGACGACTGCAGGTCTATACCGGCGAAGTCAATATCCAGGACTTTCTCGACCAGCTGGTGGATATGTTCCGGATGCAGGCGGAAGCCAAGGGGCTTGGCTTCCGGCATAGCCGAGCAGCCGCTTTGCCCACCTATGTGCGAACCGACGAGAAGCGCCTCCGGCAGATCCTGGTCAACCTGCTGTCCAACGCCATCAAGTTCACCTCAGCGGGGGAGGTACGCTTCGAGGTTGCTTATCGCATGCAGGTTGCCACTTTCACCGTCGAGGATAGCGGCAGCGGCATTGGAGAGGAGGACCTGCCGCATATCTTCGAACCCTTCGTGCGCGGGCAGGCCGAGAAAAACCGCTTCACACCGGGCCTGGGCCTGGGGCTGACGATCACCAAACTGCTGACTGAAACGCTGGGCGGGGAAATAATTGTGGCGAGCGCACCGGGCAGGGGTACTCGTTTCCAGACGCGCCTGATGCTCTCGAAGGTGGAACGGCCTGCCCAGCGCGTGGCGGCAGCGCAACCGGTAAAGGGATATAGCGGAGCGTCGCGCAGCATCATGGTGGTCGATGACAATGACGACCACCGTGGCTTGATGCGCGAAATGCTTGCTCCACTCGGATTTGCCGTCTTCGACGTTGCGAGCGGGGAAAAATGCCTCGCCATGCCAGGCATGGCCGACATGGATCTCTATTTCATCGATATCCGGATGCCGGGGATGAATGGCTGGCAATTGGTGCAATCCCTGCGCAGCATGGGCGTTAACGCCCCGATCATCATGCTCTCGGCCAATATCGGTGACGGAGCGAACCCCACGGGCGCTGACGCGGGTCACTCCGATAGCCTCGCCAAGCCCTTCGATCTCAACCAATTGCTCGACAAGATCGGCGCGCAATTGAGGCTGGACTGGATTTATGAAGAGACGCAGGCAACAGAACAGGCAACAGGCGCGATGCGGTCTCCGGGGGCGGAGCACCTGCGCGATCTCGCCAGTCTGGGTCAGATCGGTCATGTGCGGGGTATCGAGGCGAAACTGGCCCAGCTGGCGACCGATCCTGACAACGGACCATTCGTGGATATTCTGCGCCGCCATCTGGACCAATTCGACTTCGAAGCCTATGCCGAGACGCTGGAGCGCGTAAGCCATGAGCAGAATTGAGCAAGAGCAGGATATCGTCCTACTCGTCGACGATTCTCCCGAATCGCTTGGCTTTCTCACCTCGGCTCTTGAAGATGCGGGCGTTACGGTGCTTGTCGCCAGGTCGGGCGAAGCTGCCATCAATATTGTGCAGCGCGTTACGCCCGATATCGTGCTCATGGATGCGATCATGCCCGGGCTGGATGGGTTCGAGACCAGCCGCCGCATGAATGCAATGCCACAGCTCACCCATGTCCCGATCATCTTCATGACCGGGCTGACCGAAACCGAGCATATCGTCCATGCTCTCGAGAGCGGTGGGGTGGACTACCTGTCCAAGCCGATCAATCTCGATGAACTGCGGGCGCGCATTCGAGTGCATCTTGCCAATGCAAGGCGGGCGCAGAGCGCGCGCATCGCGCTCGATGCGGCCGGGCGCCACCTGGTTGCCTTCGCGGCCGACGGGACAGTCCTGTGGTCGACGCCCCAGGCGAACCGGCTGCTTGAGCGGTCCGGCATGGATTCCAATCTGCAGAATGCCATGTCCCACGCCTTCGTGACGTGGCTGGCACAATCGGGACCTCCGGTGCCGGTCGGCGCCAGCTTCGAGATGACCGCCAATGGACCGGGGCTTCAATTCTCCTTTCTCGGCACCGTTGCCGGGGACGAACATCTGTTTCGTCTGGGTGCGTTGCAACAAGAAGGTCAGGTACCTGGCCTGCGTCAGGCCTTCGGCTTGACGCAACGCGAGAGCGAAGTTCTTCTCTGGATCTCGCGCGGCAAATCGAACCGCGATATCGGCGATATACTTGGCCTCAGCCCACGGACTGTGAACAAGCATCTTGAACAAGTCTATTCCAAGCTGGGTGTAGAAAACCGGGCCTCCGCAGCGATCAAGGCGATTCAGGCGCTCCAATCCGCG
Organism: Devosia chinhatensis; assembly: GCF_000969445.1. Classification (NCBI taxonomy): domain Bacteria; kingdom Pseudomonadati; phylum Pseudomonadota; class Alphaproteobacteria; order Hyphomicrobiales; family Devosiaceae; genus Devosia; species Devosia chinhatensis. The sequence goes on along the minus strand of NZ_JZEY01000054.1, from coordinate 1,985,008 downwards.
TTCGACGCCTAGCCTTAAGGCGGGGCCGCTTATCTCATGTGAAGGCTTGGCTGTTGCTGCCAAGCGCTCGCAAGCGGTCTAAATGCTGGTGGCGATCACAAAATTTGCGAACCGGGATTTGTCGGGAACAAGTCCGGCGCTCTGCCGTTTTGCTGGCGAACCGGATGAACGATCCGGGCCAGACATGGTGGAAAGCCAATAGAGCCTCCATCATCCGAACGGCGGACGCAGGGGGAGGTTGACGCTCCTTCTCCGGCTCCCCGAAGGGGTGCGAAACTTCGGTTTCGCACCCTATTTTTTTGCCCTGAAACATAGATAAGTTCGGCAGCTTAAGTAAATATAGATTAAAAACTGACATATATTCAGAATCAATGATTTGGAGCTGAATCACATGGCTCACATATATTGTGATCTTACTGGTCGGAACGAATCCAACTCTTCCTCGTAATTTTTATGCGACGCCGTGTCGCACGAAAGGAGATGGATCATGAAGCTTTTTACTACAACAGTGCTTTCTGCCGCTCTCGTGGCAGCCACGTTGACTCCCGCTTCGGCGCAGTCACTTCTCGGGATTATCGGCGGTCAGGATGACAAGGCGCTGGTTACGATCGGGTCCGGAGATGCGGGCACGTCGGGCCTCGTCAACCTGGGTCTTGGTGGCGACAATCAAGTCCTCGATGCAAATATCGGCAATGGCAATCTCGGTTCGGCAACGGTGGGCTCGGGTGGGTCGTCCGGCCTTGTCGATGCCGATGTGCGGCTGCTCAACAACAACGCCCGGGTGGGTGTTGGTGTCGGCGGTGACAGCCTTGTCGATGTTGGGGTGGGTATCGGCAATCCCGGCAACGGCAACGGCAATGGTCCGGGGAACGGAAATGGCAATGGCCCCGGAAACGGGAATGGTCCCGGTAATGGCAGCGGGAATGGTCCCGGAAACGGCAATGGTGGGGTCGGTGTGGCCAATACGGGTTCGGGTGGCGCAGCCTGTGTCGGCCTGTCCAACCGAGAGCTCGAGCGGCTGCTGGGTTCTACCCGGCTTGATGGATCGTGGTCGCGTGCCAGCAATGTGCAGATCCGTCCGGTCTCGATCTGCCCCGAGCAACGCTCCTGGCTGGCTGCGGCGCTGAGCAGCACTAATCTGGGGCCGGCCCTGCGTTCGGCGATTGCCGGCGACGATCTGCTGGCCGCCTCGCTGCGCCGTTCCTCCTATGACGCAGACCGGGTTTTCGCCGTCGAGCGTCGCGGTGGCCAACTAACGGTCTTCGTCTACTAAATATTCGTCCACCGCTTGCACATTGAGCGTCGTCCCGGTCAATTCGGTGAAATATCCGAATCCTTCCGGGGCGATGAGCGATGAGCCTGCAAATTGACCTGATCGATCGAAAGTTGCTCCGAGAATTGCAGCTGGACTCTCGACGCAGCGTGCAGGTGCTGGGGGATGCGGTCGGATTGTCGGCATCTGCCTGCCATCGCCGTATCAGGGCGCTGGAAGATGCAGGGTTCATTTCTAGCTACGTCGCAAAGCTCGATGCCAGCCGCCTCGGCTACACGATGCAGTTCTTCATCGAGGTGGGGCTGACCAGTCAGAGCGAGGGTGTCCTGGAGGCATTCGAACTGGCGGTCGCCGAAATTCCTGAAGTGCTCGAATGTCACCTGATGGCCGGCCAATCCGATTACATCCTGCGCGTGGTTTGCCGCGACCACGAGGATTTCGAGCGGCTTCATCGGAGGCTGAGCGCACAACTGCCCGGCGTGGCTCGCATTCATTCCAACCTCAGCATCAGAACCGTCAAGGCGCGCACGGGTTTGCCCCTCTAGGTGCCGCACGGGGCAGCAGGATGCTCATTGATTGGGCATCTGTGTTTTTTGATGACATTATAGACAAAATTTGCTTGCACCTGAAAAGAAGCTGGGTTTGATTTGCTCCAGATTTATTGGGGACGTCATCTATGCTTTCTCGCCGCCACCTCACCTGGACCGCGTTTGGCGCGGCTTTGCTGCTTTCGGGCATGTCGCTGCCGGCCTTTGCGCAGGCTACGGACATCAAGTTTACCCTGGACTGGAGGTTCGAAGGTCCGGCAGCCGGCTTCCTACTGGCGCAGGATAACGGTTACTTTGCCGAGGAAGGGCTGAACGTCACCTTTGATATCGGCAATGGCTCGGTGGAGGTTATTCCGCGCGTGGCGACGGGCGCCTACCAGATGGGCTTCGGCGACATCAATTCGCTGATCAAGTTCCTCGACGAAGATCCATCCCAGCCCATCGAGGCGGTGATGATGGTCTATGACAAGCCCGTCTTCTCGGTCATCGGCCGCAAATCTCAAGGCATTACGGACGACCCGAAATCGCTGGAAGGCAAGAAACTGGGCGCGCCGCCTCCGGATGGTGCATTTGCCCAATGGCCGGCCTTCGTTGAAGCAGCAGGGATCGACACCTCCGATATCACGCTCGAATCCATCGGTTTTCCGGTGCGCGAACCGATGCTGGCTTCCGGTGACGTTGACGGCGTCTTCGGCTTCGCCTTTTCGGTTATCCTCAACCTCAAGGCCAATGGTGTTCCAGACGAGGATATCTCCACCATCCTCTTCGCCGATCATGGGCTGAACCTCTACGGCAATGCCGTGATGGTCAACGAGACCTTTGCCGAAGAAAACCCAGATGCGGTCCAGGGCGTGCTGCGTGCATTGGCCAAGGGCTTTGCAGACGCCGTTGCCGATCCGGCTGCCGGCGCGGCCGCTGTCCTGGCGCGCAACGAGACGCTCAATATCGACACCGAGACCGCACGCCTCACCATGGCGAACGATATGAACATCCGCACGCCCTATGTCGTCGAGAACGGCTTCGGCGATGTCGACCCCGAACGGCTCGCGGCCTCGATCGAGACGCTGAAGCTGTCCATGGGCCTCAAGGGCAATGTGACGGCAGACGATGTGTTCGACGCTCAATATCTGCCGCCGGCCGCAGAGCGTATGCTGCCGTGATCGCAGATCCGCGTCCCTTCCGGGGATGCGTTCGATAACCCGGCTCGGGCGATAAAGGGCGCCCGGGCTTTGTGCCCCGATCCGTTCATACCGAGGGAACGGGAGCGGATCGGGGCGGGTTCTCCGCCGAATTATCTGGAGTTCCTGATGACTGCTCCACTGGTTTCCATCGAAAATGTCGACATGCGCTATGGCGGACCGGACGGCACGCTGGCGGTAAGCGGGCTGGACCTCAAGATCAATCGCGGTGAGTTTGTCGCCGTTGTCGGGCCATCGGGGTGCGGCAAGTCCACGCTAATGAAGCTCACCACCGGCCTGCAAATTCCCCAATCCGGCGCGGTGATCGTCGCTAACCAGCAGGTAACCAAGCCTGTCTCCATCGTCGGCATGGCCTTCCAGAACCCCACCATGTTGCCCTGGCGCACGACGCTCGAAAATATCCTGCTCCCCCTCGAAATCGTCGAAAGACACCGCCATCGCTTGCGCAAGCACAAGGCTGAGTATGTGGCCAAGGCGGAGAAACTGCTCGAAACGGTTGGCCTCAAGGGGTTTGGCAGCAAATTTCCCTGGCAATTGTCAGGCGGAATGCAGCAGCGCGCCAATCTTTGCCGTGCGCTGATCCATGAACCCGAGCTGCTGATGCTGGACGAACCCTTCGGCGCGCTCGACGCGTTCACGCGCGAGGAGCTCTGGTGTGTGATTCGGGACCTCCATGCCAGCCAGGATGTCACCATTGTTCTCGTGACCCACGATCTGCGGGAAAGCGTGTTTCTGGCCGATAAGGTCGTGGTGATGAGTGCGCGGCCCGGCAGGGTCATCTCCGAACATTCCGTGCCATTTGCGCGTCCGCGCCAGCTCGAATTGCTCTATGAGCCAGAGTTCAACGACATGGTGCAACGGCTGCACGGAGAAATCGCAACGGCGCGGGTGGCGGCATGACTGTTCTGGAGACAGCAACACCGGTGGCTGCGCCGCCGCGCCCAGGGTTCAAGATCAACTGGGTCCGGCTCGCGCCGGTGCTCTATACGATCGGACTTTTCGCACTGTGGGAGATTGGAGTGCGTCTCTCCGGCTTGCCGCATACCATCCTGCCGGCGCCATCGCGGGTCTTCGAGGCCATCGTCCAATATTGGTCGCCGATCTGGAAGAACTCGATGCAGACCCTCTATACGACGGTGCTCGGGTTTCTGATCGCAGTTGTCGCAGGCCTGGGCATAGGTCTCTTCATCGGCTGGTCCAAAACCATCTATGCGGGTCTTTATCCGATCATGGTTGGCTTCAACGCCATTCCGAAAGTGGCCCTGGTACCGATCCTCGTCATCTGGTTCGGCATCGGTACGGTTCCCGCGGTGCTTACTGCCTTCCTGATCTCCTTCTTTCCCATCGTGGTCAATGTGGCCACCGGCCTGGCCACGATCGAGCCAGAAACCGAAGACGTGCTGCGGGCTCTGGGAGCCAAGAAAATGGACATCATGCTCAAAGTGGGTATTCCGCGCTCGATGCCCTATTTCTTCGGGTCCCTGAAAGTGGCGATCACCCTGGCCTTTGTGGGGTCGGTCGTCAGCGAGACGGTCGCCTCCAACAACGGACTGGGGCAGATGATGGCTTCGGCGCAATCGAACTTCAACGTGCCGCTGGTCTTTGCCGGTTTGCTCATGCTGGCGGTCGAAGGCATCGCCATGTATGCGCTGATGGCATGGGTCGAAAAGCGGATGACGGGCTGGGCGCATCGTTCGACCATGGCCAATTAGGCGATAATTGTCTCGGCGCCGCTGACCACGAGCGCGGCGTCGGGGCGGGCAAGCGCGACCAGGGTCAGGCCAGCGGAGCGAGCGCGCTCCACTGCAAGGCTGGTCGGCGCCGAGATGGTCACAAGCATGGGGCAGCCGGCGCGGACGGTCTTTTCGACCAGCTCATAGGAGCAGCGCGCGCTGAGCAGGAAAAATCCGCTCGCCGGGTCCATGCCGGCGCGGGCGAGGGCGCCGATCAGCTTGTCGAGCGCATTGTGACGCCCCACATCTTCGCGCACGAGCTGGATCTGTCCATCGGGCGTGCAGAAGGCGGCAGCGTGGACGGCGCCCGTTTGGCGACTGAGCGGCTGATGATGCGGGAGCTCGTCCAGGGCCGCCCCAATGGCTGCGCGCGTGGTCGTGATGCGCGCCTTGAGCTGGGGCAGGGGCCGCAGGACCTCGGCGATATTGTCGATGCCGCATAAGCCGCAGGAGCTTTCGCCGACACGCCTGCGGGCCCGGACCATCACCTTTTGCATGGCGTCAGGGGGCAGTGCCACCCGGGTCACCCAGCCACCTTCGACCGCGCTGATCACAAGGCTCCCGATTTCCCTGGAGCCTCGAATCAGCCCCTCGGACAGCATGAAGCCGGTCAGGTAATCTTCCAGGTCGAGCGGGGTGGCCATCATCACCGCATAGCCGATGCCCCCAATATCAATGGCAATCGGCGCTTCGACCGGCACGTCGCGCACGGCCGGGGCGTCGCCTTCTGTCGCCAGGCCGAGGCGCTGGACGGCAATGGTCTGGGTTGGCTCGTAACTATGGGCGCTCACGTGACCACGCGGATCGGGATCGACTTTGCAGCCGGCGTGCCGCTGATCCGGTCATAGTGGTCGAGCGGAAGCAGGGGGTTCAACTCGGGGTAATACCCGGCTACCGCGCCGCGCGGCATGGGATAGTCCAGCACCGTCAGTCCGTCGACGCGCCGGTGGATGCCATCATGATAAATGGTCTCGATAGCGATCTTCTGCCCCGCCTCCAGGCCCCGTTCCTTGCGGTCATCCTCGTTCATGAACAGCACCAAGCGGTCATTATAGACTCCGCGATAGCGATCGGAATTGCTGTAGATCGTGGTATTGAACTGGTCATGGCTGCGCACGGTGGCAAGCCTCAGCATGTCCGGATCATCGACCGGTGCGTCGACCTGCAACCCTTCAAAAACAAGGAAGTTCGCCTTGCCATTCGGGGTTTTCCAAACACGACGCCGCGAGGGCACGTCGAGATGAAAGCCCTTGGGATTTTTGATCTTTTCGCCGAAATCGGCAAAAATGGACGGATAAACCTCGGCAATCTTGTCGCGAATGGCCGTATAATCGTCGATGAAGCGGGCCCAATCCACCTTGCTGTCGGGAAGGGTCGCCATGGCCATGCGACAGACGATTTCCACTTCGGGAAGCAGATGCTCTGACGCCGGCTCAAGAACGCCGCGCGATGGCGTTACATTGCTCATGGCGTCTTCGATGGTGACGACCTGCTCGCCGAGCTTGGTTCGCACGTGTTCGGAGCGCGCTACCACCGGCAGGATCAGCGCGTCCTGTCCGTGCACGAGGTGGCCCCTGTTGAGCTTGGTGGCAATGCCGACCGTCAGCCGCAGCTTGCGCATGGCCGCGTAAGCTTCGTTGGTGTCCGGAACGGCGCGGACAAAATTACCGCCCAGCCCGATGAAGACCTTGGCCGTTCCGGCCTTCATGGCCTCTACCGATTCAACCGTGTGGTGGCCATGGGCCCGCGGCGGCTCAAAGCCGAAGACATCGCGGACGCGATCAAGGTATTCAGGGCTGGGCTTTTCGTCGATCCCCACCGTGCGGTCGCCCTGCACGTTGGAATGGCCGCGGATAGGCGCAATTCCTGCGCCGGGCTTGCCGATATTGCCCTTGAGCAAAAGCAGCGCAGCCAGCTGTTGAAGCAGGCGGGAGCCCTGTTGATGCTGGGTCAGGCCCATACCGTAGCAGATGATGGTGGCTTTGGACCGGATGTAGATGTCCGCCACGCGGCGGATCTGCTCTTCGCTGATCCCCGAAACAGCGACGAGTTCCGCCCAGTCCTGCTGCACGACGTCGGCACGCAAGGCGTCGAGACCTTCCGTGTGCTCTGCGATAAAGGCTTGGTCGAGCACGTCCTCGCCGGCGGCGTCGCGCTCGAACATCACCTTCATCAGGCCCTTGAGCAGCGCGAGATCACCACCGATCTTGATGTGCACGAATTCGCTCGCGATGGGCGTCGACCCAAGCGTGGCCATCTGCACCACGTCCTGCGGCTCGGTGAACTTGATCAAGGCCCTTTCAGGCATCGGATTGACAGCGACGATGGGAATGCCGCGTTTGCGGGCCTCGACCAAATTGGTCATCATGCGGGGCGAATTGGTGCCGGTGTTCTGGCCGATGATGAAGATGGCCTCGGCCTCTTCGAAGTCCTTGAGGACGACCGATCCCTTGCCGATGCCCAGAACGGGCGGAAGCCCACGGCTGGTCGGCTCATGGCACATGTTCGAGCAATCGGGAAAATTGTTGGTACCGAATTCGCGAACGAAGATGGAATACAGGAAGGCCGCTTCGTTCGGTGTGCGCCCGGACGTATAGAACTCAGCCTCATGCGGGCTGTCGAGCGCGCGTAAATGCTGGCCGATAAGCGCGAAGGCCTCGTCCCAGGAGCAGGGGACATAATGATCGGTGGCCGCATCGTAGCGCATGGGCTCGGTCAGGCGACCCTGCATTTCCAGCCAATAATCGGACTGGTCCATGAGCTGGCTGACACTATGTTCGGCAAAGAACTCGCGGGTAAGCCGGTGCCGGGTGGCCTCATGTGCCAGCGCCTTGGCACCGTTCTCGCAGAACTCCAGCTTCTTGCGCTCATCCGCATCCGGAAACGCACAGGACGGGCACTTGAATCCGCCGGGCTGGTTCATCTCGAGAAGCGCCCTGGAGCCTTTGGTGATGACGCTTTGCTCCATCAGCACCTTGGCAGTGGCTGCGGCTGCGCCCCAGCCGCCGGCAGGCTTGTTGTAGGGCTGGTAATGGGGCGTTTTGGTCATCTTCGAACTCTGTTCCGGCCTCGCTTCGTGCCACTAGACCACATATGGTCGTGCTGCGTCATCCACTCATGGCTGGGCGGACGAGATCTCGTCCGCCTGTGCACCTGGGCCCACAAGCATGAGGCTTGGTTCCTCGCCAAAAAGGCGGCTGGCGACAGCCTGCACATCCTCTGCAGTGACTGCGGAAATCAGGCTCTCGCGCTCTGTCACATAGTCCAGCGGCAATCCGCGCACCTGCTGGCCGACCATTGCCCCGGCGATCGACACTGACGAGCCCAGCTGGTTTATGGCGTAGGCGCCGATGAGGTAATGCTTCACGCGCTCCAGCTCGCTGGGATCGGGTCCGTTCTCTGCCATGTCCGCAATTGTCGACTTGATTACGTCAAGAGCCTGATCGACATTCTCGGGGTTGGTCGCGGTGCCGATGGTCAGGGCGTCGGCATGCTTTAGAGTCACGAGCCCGCCGGAAACCCCATAGGTCAGGCCGCGCTTTTCGCGCACTTCGACATTGAGGCGCGAGAGCAAATTGCTGCCGGCCAAAAGTTCGGTCATCACGTAAGCCGCAAAGAAATCGGGATCTGTCTCCGGCACTCCGGGATAGGCCAGGTTGAGCCGCGTCTGGGGTAGCGGATAGTCCACAGCCAGGTCCTGCCCAAAAGTCAGCGTGGCATCCGTCACCGGCTGGACGTCGCCGGCTTCAGGGAGGGCAGCGAAAACGGCGTCGATCATTTCGCCCGCGGTCTTTTCATCCAGAGCGCCCACGATGCCGATCTTGAGCGAAGCTCGGGTAAAAACCGAACGATGGAGGGATTGGAGGTCCTCCGCCCCGATGGCTGCAAGGGTGTCCGGCGTGCCCTCTACGGGCCGCCCATAAGGATGGTCGCCGAAGAGCGCCCGGTTCCACATCTGGCCGGCAGCATAATTGGGATCGCGAGACCGCGAGACGAGGCCGGCAATGCTCTGGCTGCGCATGCGCTCCAACGCGGGAGGATCGAAGCGTGGAGACTGGACGGCGAGGGCGAGCAACTCGGTCGCGCCTTCGCGCTCGTCGGAAAGCATGCGGGCAAAGCCGGAAATATCGTCCTGGCTGGCACCAAAGCCCATTTCCAGCCCTACCTCGTCGGCACGGATCTGAAACGCTTCACTGTCGAGATCGCCCGCACCCTCATCAAAAAGGGTGGTCATCAGGGCTGCGAGGCCCAGCTTGTCCTGCGGGTCCTGCGAGCTGCCGCCTTCGAAGGAAAAGGCCAGCGTAACAATCGGCACGGTATAATCCTCAACGAACCAGGCTTCTAACCCCTGGGGCGAGGTGATGCTGCGAAAGTTGACCTCAGCCTGAGCGGGCAGGGCGGAAAACAGCAGCCAGGCAGGCGCAAGAATGCCGGCAGCGAGCCGGGCGAAAGAACGAACGCTCATGGGGTTTCCTCCTGGGCGAGGGGCAACAGATAGCCGCTGACGGCAATTTCGGGTCGGAGGTATTTTTCAGCGACCGCCTGTACATCCTCGGCGGTCACTGCCTCGACGCGCTGGGGCCAGGCGGCGACATCTTCAATCGTGCGTCCGTTGGAGAGCCAGCTGCCATAGACCTGCGCCATGCTCGCCTGGCTGTCTCGGGCCAGAATGGTGCTGCGGATGAAGCGGCGCTTGACCCGCTCCAGCTCGCCGTCGGTCAGTCCATTGGTGATGATGTCGTCAACCTGGGCAAAGATTTCTGTTTCCAGATCGGCAAGTTCGACGCCTGGACGCGGGGTGCCGTAGAGGACGAAGGTGCCCATGTCATAGCTGTTGCCGCCGTAATAGGCGCCGGCTTGGGCCGCCATGTCGGTCTCGACCTGCAATTTCTGATAAAGGCGGCTGCGGGTGCCATCGCTGAGAACGGCAGCCAGAACGTCCAATGCTTCGGCCTCGCCACTGGCCTCGGCCGTCCTGTAGCTCGGCACGAGCCAGTTGCTCGAAAAGCTCGGAAGGGTGACGCGCGCATCCTTGAGGGTCACGGAGCGGCTCGTATCGTGCGGAGGTTCCACTAGGCGTTGGCGCTCGACCAAATCCGGACCGGGCTGCACTTGGCCGTAAGTGTCGTTGGCAAGCGCTTCGACATCCGCTGGATCGACGTCACCTGCAACCACGACCAGGGCATTGTTCGGCGCATAGTAGCGATCATAGAACCCAAGGGCATCCTCTCGGCTCAGTTGCCGGATTTCTGACTCCCAGCCGATCACTGGAACACGATAGGGATGGTTCTGGAAAAGGGTGGCGTTGACTTCCTCGGCCAAAATCCCCTGCGGGTTGGAATCGATGCGCTGGCGTCGCTCGCCAAGCACGACGTCCCGCTCGGCCGCGACGACTTCAGGGTCGAGCTCAAGATTGCGCATACGATCGGCCTCGATCGCCATCATATCGCCAAGCGCTGAGGGCGGAATGGTCTGGAAGTAGGCAGTGACGTCGGCATTGGTGAATGCGTTGGTATTGCCACCCAGCTCGCTCACCGTCCGGTCCAGAGTGCCCGCGGGATATTGCTCGGTGCCTTTGAACATCAGGTGTTCGAGAAAATGCGCTATGCCCGAATGCCCGGCCGGATCGTCCGCGCCGCCGACCTTGTACCAGATCATGTGGGTGACGATCGGTGCGCGACGATCGGGAATGACGACCAATTCCAGTCCGTTATCGAGCGTGAAATGGCTGATATCGGCTTGCGGCGTCGTGTCCTGAGCGGCGACGGGCAGGGTCAGCAAAAAGGCGGCGCACAGCCCGAGGGCATTTGCATTCATATGTGTTCAGGCTCCGTCTTCGAGGGGGCGGTTGCAATGCGCCTATCGTTCGTACAAGGCGAGCATAAGGCGATCGTTCATTCGCAAGTGCGGTCCGCGCCCCTTTTTTGAGTGCGGGAGCGCCGGGGAACCGGATCGCCCCGTTGCCCCTCTGGCCCTCTTGGCCTACATAGGCCGCAATCTCCGAACGCTTCCAAAGAGGTCTCGACGCCATGGCGCGCCAATTCATTTATCATATGCACGGAATGAGTAAGGCTTATGCCGGCGGTAAAAAGGTCTTGGACAATATCCATCTCTCTTTTTACCCCGACGCCAAGATCGGCATCCTGGGCCCCAACGGCTCGGGCAAGTCGACCCTGCTCAAGATCATGGCCGGCATCGAAACCGAGTTCACCGGTGAAGCCTGGGCTGCCGACGGCGCCAAAATCGGCTATCTGGCACAGGAGCCGCAGCTCGACCCCAATTCCGACGTGCTGGGCAATGTCATGCTGGGCGTCAAGGAAAAGAAGGACATCGTCGACCGTTACAACGAGTTGATGATGAACTATTCCGACGAGACGGCGGACGAAGCCACCAAGCTGCAGGACATCATCGACAGCCAGAACCTGTGGGATCTCGAATCGCAGGTTGAAGTCGCGATGGAAGCCCTCGGCTGCCCGCCGGGTGACGCCTCGGTCGAGAATCTATCGGGCGGCGAGAAGCGCCGCGTGGCCCTTTGCGCGCTGTTGCTGTCCAAGCCCGACCTGCTGCTGCTCGACGAACCGACCAACCATCTCGATGCGGAAACCACCGGCTGGCTCGAGCGCCATCTGCGCGAATTCGATGGTGCAGTGCTGATCATCACCCACGATCGTTATTTCCTCGACAACGTGACCGGCTGGATTCTCGAACTCGATCGCGGTCGGGGCGTCCCCTATGAGGGCAACTACTCGGCCTATCTCGACGCCAAGGCCAAGCGCTTCGCGCAGGAAAAGAGCGAGGATGCGGCGCGCGCCAAGGTGCTGGAACGCGAAAAGGAATGGATGGGGCAGTCGCCCCAGGCGCGCCAGGCCAAATCCAAGGCCCGTATCCGTGCCTATGACGAACTGGTCAAGGTCAACGAAGCCCGCACCCAGTCGCACACCGCGCAGATCATCATTCCGCCCGGCGAGCGCCTCGGCCAGAACGTCATCACTGTCGAGGGGCTCTCCAAGTCTTTCGGCGATCGCATGCTGATCGACGATCTCAGCTTCAAGCTGCCGCCCGGCGGCATCGTCGGGATCATCGGGCCGAACGGCGCGGGCAAGTCGACGCTCTTCAAGATGCTGACTGGCCAGGAAAAGCCCGACAGCGGCAGCGTCACCGTGGCGGAGAATGTCCATCTCGGCTATGTGGACCAGAGCCGCGATGCGCTGAACCCCAACAAGACTGTCTGGGAGGAAATTTCCGAGGGTGACGAGGTGCTCATGCTGGGCAAGCGCGAGATGAACAGCCGCGCCTATACCTCGGCCTTCAACTTCAAGGGCGGGGACCAGCAGCAGAAGGTGGGCAATCTTTCTGGTGGTCAGCGCAATCGCGTTCACCTGGCCAAGATGCTCAAGAGCGGCGCCAACGTGCTGCTTCTTGACGAACCGACCAATGATCTCGACACCGAAACGCTTGCCGCGCTCGAAGAGGCGCTGGAGGAATTCGCCGGTTGCGCCGTGATCATCAGCCACGATCGCATGTTCCTCGATCGCCTGGCGACGCACATGCTGGCCTTCGAAGGCGACAGCCATGTCGAGTGGTTCGAAGGCAATTTCCAGGATTACGAGGCCGACAAGGTCCGTCGCCTGGGAGCGGATGCGGTCAATCCAAGACGTGCTACGTACAAGCCGCTGACGCGGTAGCGACAGAAGGGCGGCCGAGAGGTCGCCCTTTTTCTCACCAGCCTGAATGGCAGGGTATTTTTCTCACATCCGAACGCATTTTGGTTCGGGCGCCTTGGCCATAGACGACCTGGCCAGTGTAGAAACAGACACCATCGTTCCTCGGAGTTTCTGCAATGCGTCTTGCATCGCTCGCCGCCGCCGCTGCCTTCCTTGTTGCAGCGCCTGTCCTCGTCCAGGCCCAGGACGTCACCCCGCTGGTGACTGCCGAGTGGCTCAAGGCCCATGCCGGCGACGAGAACGTCAAGATCATCGATATCCGCGACAATATCGCGGAAACCGATCTGGGCGAGTTGCCCTATATCGCCGATGCCGTCGTTGCCCCTTATGCAAGCTATGGCTGGCGCAGCGAAGTGCAGGGCGTGCCAGGCCAGATTCCCGGTGACGAAGAGATCGCAGACCTGATCGGTGGTCTCGGTATCGATGGCGACGATCATGTGGTGATCGTGCCCTGGGGCACGGATTCCTCCGAATTCGGCGGGGCGACCCGCGTCTACTGGACGTTCAAATATCTCGGCCACGACGCCGTCTCCATCCTCGATGGCGGCTGGCGCCAGTATGACGCTGCCGGTGGTGAGCGCGTTGCCGAAGCGGTCGTTCCGACAGCAGTGGAGTTCCCGATCAACGTTCGCCCTGAATTCCGGGCTACGACAGCTGACGTCGAAGCGGCGCTTGCCGCAGGCACGCCGCTGATCGACGGTCGTCCCGAAGAGCAGTTCCTGGGGCAGTCCAAGAGCCCGGTCGTGCGGATCGAGGGGACCATTCCCGGTGCGCAGAACATTCCCCATTCCAAGTTCTACAGCGCCGACTATGCCAGCTTCGCACTTCCCGAAACGGTGGCGACGCTGACGCAGGCGGTCGGCCTCGAGCAGGACGAAAAGAATATCGTCTTCTGCAATACCGGCCATTGGGCCTCTATCGCCTGGTTTGCACTGAGCGAGGTTGGCGGCAACAAGAACACGGCCATGTATGACGGATCGATGGCAGAATGGGCAGCTGACCCGGCCCGTCCGATCCAGTAAAGGCCACTTCCAGCCAATGACGTGAGTTTTGGATGTTGCACCCGAGGGCCGCAGCATCCAAAACCATTTTGAATGGGGCATTTCAGAATCATGAGCGATATTTCCGCTTCCGCGCCGAAATTCCTGCCACCCGCTACAGCGGATCGGGCGCCGCTATTGGTGGCCGCGGCCTTTCTTGTCTTCGGCTTCTTTTTCATCACCTGGCAGGTGGACCTCCGGCAGGGCGCCTTGTTCCTGATCGGCGGCGGACTGGGCGTGGCGCTCTACCATGGTTCGTTTGGGTTTACCGGCGGCTGGAAGCGCATGGTGGTCGAGAAGCGTGGACGCGGCATGCGGGCGCAGATGCTGACCATCGGCGTTGCGGCCCTGGCAATGATCCCGCTCGTGGCTGCAGGCAATATCGGTGGCCAGCCCATGGTCGGGGCGATGGCACCGGTGGGCGTGTCGGTGCTGCTCGGCGCCGCGATCTTTGGGCTCGGCATGCAGCTCGGTGGCGGCTGCGGCTCGGGCACGTTGTTCACCGTGGGTGGTGGATCGGCACGCATGCTGGTGACGCTCGCGTTCTTCATTATCGGTGCTGTCATCGGGACTGCCCATCTGCCGTTCTGGCTGGAGCAGCCGGCGCTGCCGGCAATCAGCATCGGTGCCGAACTCGGCGTAGGCTTCGCCCTTGCCGTGACGATTGCGGGACTGGCTCTCGTCGCCTTGATCACCGCGCTGATCGAGAAAAAGGCCCATGGTGACATCGAGGCCGAGCCGGCGCCGGCACGGCAAGGGTGGAACTGGGTTTTCCGCGGACCCTGGCCATTGGTCGGCGCGGGACTGGTTCTGGCGTTGCTCAACATCGCCACGCTGCTTCTGGCGGGCCATCCATGGTCGATCACCTACGGCTTCGGGCTATGGGGCGCCAAAATCGCGCAGGCGGTAGGTATCGATGTCGGCTCCTGGGAGTTCTGGACCTGGCCGGCGCAGGCGCAGGCGCTTAATGCCAGCGTGCTGGCTGACAGCGTCTCGGTCATGGATTTCGGCCTGGTGCTGGGCGCTGCGCTTGCCGCCGCCATTGCCGGTAAATTTGCGCCCAAAGCAAAGTTGCCCCTTGGCTCCCTACTCGCCGCAATCTGTGGCGGGCTGTTGATGGGATACGGCGCGCGCCTCTCGTTTGGCTGCAATATCGGCGCCCTGTTCTCCGGCATCGCCACGGGAAGCCTGCATGGCTGGCTATGGTTCGCCGCGGCCTTTGTCGGTTCGATCGGTGGCGTCTGGCTTCGTCCCGTGTTTGGTCTTGATGGATTCAAAAAATGAGCGGCCGCAATACGCTACTTTTTGGTGCCGCCCTGGCGGTGTCCACCGCTGCCATCGCTGCTGACCATCTCAGCAAGCCTGTCCCTCCGCGTCCGGTTTATGGCACGGCCAGCGCAACAAGTTCGGGCACGGCGCCGTGTGCAGCCGCCCCCTGCGCCGCTGGTGCGGTTTCATCGCCGTGCGCGGCCGGTGCGCCGGTGGCTCCTTGTGCGGCCGGGGCCGCTACTAAGGCGGCGCCCCCACCGCCACCAGCACAGCGTCCTTCATCCGAAAACCAGCTGATGGCGCCTCCACCGCCACCAGCGCAGCGTCCGACCGAACCTGCGGCGCCGACGCTACAGGCTCCTCCGCCCGCGCCGCTTGCCAAGCCTGCGACGGAAGAAGCGCCGGATTTGGTGGTCGCGCCCTGATGACGTCGACGCGCGACCAGGCGCTGGCCGAAATGACCTTTTGCGAGGCGATCCTCGCCAAAGGCGGCCTCAACGTGTTGTCCGAAACCTTTGCAGGCGTCGACGCCATAGCCGCCTGGGATCATTATCCGCCGGGCGATGTGTTCGATCCGGTCAGCAAGTCGCAATGGTTTTATCATTGCCACCCTGCAGAGGATGACAGCCGTGAGCACGGCCACTTTCATTGCTTCGTGCGACCGGAAGGAGCCGATGGTCCCATCCATCATCTCGTCGCCATTGGCGTCGATGCTCAAGGCAGATTGCTGAGGCTTTTCACCGTGAACCAGTGGGTGGTCGGCGATGACTGGGTGGGTGCGAAGGAACTTGCAGCGCTTTTAGAGAAATTCGACGTGCAGATGCCTAAGCCTTCCTACCTCGTCAATCGCTGGCTAACTTCGATCATTGTCGCATATGAAGACGAAATAAGGTCGTTGATTGAACAACGTGATGTCGTGCTGACAGGACAGGGTGAAAGTCTTGACTGCGCCCTTGCTGATCACTCGATCGAGGTCACGTCGGAACTCGTAATCGAAAATTAAATTTTCGTCGGAACCATTTCGACTGCCATCCATTTGTCAGGTTCGGCGGTAGCGACGGGATGTCGCGAGGAGCAATTCGAACATGAATGCGGTAGACTATGCAGCGGTATTTGAAGCGCTGCCTAGCCCGTTCATGATCATTGACCGCGACCTGCGCTACGTTGCGCTCAATCAGGCTTATCTTGATACCTTGAACCGTGCCCGATCGTCGCTGATCGGGGAGTATCTGTTCGACATGTTTCCCAATGATGACGAGAGTGGCAAACGTCTGAAGCAGTCTTTTGATCGCGTGCTTGCGACCGGAGAGGCAGACACTCTTGCCTATCTCCCCTATCCGATCGCCATGGAAGACGGGAC
Organism: Devosia chinhatensis; assembly: GCF_000969445.1. Classification (NCBI taxonomy): domain Bacteria; kingdom Pseudomonadati; phylum Pseudomonadota; class Alphaproteobacteria; order Hyphomicrobiales; family Devosiaceae; genus Devosia; species Devosia chinhatensis. The sequence goes on along the minus strand of NZ_JZEY01000054.1, from coordinate 1,968,862 downwards.
GATCGAGCATCGATATTGGACAGCGGTGCATGTGCCGCTCTTCGGGGATGACGGCTCCGTTGCCTTCATCATGCAGAACACGGTCGATGTGACAGAATTCGCGCGGATCCGCGAGGCGGCAACATTACCCTTTCATTCGCTTTCCGCAGCAACACGGCTTATTGAACGTACACGGGAAGCAGACGCCGCCAGCGCAGATTTTCGTCGGCTCTTTCAGCAAGCTCCAGGCTTTTTTGCCGTGCTGTCCGGTTCCCGACACGTTTTCACCTTTGCCTCCGACTCCTATGTGCGACTGGTCGGCGGCCGGCAATTGATCGGACTTCCTGTGGCCGCTGCATTGCCGGAAGTTGAAGGGCAGGGCTTTGTTGCTCTGCTGGATAAAGTTTTCCGCGAGGGCTACACGCATCAGGCTGAGGAGCAGATGCTCATGCTGCAGCGTGAGCCGTCCAAGGATCCGGAGGAGACATTCCTCGATTTTTCCTATCATCCCATTCGGGATTCGGAGGGCAGGATTTCCGGCATCTTCGTGCAGGGTACGGATCGGACGGAAACGGTTCGGGCAGCACGTCGGCAACGCCTGCTAATCGATGAACTCAACCATCGCGTGAAGAATACCCTGGCGACGGTGCAGTCCATCGCCAGCCAGACCTTGCGCAACACGAACGATATCGCCAGCGCCAAGCAAGCCTTTGAAGCGCGGATCATCGCGCTGTCCAAGGCGCATAACATGCTCAGCGAGCGGCAATGGCACGATACCGAAATCGGGCATCTGGTCTGTCAGGAACTCAGCGCCTACGATAGTGCGCTGGTGCAATTCGGTGGGCCTGTCCTGCAGATCAACGCGAAGGCTACGGTTGCTCTTGCTCTCGTCTTGCATGAGCTAGCCACCAATGCTGCAAAGCACGGTGCCTTATCGGCACCGGAAGGTCGGCTGTCCGTAAACTGGGCAGAGGATGACGCGGATAACCTGATCATCGAATGGCAAGAGAGTGGGGGCCCACCCGCACATGCGCCCTCCCGCACCGGCTTCGGGTCGCGCTTGCTTCGTACGGTGATTACAGGGGAGCTCACTGGACAGCTCGAAATGAATTACGCGGAAAAAGGCCTCTCCGCGAGAATGGTCATTCCGCCATCTGCTTACTGCGCGAGGGTGCAGGAAATTGTCTGACGCGCCTATCAAGCGGATCTTTGTCGTCGAAGACGAGACCTTGGTCCTGTTCAATCTTCAAGACATTCTGAGCGATCTCGGCTGGACGCTCGTCGGCCAGGCCATGTCCTTACCGCAAGCGGAAGCGTTGGCCGCGAGCGTCGAACAACCCGATGCGGCCATTCTCGATGTCAATATCGGTGGCCAGAAGGTGTTTCCCGCCGCGACGATCCTGGCGGCACGCGGCGTGCCCATCCTGTTTGCCACGGGATATGGCCGGGAAGGTCTTCCGCCGGAATGGCAGGAGCGCCCTGTTATCGTCAAACCTTATAGCCAGCGCGATGTCGAAGTGGCCCTGCAAGCGCTAAGCGGGCTTTAGCAACGATATACCTGCGGATTGCAAGGCTTTACCAAGTCACGACCCCATGCGAAAAGCCATTGGGTTGGTTCCGGCTTGTGCGATAAGATCTGCATCAGCGGTGGGACCAGATGAGTTCGCGTTCTTGGGGGAATGCATGAAGATGTTCGTGACGGGGGCGGTGCTGCTGGTCGGCCTTGCCCTCGCCGCTCCGGCCAGCGCCGCGCCGGGGCAATGCTCGCTCAGCGGCATCGGTGAATTCAGCTGTGATGTCAGCGTCGATGGGGGCGGCATAACCTTCTCCCTGCCAGATGGACGCCTCTTCGTCTTCGCGCATGTGTCGAACGGTGAAGGCTTGGCCTATATCGGTTCCGGCGAGCCCAGCCCCGGGCAATACCCTTCTGAGCTTGGGGCGTTCGTGCCTGCACAGGACAGAGCCGGGTGCTGGATGCAAGAGGACGGCGAGATGACATTCTGCGCGGCGTTGCTGCAGTGAACGACGCGCCTTCGGACCTCAGCACGCTCTTTTCCCTCACTGTAGGCCAGGCCGATATCTCGGGTGTCGAGCACGGCGAAGGTCTGCCCGTCGTCTTTCTGCATGCCGGGGTTTGCGACAAGCGCATGTGGCTGAGCCAGATGCAGGCCGTTGCCGAAGACGGTTGGCACGCAATCGCCTATGACCGGCGCGGATACGGCGACACCGAGAGCGCTGACGAAGTGTTCGATCACGTCGACGATCTCAAAGCGGTTCTGGACCAGCGCGACATTCACGCGGCCGTGTTTGTCGGCTGTTCGCTCGGCGGGGGCGTAGCAATCGATTTTGCGCTGCAATATCCGGGGCGGGTGCTCGGCCTGGTACTCATCGGTACATCCGTGACCGGGGCGCCGTGGAGTGCGACCAACGAGGAAAGTGCCATTGAAATGGCCGAGGATGACGCCTGGGAGCGCGGCGATCTCGACTTGCTGAACAAGGTGCAGGCTCACGAATGGCTTGATGGCCCGCGCAGCGCCAGCGGAAGGGTCGGGGGCGAGGTGCGCGCACTATTCCTCGACATGAATGGCAAGGCGCTGGCCAAGTCCCCGCTGACGCTGGAAGAAGAGCGCGCCGATGCCTGGTCTCGCCTCGAGGCGGTAAGTGCCCCCACCTTGCTTATGGTGGGGAGCGAGGATTTCTCTGCTATCATTGATAGGCATGAGACCCTGTCAGAAACCATGCCCAATGCCTTTGCGGCCCTGCTGGAAGGCGTGGCACATATCCCCAGCATCGAGCATCCCGCGCTGGTCAATTCGTTGTTGCTGCAGTTTCTCGACGCATTCGACGATGACGACGACGATCCGGAAGACGACGATCCGGAAGACTAGGCTCCCCCCTCATTGTGGGCAGCGCAGCCGAAGCTGCGCTGCCCACATCGGGCTGCCTAGACTGCAATGATGCCATCCAGATGCTTGTCCAATTGCTGGGTTGGCAGATTGGTCAGATCCTTGTCCAGCTCCGCGACGATGGTTTTCTTGACATGATCGGACAGCACCTTGCGCAGATTGCCCAGTGCAATTGGCGCTGCTGCTATGACGAGGCGGTCGAAAGCTCCCGATTTGGCCTGACTGTCGAGAGCGCCAGCGACATTCCGCACAAATTCAGCCTCGCGGTGCTGTGCCGGGTCGGTGCGGGCTTCCATGGCGCCGCCTGTCGGACCGCGACCTGAGCGATCGGTGTCGATGTCCTGGGATTGCAGCGGCGGTATGGACCACCCGAGCCCTTCGACGGCGCTAAGCCCTTTGCCGGGGCCATTGTGCTGGAGTACTCGCGCTTGTGTTCCGTCCGCAATCAGTACCCAGGTCACGGTCTTCTTCATTTGCTGCTCCTCAAGTTCGGTCGACGGTGGGCGAATGTTCGCCACCCACAGGCAAACGTGTGACTGAGACGAAAGGTTGGCGTGATCGATCATCAAAGCGTACCGGTACGATCACAAACTCTGATTGGTGACGGTCGGGATGGGCTGGTAGAGGGGCGAGGCGTCTTTGCGACGCGGAGCCCATCATGACCGAGCCCAGACCTGAACCGTTGAATGCAAGGGCCGGTACCGCCCCGAAAAATGTCGGCGCAGATGAGGTGCGTCGGGGCACGATCGCTGCGCTCACGGCCTATATGCTCTGGGGCTTCCTGCCGATCCTGTTCCGATTGCTGGACCAAGCCGGGTCGGTGCTGATCGTCGCGGAGCGCAGCATCTGGTCACTGGTTTTTCTGGCTTTCGTACTTTTTGCGATGCGGGGCTTTCGCGACGTCGTCGATCTGCTTGCAGACTGGCGTCGCATGCGCGTTGTCGCGCTCTCCTCATTGCTCCTGATCGGCAATTGGCTGCTTTTCGTGTGGGCGGTGGAAACCGGGCAATTGCTCGAGATCAGCTTCGGCTATTTCATCAATCCGCTCGTCAATGTGGCGATCGGCATGATCTTGCTGGGCGAGCGGCAGAACCGCCTGCAAAGTCTGGCGATCGGGATCGCAACGATTGCCATCCTGGTTCAGGCAGCCGGACTGGGAAATATCCCTTTTGTTGCCTTAGGCCTCGCCCTGACGTTCGGCTTTTATGGCTTCATTCGCAAAACCGTGCAGGCGGGACCAGCGACGGGCCTTTTCGCTGAGACACTGGTGGCCGCGCCCCTGGCCTTGGGCTATGTGATCTATGATCTCAGCGCCAACGGCCTGGGCGTCCATAGCGATCCAGGCCTGCTTTTCGTGCTGATGCTCACGGGCCCGGCGACAGCTGTGCCATTGCTTTGCTTTGCCTATGGGGTGAGGCGTCTGCGGCTGACAACAATCGGGATGTTTCAATACCTCGCGCCGTCAATCCAGTTTCTCGTCGCCATTCTTCTTTTCGGCGAGCACCTCAATTCAACGCGGCTGTTCAGCTTCGCCCTGATCTGGGTTTCGCTCATGGTCTTTTCCTACGACAGCTTCCGTCGGCATCGCGCGCGCCTCGTCTAGGCCGCGGCTGGCGCGAATGACTTTGACAATGCGCTCGAAACTTGCGGCAAACGGCGTGCCCTCGCGCCAGGCGAGACGCAATTGCCGCCCGGCTGCGGGATCGTCCAGCTGGTGCAGGGCAATACGGGGGTCGTTGCCTTCCTTGCGAAGAGCGATCTGAGGCAAAAGGGTAACGCCTTGGCCGTTGGCAACAAACTCGACAATGGTCGAAAGCGAGGTCGCAGCGAAAGTCCGCGAGCTCGACGCGCCTTCCAGCCGGCAGGCAGATATGGCCTGGTCCCGGAAACAATGACCTTCGTCCAGCAGCAGGATTCGTTCCGGTCGCAGGGCGGCCAGGGAAACAGGTTCTGCCGGCTTTTCGTTCGATGGCGTGGCCAGCACGAAGGGGTCATCGAACAGGGCGCGGGTGGCCAGACGCGGGCCTCCTGCGGGAGGCTCGGTGGCGATCAGCGCAACGTCAAGGCTGCCGTCATGCAGGCCGGAAATCAGAGCATCAGTACGACTTTCGCTGATCGTGAAGCTGAGCTCCGGCACATCCCTGGTCAGCACCGGAAATATTTCCGGCAAAAGGTAGGGCGCAACGGTGGGGATAAGTCCGAACCGCAGGGGACGGCCCGGCCGACCAGCTTGCGCGAGCGCGAAAGTGTCAAGCGCCTCAGCACTGCGAACCGCCTCTCGAGCAAGGTCGACGAATTCGCGGCCGAATGGCGTAAGGCGGGCTCCGCTCTTGAGACGGTCGAAAACCGGCGTGCCGCACAGCGCCTCCAGCGCCAGAATCTGCTGCGACAGGGCTGGCTGGGAAACGGCGCAAGCTTCGGCCGCCCGACCGAAATGACTGAAGCGTGCCACCGCAAGGACGTAGCGCATTTGTCGTAGCGTGATGCCCACGATAATTTCTTCCTATTCTGCTTGGAAGTTTTATCGATTGGTCTAATCGATGTCACGCTCTTATAAGGCCCTATTCATTTACGGAGGCCCCCATGACAGATCCTAACCCGAAACCCGCGGGCGAGTGCCCGATGGGTCATGGCAAGCCCGGCAAGCCAAGCAACAAGAGCTGGTGGCCCGAAGCGCTGGACATTGCTGTCCTGCACACCAATTCCACCCTTTCCGATCCCATGGGGCCGGATTTCGACTATGCCGAGGAGTTCAAGAAACTCGACCTCGCGGCCGTAAAAGCCGACCTGCACGCGCTCATGACCGATTCCAAGGACTGGTGGCCGGCAGATTTCGGTCATTATGGCGGTCTTTTCATCCGCATGGCCTGGCACAGCGCCGGCACCTACCGCATCACCGATGGACGCGGCGGCGCCGGCATGGGCCAGCAGCGTTTTGCTCCGCTCAATTCCTGGCCTGATAACGCAAACCTGGATAAGGCACGTCGCCTGCTCTGGCCGATCAAGCAGAAATACGGCAACCGGATTTCCTGGGCCGATCTGATGATCCTCACCGGCAACGTCGCGCTGGAATCCATGGGCTTCAAGACCTTCGGCTTTGCCGGCGGGCGTGCCGACGTCTGGGAGCCCGAAGAGCTGTATTGGGGGCCTGAGGGCACCTGGTTGGGGGATAGCCGCTATAGCGGCGAGCGCCAGCTGGAAGAGCCGCTGGCCGCCGTGCAGATGGGTTTGATCTACGTGAACCCCGAGGGGCCGAACGGCAATCCCGATCCGGTCGCCGCTGCCCGCGACATTCGCGAAACCTTCCGTCGGATGGCGATGAACGATGAGGAAACCGTGGCGCTGATCGCCGGCGGTCATACGTTTGGCAAAACCCATGGTGCGGGCGACCCCTCCCTGATCGCGGCTGACCCAGAAGGCGCCGATCTCGAAGACCAGGGTCTTGGCTGGAAGAGCTCGTTCAACAGCGGCTCGGGCACCGATTCGATCACGTCGGGTCTTGAGGTAATCTGGACCCAGACGCCGGTCCGCTGGAGCAACTTCTTCTTTGAGAACCTGTTCAAGTTCGAATGGGAGCTGACCGAGAGCCCGGCCGGTGCCAAGCAATGGCAGGCCAAGAATGCCCCGGCCGACATTCCCGATCCGTTCGATCCGAACAAGAAGCGTCTGCCGACCATGCTCACGACCGACTTGTCGTTGCGCTTCGATCCGATCTACGAGAAAATTTCGCGCCGCTTCCTCGAGAACCCCGACCAGTTCGCCGATGCGTTTGCACGGGCCTGGTTCAAGCTGACGCACCGGGACATGGGTCCGAAGGTCCGCTATCTCGGCCCCGAGGTTCCGGCAGAGGATCTGATCTGGCAGGACGTCATTCCCGCAGTTGATCACCCGCTGGTGGATGAGGGCGATATTGCCAACCTCAAGGATCGGGTGCGCAACAGTGGCTTGTCCGTCTCTGAACTGGTGGGCACCGCATGGGCATCTGCGGTCACGTTCCGCAAGTCCGACAAGCGTGGCGGGGCCAATGGCGCTCGCATTCGCCTTGCGCCGCAAAAGGACTGGGAGGTCAACAAGCCTCAGCAGTTGGCCAAGGTCATTACGGCGCTGGAAACCATTCAGGGCGAGTTCAATGCCTCGTCAGGAAACGGAAAGAAGGTCTCCCTGGCCGATCTGATCGTACTCGCCGGCGGTGTCGGCATCGAAATGGCGGCGCAGGCCGCGGGTGATACGGTAACGGTTCCCTTTGCGCCCGGCCGCATGGACGCATCGGCCGAGCAGACCGACGTCGAGTCGTTTGCGGCCCTGCAGCCGCGGGCCGACGCGTTCCGCAATTACCTCAGTGGCCGCCAGTTCATGCAGCCCGAAGAGGCTATGGTGGACCGCGCCCAGCTTCTGGGCCTGACCGGACCGGAAATGACCGTGCTGCTTGGTGGCCTGCGCGTCCTGGACATCGGGGTCACCCGCCATGGTGTGTTGACCGAGCGGCCCGGCACGCTGAGCAACGACTTCTTCACCAACCTTTTGACAATGGACATCGCCTGGCAGCCGCGTGCTGGCGAGGATGGGGTCTATGAGGGGCGGGACCGCGCAAGCGGGGAGCTCAAGTGGACCGGCACGCGCGTCGATCTGATCTTCGGCTCGCATTCGCAGTTGCGGGCCTTCGCCGAAGTCTACGCGCAGGCCGACTCGCCAGAAAAGTTCACGCGCCATTTCATTGCCGCGTGGACCAAGGTGATGAACGCAGACCGGTTCGATCTGCGCTGATCCAAGCCATTTGACAGACCGGCCCCGGAACCTGGTTCCGGGGCCGTTTCACGTCTGGGCAAGGGTCGGTACAATTTGAGTCAAATCCCCAATGCTGCCTTCAGGTCCCGCAAGACCTTCGCGGTCAAGGTGGTCGTGAACATACGGCAGAAGCCGGGAGAGACGATCCATGACCGATGTCACCACCGAACTGGACGAGAGCCACCGGGCCTTTGCCAATTTTCGTGTCTTGAACGGCGAGGATAACCATTCGGAACGCGAACAATTGTTCCGGAACATGGCGCGGCTGTTTAGTTTCGTTTCCGATCGGTGCGATGACGATCAGGTGGCCCAATATGACGAGGTGCTGTGCCAGCTGGCGGAGCTGGTCGAGGTCGAGGCGCGGGTTCACGTCGCCAAGCTGCTCGCGCCGCTCGACCGGGCTCCGGGGACGGTGGTGCTAAAGCTGGCGAACGACGATATCGAGGTCGCCCGGCCCCTGCTTGAATTTTCCAGCGTCCTCAGCGACGACGATCTCATCGATATCATCGCCAAGCAGTCCGAAGATCACCGCATTGCCATTGCCGGTCGCCCGGGCCTCAATGAACGGGTCGGTGGAGCCATCGCAGAGTTTGGGGATACCGCAAGCGTGGTGCGCCTCGTGCGCAATTCTCAAGCAGAACTGGACCGGTCCACCGTCGAAAAACTGGTGGAGCGGGCGAGCAAAGATGCCGAAATTGCCGCCGACTTGCGCGGCCGCACCGATATCGACTGGAAATCCCTGCGCGGCGAAATCGATGAAGTCGCCGGCAAGGTCCTGGAAGCTTTTGGTGAAGTGGAGCGCCGGCTGGATCCGGTGGCGGCCGGCAAGGTCAATTCGGTTGTCTACAACCGTATCCGCAACCGGGCAGGCTTCAACGCACAGGAATGGAAGGTCGCCTATAACCAGGTTCGCGGCCTGGCAGACCGCAAGCAGCTCAACGACCGTGCTCTGGCGCGCTTTGCCCGCTTCGGCTACGGCCATCATGCAGCGGCGGCCATGGGGGTGATGCTCAGCGTCTCGCCAGAGGTGGTGGTCAAGTGGCTGGCAAGCCAGGACTATGTCGCGGTGACCGTCGCTCTTCGCGCTGCCAAGGTGACACCGCAATTGTTCGAGGCGATCGTGTCCACGCTGCCATGGCGTGACCTGCCCAGCGAGGGCGACAAGCGCATGGTCCTGTCGCGCTTCGAGGCTCTGGATGGCGAGGACGCGCGGCACATCTTCGAGTTGTGGCGGGCCCATTCGTTTCGCAAGCGGGCAATGACCGAGGACCGGCAGAGCGCCTAAGCACGCACTGGGGTCTCCTGACGTTCCCATCCCGCTGGTGCGCTGACGCCTGCACTGCCCAGGCGTTGCATGTCGTGGCCCGCCGGGCTCTGGAAGACGCGCAGATCGAACTCGCCGAGGACGGCGTAAAGGTGGTCGAAAATGTCTGCCTGGATGCCCTCATAGCTCGCCCAAGCAATGGTGTCCGTGAACGCATAGAGTTCCATGGGCAAGCCTTCAGGGCCGGGGGCGAGCTGCCGCACCATGATGGTCATGCCCTGATGGATGTGGGGATGACTGCGCAGATACGCTTCGGCATAGGCGCGGAACGTGCCGATATTGGTCGAGCGGCGAGTATTGGCAGCATTCCGGGCCCTGTCGCCCAGCTTGCTGTTCCAGTCCGACATTTCCTCACGCTTCTTCTGCAAATAAGGCTCGAGCACGCCGATGGATTCGAGGCGGTCCAGCTCGTCCTGCGCCAAGAACCGGATGCTGCTCTGGTCGATGTGAAGCGATCGCTTGATGCGGCGTCCGCCTGCCTCCTGCATGCCGCGCCAGTTCTTGTAGGGCTCGGTGACCAGCTTGCGGATCGGGATCGTCGTGATCGTCTTGTCGAAATTCTGCACCTTGACCGTATGCAATTCGATCGCGATTACATCGCCGTCTGCCTTCTGGTCAGGCATTTCGATCCAGTCTCCGACGCGAACCATATCCGTGGAGGAAATCTGGATGCCCGCAACCAGGGAGAGCAGAGTATCCTGGAAAACCAGTATCAGGACGGCGGCCATGGCGCCGAGGCCCGAGAGCAGGATCAGCGGCGACTGATCAATCAAGGTCGCGATCATCAAGAGCGCGGCGACCACGTAAACAATGATCTTGAATACCTGAATGTAGCCTTTGATCGGACGGAGGCGCGCGATTGGCCGCCTGTGGTAGATGACGTCGGCGATGTTGAACATGGCGCTGATGGCCATGGCGACGGTGAGGATAATGGTGGCATTGGCGACATTTCGCACCACCACGACGAGGAAGTCAGGCAGGTTGGGAACGAAGGCGATACCGGTCGAAACCACGAGGGCCGGCATGACATTGGCCAGCCGTTCGATCACGCCATGTTTGCGCAATTCCTCGTCACGGCCATAAGGCGTGTAGGAGAGAAGCCTGTTCACCAGCCTGAGCAGGATCACCTTGATGACGAAATTGGCAAAGAGGGCTGCGCCCGCCAGCGCCAAGAGCGCGACCACTGTGCCAAGAATGGGATAGGTGTCGAAGATTTCGAACGGCATGTCTCTCCTTGCGCCCAATCAATAGCTGGAGAGGCAGAGCATCTTGTGGATGCCGCTCACAATTTTTCCAGCGTTAAGGGGGATGGTTTCGTTGCAAGACGCTTTTTTACTGAGCGGCTCGATAGCATGATTTTGTCTTGAGCTCAAACCGAGGGCAATATTTCGATATTTGCAGCGTGTCTTGTGGGCATCAGGGCCAATCAGCGCGCCTTTGAATTGAGATTGCAGAACGGGCTGGACCCGGACGCCGAAGTAGATATAAAGATGTCTTTATATCTGAGGTGTCCATGAGCGGTTTGAGTGATCTTGTTGGGGTGTTGAAGGCGGCGGGCGAAAGTACCCGCCTTCGCTTGCTCGCGCTTCTGGCCGACGGCGATCACTCGGTCAAGGATCTCACCGAAATCCTCGATCAGAGCCAGCCGAGGGTTTCGCGGCACCTCAAGTTGCTGGCCGATGCCGGCTTGGTCCAGCGTCACGCAGAGGGAGCCTGGGCCTATTATCGGTTGGCGCCCGAAGGGCAGGGGGCAGAGCTTGCCCGTTGGCTGACCGCACGGGTGGACTCGACCGATGCCGAGCGCCGCCGCGACCAAGAGCGGCAGGCGCAGTTGCGGGCGACGCAGCAAGCCCTAGCTGCAGATTATTTCGCCCAGGTTGCGGAAAGCTGGGACCTGCTCCGGACGCTGCATGTCCCGGAAGCGGCGGTGGAAGGGGCAGTGCTGGCAGAGATGGCTGGCCGAAGCGTGGATCTTCTGGTCGATCTCGGTACCGGCACCGGTCGCATGCTGGAGGTTTTGGCGCCGGCCTATCGGCGTGGCGTGGGTGTCGACTCGAGCCGTGAAATGCTCGCCGTCGCCCGGTCGCGCCTCGCTGCCGCGGGCCTGACCAATGCCCAGGTACGGCTGGGCGACATCGCCGCACTTGATCCCGCAATTGGTCCTGCCGATGTGATCGTCATCCATCAGGTGCTGCATTATTTCGACGACCCGGGCCGCATGCTGGCGCAAGCCCGGCGCCTGCTCAAGCCTGGCGGGGAAATCCTCATTGTCGATTTCGCTCCCCATCAGCTTGAGTTCCTGCGCGCCGACCACGCCCATCGCCGACTGGGCCTGTCGCGCGAGCAGATGAACGGCTGGGCCTCGATTGCAGGACTCGACGTGCTCGCGATGCGAGAATTTCCAGGTGATTCCAAGGATCAGGGGCTGACAGTCTGTCTCTGGCGCCTTCAGGACCGCAGCAGGACGGACTAATTGATGATCGACGACACACTTCGCCCCAGCCGCCAGACCGCAGACGAACGTCCGGACCTGCAGCTTTCCTTCGAGTTTTTCCCGCCAAAGACCGACGCCATGGAGGAGCGGTTCTGGGAAAGCATTCACAAGCTTGCACCGCTGCATCCGCGGTTCGTGTCGGTCACCTATGGGGCCGGCGGCTCGACGCGGGAACGGACGCTGCGCATGGTCAGTCGCATCAAGACGGATACGGGTGTCGCGGCTGCGGCCCATCTGACCTGCGTAGGCGCAACGCGTGAGGAAGTCGACGAGGTCGTCCGCGGTTATCAGCAGGCTGGCGTTAGCAGCATAGTGGCCCTTCGCGGCGATCCGCCGGAGGGGGTTGGCCAACCCTTCACACCGCACCCGGACGGCTACCAGAATGCCGCCGATCTCGTGGGCGGCATTCGGCGTATTGGCGATTTCGACATTTCTGTTGCGGCCTATCCGGAAAAGCATCCGCAAAGCGTCACTTGGGATGCCGATATCGACAATCTCAAACGCAAGCTCGATGCGGGTGCCAATCGTGCCATCACGCAGATGTTCTTCAGCAATGGCGACTTCCTGCGCTATCTGGAGCGAGCCCGAAAGGCCGGGGTGACGGCGCCCATCGTACCGGGCATCCAGCCAATTCATTCCTTCAAGCAGATTTCGGGTTTTGCAGCGCGCTGCGGCGCCTCGATCCCGGCTTGGCTGGCGGAGCGCTTTGAAGGACTGGAAGACGATCCCGATACGCACGCCCTGGTGGCGGCCGCCGTCGCGGCGGAGCAGGTCACGGAATTGTTGGACGAGGGTGTCACCGAGTTCCATTTTTACACGCTCAACCGCTCCAATCTGGTGCTCGCACTGGCCCGATTGCTCGGGCGGCGGCCCTGAGACGGGGCGTTCATCGTCCGTTCAGGCAGGGCTCTTCACATTGGCGCGGCCACCCTTCCATAATCTGGCCATGAAGAGGGGCATGTTCGCCGCCTTGAGGGCCACGCCGTTCCGGAATGATGCCAATGCAGTTTGATCGCCGTCGCGTAACCAATGGTCTGGCCTGGGCAGGGGCCGCACTCATCGTGGCTGTGCCGACCGCGGACCTGATCGCCCGCCAGTTTTCTTCGACGCCCGATCCGCAGGTGGCAGTGGTGGAAGAAGCGACGAGCGAGGTCGAGCCGCAAAGCGAGCAGGTTGCCGCCGTTGAGCCGTCTGCCCCCGCTGCTGAAAGTGTGCCTGAGGCTGCGCCGCAGTCGACGGCTGCACCGATTGCGACAAGCGGAGATGCCGTGGATTCGTATCTGGAAAGCGGCCGGGCGTTGCCCAGCTATATAAGCAATGGTGCGAGCCCTTCGACGGCCAATGCGAATGCCCCGGCACCGACGACAGTCGCTCCGCAATCTCCTCCGGCCCGTCCGAGTGCGCCCGAAGTCACCCAGAGCGCCGCGATTTCGCCGCAGCCGGCCCAGCCCTCTTCACAAGTCGAACAGACGACGACACGACCGATCATCACCGCGCCGCGTGCCGTTACCGGGTTTCCGACCCCTGTATCCGAACGGCCCCGCCCGGTACCGGTGCAAAGCGCCACTCCACAACCTGTGGTCCAGCCCGCAGCGCCCCCGCTCATCATCGATACGCCCGATCCGGTCATCACCGCCCAGGATCTAGAGGATTGGGAGACCGGACCCTTATCGGACTTTCTGGCCAATCGCAGTGGCCAGCGCGGCGGAGGCCAATCCAACCAATACACACCGGAGGGGTTCTGGCTCGATCAAGGCCCACAAGGCACGAGCGGTCAGTCCTATCCCCGCGCCTATGACGATTACTATTACCCGTTCGGCCAATAGGGCAGGGCTCACATGCGGGCCGGGCATGGACCTGAGGATCGCCAGCAGATAGTCTGCGCGCGAATACGAGAAGGTCCAAAAATGCTGTGCTGCGTGCGCAAGGCTGAAGAAAACCGGGATGTGTGGCACAAGTTCGCGCATTTTCTCGGCTCGTTCTCGGGCCGCACCGGGCTCGCCGGAAAAATCGCCGACATCCTCGATCCCGATACCTGGTTGCCCGGTGGGCGCGACGCTGCCTTCACGCTCGCCCTGATTGCCCTATCGGCCAAAATGGCCGTGGCCGATGGCGCGGTGACCGCGTCAGAAGTGCGCGCATTCAATGCTACTGTAGACATTGCCAAGGGCAGCGAACCGCAGGTCGAGCGGCTCTTCAACCTCGCCAAGCAGGATGTTGCGGGCTACGACGCCTATGCCCGCAAGGTAGCTCGGTTTTTTGCCGACACCCCCGAAACGCTCGAACACGTGCTCGATGGCTTGTTCTTCATTGCCACGGCAGATGGCCTCGTGCACGAGGCCGAACTGGACTATCTGCGCGATGTCAGCGCCATCTTCGGGTTTGATGAGGCGCGTTTCGAGCAGATTGCGTCCCAGCATGTGATGCTTGGTGCGGGTGTTGACCCATACATGGTGCTCGGCCTGTCTCATGATGCGCCACCGGAAGAAGTTCGCCGCGTCTATCGTCTGCTGGTCGCCGAGCACCATCCGGACAGGTTGATCGCCAAGGGCGTGCCCGAGGACCTGATCGACATGGCGACGGCGCGCATGTCGGCGATCAATCTGGCCTATCAGGCTATTACCAAGCCCAAGACGCCCAAGCTTCTGACAGCATAGCACGCTGCCGCACTTGACGCCGGCATTGGCCTCCCGCACATAGGCGCGGCCAGTTGACCGGGTGGCCGCTGGCATGGGGGTAACCTCATGCCGGAGGAAAGTCCGGGCTCCATCGAAACACGGTGACGGCTAACAGCCGCCGGGGGCGACCCCAGGGAAAGTGCCACAGAAAGCAAACCGCTCCGGCCTGACCGGAGTAAGGATGAAAGGGTGCGGTAAGAGCGCACCGGGCGCCTGGCGACAGGAGCCGCACGGTAAACCCCACCGGGAGCAAGACCAAATAGGGATGACGCGGGGAAACCCAGCCTGTTTCGAGGCCATGTCGTCCGGGTTGGTTGCACGAGCGCGCCGGCAACGGCCGCCGCAGATGAATGGTCACCACGTCGTGGAAACACGGCCCTACAGAACCCGGCTTATAGGTCAACTGGCGTTGACTCCTGCCGTCCATCGTCGCTAAACGATGCGCTTTCCTCCGCCGAACCACCGGCGGGCACACGCTGGTTGGAGTTTGGCGCGATGCCCCTGGCTACCCCCTATTATCTCGTCGACGAGCAGGCTCTCGACCGCAATCTTGCCCGGATCGACCGGTTGCGGGCTCTTTCCGGCGCCAAGTGCGTCATGGCGCTCAAAGCCTTTGCGACCTGGGCGACCTTCCCCCAGATCGCCCCCCATATGGATGGCTCGACGTCGTCTTCACTCAATGAAGTAAAGCTGGGCCGCGAGAAATTCCCCGGCGAAACCCATGCCTATTCCGTGGCCTGGTCGGATGGCGAGATCGATGACGCCATTGCCCATGCGGACAAGATCATCTTCAATTCGATCAGCCAGCTTGATCGGTTCGGCAGCAAGGCCAGCCATATTCCAGTGGGACTGAGGGTCAATCCCGGCGTCAGCCATTCGCATTTCGACCTGGCCGATCCCGCTCGGCCGTTCAGCCGATTGGGCGAGAGCGATATCGGTAAGGTCGAAGCGGTAATGGACCGGATTTCGGGCTTCATGATCCATTGCAATTGCGAGAACGATTCCTTCGCGTCCTTCGCTGCGCTACTCGACACATTCGAAAGCAAGCTGGGCCACCTTTTTGAGAGGATCGACTGGATCAGCTTCGGCGGGGGTATTCACTTCACGGGGGAGAACTACGCGCTCGAGGCGCTGGCCCAACGCCTCAAAGCTTTTGCGGCGAAATATGATCTCCAGGTCTATCTGGAGCCGGGCGATGCCGTCGTCACGCAGACGACCACGCTGGAGCTCTCGGTGCTCGATATTGTCGAGAACGGAAAGGCTATCGCCATTGTCGATAGCGCTGTCGAAGCCCATATGCTGGATCTGCTCGTCTATCGTGAGACGGCAAGCGTGGCACCAAATGCCGGGCAGCACCGTTATGTCATCGCCGGCAAGTCATGCCTTGCCGGCGACGTGTTCGGGGAGTTCGATTTTCCCGAAAAGCTAGAGATCGGCAGCCGCGTTACGCTGCTCAACGCCGGTGGATACACGATGGTGAAGAAAAACTGGTTCAATGGCGTGGCAATGCCCGCTATAGCCATTCGCAGAAAAAACGGCACGATCGAACTCGTCAAGGAATTCGATTATGCCGACTACGTCGCCAGCCTGTCCTGAGGACAGGCTGATCCCGTCCACCGAGAAAAAGGTGTTTCGTGCCAATTGAAAAAGAACCTGCTGATCATCGGCGCCGGAGGTGTCGCGCAAGTCGCTGCGTTTAAGGCGGCAATGCACAACGATGTGCTCGGAGACATTCACATTGCCTCCCGCACCCTATCCAAATGCGAAGCCATCATAGGCTCGATTTTGGAGAAAAAGGCGCTCCGTCGCCCGGGTATCCTCGCAGCCCACCAGCTCGACGCGATGGATATCGAAGCGACCAAGGCCTTGATCCGGCAGACCAAGTGCCAGATCGTTCTCAATGCCGGCTCGGCATTCCTCAACATGAGCATCCTGCGCGCCTGTATCGACATGGGTGTTGCCTATATCGACACGGCCATTCACGAAGACCCCAAAAAGGTCTGCGAGACCCCGCCCTGGTATGGCAATTACGAATGGAAGCATCGCGAGGCATGCGAGCGCAAGGGCGTTACAGCCGTGCTCGGCGCCGGGTTTGATCCGGGCGTTGTCAACGCCTATGCGGCGCTGGCGGCACAGGCCTATTTCGATCGTGTCGACAGTATCGACATCATCGACGTCAATGCCGGCAGCCACGGCCGTTATTTCGCGACGAATTTCGATCCGGAGATCAACTTCCGGGAATTCACCGGAACGGTGTGGAGCTGGCAGGAAAGCCAGTGGCGCGCCAACAAGATGTTCGAGATCAAGCGAACGGACGAATTGCCTGTCGTCGGCGCCCAGACAACCTATCTGACCGGTCATGACGAAGTGCATTCGCTGTCTGCCAATCTGGACGTCCCGGATATCCGGTTCTGGATGGGCTTCGGCGAGCACTATATCAATGTGTTCACGGTGTTGAACAATCTGGGTCTGCTGTCGGAAAAGCCGGTGGTTACGGCCGAAGGGCTTGAAGTCGTGCCGCTCAAGGTGGTCAAAGCCGTGCTGCCCGACCCGATGTCCCTGGCTCCCGACTATACCGGAAAGACTTTCATCGGCGACCTGGTGAAGGGAGTTCGCGACGGGGTCGAAGCCGAATTGCTGGTCTACAATATCTCAGACCACGAGGCCGCCTATTCCGAGACCAACAGCCAGGCGATTTCCTACACCGCCGGCGTGCCAGCCATCGCAGCGGCAATGCTGATCGCCCGGGGCGACTGGGATTGCCATCACATGGCCAATGTCGAGGAATTGCCGCCAGTGCCGTTCATCGATCTGCTTGGAAACATGGGCCTGCCCACCCGGATACGCGATGCGAAAGGCGATCGCGCGTTCAACGCGGCCGAGTTCTGCGGGGAACGCAGAAAAATCGCCCGTACCGGCGCATAAGCATCCAACACGGCCGGGCTTGTCCCGGCCGTGTTTTCATTGGGCCACATTTTTATGGCAGAAACGACCTGCCCTTGCGGGAGGTGCTTTGATCACGCGGCGAAGGTGACCAATACCTTGGTGCCGGGGCCGTCGGCATAGGCGATTTCGGCTTCCAGGCTATGCGCCATCGCGCGCACGATTCGCGAGCCCAGACCGGTGCCCTGAGGCTTGCCGACGCCCTTCCAGCCGATGCCGTCGTCTTCCACTACCAGGCGCACCTTGTCGCCCTCGCGCGCCATATGCACCCGGACTTCACCGGGATCACGGTCCGCATAGGCGTATTTCAGCGCATTGGTAACCAGCTCGGTGACAATGACGCCAAGCGAAGCCACCTTCTCGGTGCCCATGAGGAAGCCGTCCACATGCACTCGGATGCTGGGCGTGCGGTTTTCGGCCTGCATCGTGTTTTCGAGTTCACCGATCAGGCTATTGAGGTAGTCGCCGATCTGTACCCAGCGGGTGTCGTCGGACGTGTAGAGGTGGCGGTGGACCCCTGCAATTGCCTGGATGCGCGCCTGCGTTTCGCTCAGTGCGCGCTTGGCTTCGAGATCTTCCACGGCATTTGCCTGCAGTCCGACCAAGGCCGCAACCATTGCCAAGGAGTTGGCGACGCGGTGGTTGACCTCCCCCAGCAGCATTTCGGCGCGTTCGCGAGCGTCCTGCATCTCGCGTTCAGCAGTCGCCTTGGCGCGGGCAAGCCGCACATTGGCAATGGCCTGGTCGATAGCGGCCAAGAGCAGTTCCATGAACTCCTCGGTGCCAGACTTTGGTACGAAATCATTGGCCCCGGCTTTAAGCGCAGCAACGGCAATCGCCATTTCCGCAGAGCCGGTCACATAGACTACAGCGGGACGGTCGGGCATGCCCTCGAGCTTCTGCAACAGGTCAAGGCCCGTCCCGGTGGACAGGTAATGGTCCAGTGCCACGACATCGATGCCACCCTTGCCGATGATGTCGAGACCCGAGTCGGCGTCGTCAGCCTGGCTGAAGACGTAACCGCGACGCTGCATGGCTTTCTCGACCAGGCGCGTGAGACCCGGATCGTCATCGATGTAAAGAACATGCGGCGTGCGGTTTGGCATAATGTTCTATTCGGCCTCGGGAATCTGCATGACAGAGAAGAAGAGACCCAATTGCTTGATGGCGTTGGCAAAGCCATCATAGTCCACCGGCTTGGTGATGTAGACATTGGCGCCGAGGTCGTAACAGCGCTGGATTTCGCGCTGGTCGTCGGTGGTTGTCAAGACGACGACTGGAGAGCGGCGGGTATGCTCATTGGCTTTGACCTTCTCGAGAATGTCGATGCCGGTCATGTCAGGAAGATTGAGGTCCAGCAGGACGAGAAGCTGCCGGCCGGTATTGATCATGCCCGTACCGTCTTCCCCGAAGAGATAGGACAGGGCGTCGGTGCCATTGGTGAAGGGGACGATCTCGTTGGCGACACCGGCGCGGCGAATGTTCTTTTCGATGAGGCGGGCATGGCCTTCATCGTCTTCGATCATGATGATAGTGACCGGGCGTGCGTTATTCATGAGCTGGAATTCCCCAGGTAGAACCGCAGATCGCGCGGCAGATTGATGATGAAGGTGGTGCCTTCGCCCAACTTCGATTTGAGAGTGACGTCGCCGCCCAGACTGCGGACCATGGTCCGCACATGGGCCAGGCCGATGCCTTCACCCGGATGGTTCTGCGAACCGGAACGGCGGAACAGTTCGAACACGCGCTCGTGGTCGGTCTCGGCAATGCCGCGACCATTATCTTCTACTTCGATCAGGACGCGATTGCCCGGAACATGACGGGCACTGATCCTGACGCGAAGGGGGCGGCCGGGCTGCTGATACTTGACCGCGTTGTCGAGCATGTTGCCCAGGACCTGCTCGATCGAGAGCTTGTCGGTAATGATCTTGCCGATGCGAATATCGGTGGTGATTTCACCGTCATTGTCAGCCACCTGATGATGGACGGCTGCGGCACTGTTTTCAGCAATCTCGGCGACATCTACTGATTCCGCCTTGAGCTGGCGGCGCCCTTCGCGAGAAATCTTGAGAATAGCGTTGATCAGCCCGTCCATCTTGCGCGTGGCCGCGCGAATGAACGTGATCGCCTCCGGTAAGTCTTCGGTGGCTGCCAGCCGGGCATCCCCTGCCGTCGGATCGTCTTCTTCGGCGGGCCTTGATTGCATGTAAGCCTTGACCGATTCCACACTGGTCTCGAGCTCGCTGGTAAAGCCCATGATATTGACCAGCGGCGCACGCAGATCGTGGGTGACGATGTAGGCGAAGCGTTGAATTTCCTCATTGGCGCGGCCAAGGTCGGACGTACGCTCCTTGACCCGGTCCTCAAGGCTGGCGTTGGCCTCTTCGACAGCATTGCGGGCACGGGCCAGTTCCTGGGTGTAACTGAGTACGGCCCAGATCGCACCGCCTAGGACGAGAAGAATGATGATGCCGCCGCCAATCGAAACCCAGCGCAGTGCCGTGGTGGTGTTGCGTTGGTTGGCGACGCCCTCGACGAGACGATTGTCGATGGCCTCGATCAGCGCGTTGATGAAGAGGCGTGTGGAGTCCATTGCCTCCTTGCCGCGGTCGGTGCGAACCTGCTCGAAAGCGCCCTGAACGTCACCAGATTGGGCAAGGACGATCGTATCGCTCATTTCATCCAGCTTGAGCGCGATGTCCGCCTCGAGCTGGGCGACGGGGGCTTCCGCTTCGGGATAGGGCGCCAGGACACGCTTTAACTCGACCAGCTGGTCGTCGATTTGCTCGAGGGCGTTTTCGTATGGATCAAGATAATCGGGGTCGAGGGTAATAAGATAACCGCGCTGGCCGGTTTCGGCGTCCTGCAAACTGGTGCGCAATTCAATGGCTACCCGTCTTGCGATACGCCCTTCGAGCACTTCGTCAAAATAGACCTGCGAGCGTTCGACCAGCCACACATTGGTGCCCACGATACCGAGCAAGGTCAGCAAACCCACCAGCAGCAGCAGGGCTGTCGAGCGCACGAATGTCTTGCTGGTGATCGGCATTTCGCCTCCGGTTCGGCGCTCTTCATCGCCTGAACGTGATCGGAGGGCAATATGCATATGTTAAGTTGCCCTGTTTTCCGTAGCTTTGTCGGGAAATTGCCGTCCGCGAATGGGAAACAGAATCTTAAGCGTCGCCGTGGCAAGTTCGGTTGGAGTTTATGTATCCGGCTATTTGTCCGGGAGTGGAGTTGTGGCTGATATGGGCAAATTATCCCTGCCCGAAACCGAAGCGACAGAGGGACCCCATGTTCCCGTCTTGCTCGCCGAGGTGCTGGCGGCATTGTCGCCCGGGGTCGGCAGCCGCATTGTGGATGGCACATTCGGGGCAGGGGGCTATTCCCGCGCCCTGCTGTCCGCTGGCGCGCATGTCATTGGCATTGACCGCGATCCGAATGTAGCGCCGCATGTTGCTGCACTGAAGGCAGAATTTCCCGACACGTTCACCTTCGTCGCGGGCACGTTTTCCGAACTCGACAGCGTTGCGGCCGCCTTTGGGCCGGTCGACGGGGTTGTGCTCGATATCGGCGTTTCCTCAATGCAACTGGACGAAGCGGATCGCGGCTTTTCGTTCATGCGTGAAGGGCCGCTCGACATGCGCATGAGCCAGTCCGGCACAAGCGCAGCCGATCTTGTGAACGATCTCGACCAGGAGGCCTTGGCCAATCTGCTTTATGCCTTTGGCGAGGAGCGCAAATCCCGCCGCATTGCGCAGTTCATCGTCGCCGCGCGGCAGGATGGGCCGATTACAAATACGCTGCAGCTGGCCCGCATCATCGAGAAGGCCATTGGTCGCAAGCCCGGAGACGCGCATCCGGCTACCCGCTCGTTCCAGGCGTTGCGGATCGCGGTGAATGCCGAATTCGAACAATTGGTCGAGGGACTGTTTGCCGCCGAACGGTTGCTCGATGTGGGCGGGCGGCTGGCCGTGGTCAGCTTCCATTCCCTCGAAGATCGCATCGTAAAGCGCTTCTTCGACCCCGAAAAAGGTGGACCTGCGACCTCGCGGCACCTGCCGCAGACCGAGAGTGTACCAAGGCGTTGGAAGCCCGTTGCCAAGGCCCTCAAGGCTGGTCCGGACGAGTTGAAGCGCAATCCGCGTGCCCGCTCAGCCGTTTTGCGCAGTGCGGTTCGCACTGGAGAGAAAGCCCGCCCGGTCGATGAGACGGGGCTCAGTGTCCCCAGAATCGGAGGTGCTGCATGATCCGCACCATCAATATCATCCTGATCCTGGCATCCATCGTCATGCTGGCCAGCGTCTATGCGCTCAAGTTCTCCATTGAAGGCACGGCGTCCGAGCGCACGGCGCTGACCGCGTTGATCTCCGAGCAGGAAGGACAGCTCTCCCTGCTCAAGGCCGACTGGGCGGTGCTCAATCAGCCGGGCCATATCGATCCGATCGTCCGCCGGCACGAAGCGGAGTTGCAGATCGCGCAGGTCACGCAGGAGCAGTTCGGCTCGTTCACCGCGCTGCCGATGCGGCCTGCCAAGCCCGACAGCGCGGCCATGGACGCGCTTTTCGAGGCGATCGCGCAAGGCATCGACCCCATCGATGCAATCCTTGAACTTGAGGGTATCGAGTAATGGCCGTCGCTACGGAGGATTACACGCCCACGATCGCGCTCGACGGCGCCCGCAAGCAGCGTGGCAACCTTACGCAAGCCCGCATCCGCTGGATGATCCTGGGGGTTCTGCTCGGCTTCCTGCTGGTCGGAGGACGTCTCGTGCAATTGGGCATGGTGGAAACCGACCAGACGATCGAGGGCCAGACCCGGGATGCTATCCAAGCCAGCCGGCCGCCGATCCTGGACCGGAACGGGCTCGAAATGGCGCTCGATATCCGCGTGCCCTCGCTTTACGCAGAGCCACGCAGGATCATCGACGTCGAAGAGGCCGTGCAGAAGCTGCGCACCGTTCTTCCCAATCTCAGCGAAGAATGGCTGCGCAATCGTCTGAGCGGAGACCGTGGCTTTGTCTGGGTGCAGCGCGAACTCACCCCGGCTATCCAGGAGCAGGTAATGCGCCTTGGTATCCCGGGAATCGACTTCATCACCGAGTCCAAGCGGTTTTATCCCGGCATGAACGAAGCCGCCCATATCCTGGGCTCGACCAATGTCGATAACCAGGGCATTTCGGGCATCGAGCGGGCCATGGATAACGATTCCCTGGCCTTGCTTCAGGAATTGGGCTTGGCGCGCGGTAATGCGCTGACGCCGGTCGATCTTTCTGTCGACATGCGCGTGCAGCACGTGCTGCACAACGAACTGACCGATGCCATGCAGCGCTACCAGTCGATCGCGGCAGCCGGCGTCATCATGGACATCTATTCAGGCGAGGTCATTGCGCTGGCATCCTTGCCGGATTTCAACCCGAACGAGCCCGCCACGGCGCTGGTCAAAGATACTTTCAACCGCATCACCTCGGGCATTTTCGAGCCGGGTTCGATTTTCAAGACCGTCACGCTAGCCGGTGCGCTTGATGCTGGCGCTGTGCGGATGACCGACCAGTTTGATGCCCGCTATGGCGTGCGTTTCGGCCGGTATACGATCAGCGATTTCCACGGCAAGAACCGCATTCTCAGCCTGCCAGAGGTCTACAAATATTCCTCCAATATCGGCACCATCCGCATCATGCAGGAAATGGGCAAGGATAATTTCCGGGCATTCCTGTCGCGCCTCAAGTTCGACCAGCGCGTGGAGTTCGAGCTGCCGGAAATGCGTGTGCCGACAGTGCCCAAGGAGCTGTCCGAAGTCGCTGCAGCCACGGCATCGTTCGGGCACGGGCTTTCGGTCTCTCCGCTGCACATGGTTGCCGCCTATGCCGCATTTGCCAATGGGGGCAATTATATCGCCCCCACGCTCTACAAGCGGAGCGTCGCCGAGGCCGAGCAGCTTTATGAACGCGTATTACAGCCCCAGACCAGTGCCTATATGCGTTACCTCATGCGGCTCAACGCAATCTCGACCGGCGGCTCGGGCTCGCAGATGAATCGCGCTGCGCAGGGCTATCGCGCAGGCGGCAAGACCGGTACTGCCGAAAAGGTCGTGGATGGACGCTACTCGTCCAGCAAGGTCACGAACTTTTTCGCTTCCGCCTTCCCTCTCGACAATCCGCGCTATGCCATGCTGATCATGATCGACGAACCGCAGCGCGAGAATCCGCAATCGGGCACTACGGCCGGCTGGAATGCCGGTGCCATGACGGGCCGGGTGGTGCAACGCGTCGCGCCCATGCTTGGAATCGCGCCTGATTTCAGTGAAATGCTCGACCAGCAGATCGTGCCGCCAGAAGTCCGGCGCATCTTTCCAGAAGGATATTGATCGGTGTCTCTCAGCGTTAGCCAATTGCTCGAAGGATCAGGCGCCCGCCCAAAAAAAGGGCTTGGGGCCGTCTTCGGGCTGAATTCTGACAGCCGCCGGATCGAGCCGGGCGACATCTTCTTCGCATTGCCGGGCGCCAAGGTGCATGGCAATCAGTTCGTGAGCGATGCTGTCGACCGCGGTGCCCTTGCGGTCGTGACGGACACGGCGCCTCCGGGTGATCCGGGCGTGCCGATAATCGTGGTGAAAGATGTCCGGGCAGCCTATGCCCGCGCCGCCTCCCGCGTGTTCGAACCGCAGCCAGAAATCCAGGTGGCCGTCACTGGCACGAATGGCAAGACGTCAGTAGCCTCTTTTGTCCGCCAGATTTGGGAGCATGCCGGCATTGCTGGAGCCAGCATTGGCACGCTGGGCATCGAGACAGCCAATCGCCGCATCGAAGGTGCCCTCACCACTCCCGACTCCCGAACCCTTCACCAGGCCATGCGTGCGCTCAAGGCGCAGGGCATAGACCACGTGGCCCTTGAGGCCTCGAGCCACGGACTGGACCAACACCGGCTTGACGGCATTCACTTTGAGGCGGTCGCGTTCACCAATCTCAGCCGCGACCACCTCGATTACCACGCGGACATGGATGAATACCGCAACGCCAAACTGCGCCTCTTCACCGATCTTCTGGTGGATGGCGGTGCAGCTGTGGTCAATGTGGACGACCCCGAACACGAACAGTTCATGTTTGCGGCCCTGTCAGCCAGCGCGACGCTGCTGACGGTGGGTCGCGAGGGCGCCTATATCGAAATCTTGTCCATTGAGCCGGAGGGCTATGGCCAGCGGGTGGAAATTCGTCATATCGGCGAGAAAGTCAGTTTCCACCTGCAGATCCCAGGAGAATTCCAGGTTTCCAACGCGCTTGTTGCCGCCGCCCTTGCAATGTCGTCGGGCGTCGACAAGACAGACGCCTTTGCAGCACTTTCGCAGCTGGTAGGCGCGCGGGGACGGCTGGAACTGGTCGGCGAATACAATGGCGCTGCTATTTTCGTGGACTATTCCCATAAGCCCGAAGCGCTTCGGATGGCGCTCTCGACCTTGCGGCCATATGCCAAGAACAAATTGTCGGTGGTCTTCGGCTGCGGTGGCGATCGCGATAAGGGCAAGCGCCCTCAAATGGGCGAAATTGCCAGCGACCTTGCTGATGTGGTGATCGTCACCGACGATAATCCACGAACCGAAGAAGCAGCTTCCATACGCGCCGAGGTACTGGCCGGTGCAAAGGGGGCACGCGAAATTGCCGACCGCAAAGTCGCAATCAGGGAGTCTGTTCGGGCTCTTCAGCCAGGCGACGTCCTGCTGGTCGCGGGCAAGGGGCATGAGACCTACCAGATCATCGGGACCACGAAGCACCATTTCTCCGATCATGAAGAAGTGCTGGCCGCGATCAACACGTAGCGGGATCCTCTCATTCTCCTCGGGGGGCGCGGGAAGGGGTTGCGGCAGGGCCCTCGGCAAGCGTATCTCCTGCGACCCTTCCTCAAGCGTCGGCGAGCATTGATGACCAAAGCCCTTTTCACTCTCGACGCCGTCCTCGAGGCCACGGGCGGACGCGCCCAGGATGTCGAGGCGTCCGAGATCAACTCCATTTCCATCGACAGCCGCGAACTGGGCCCGGATGCCCTGTTCGTCGCCATCAAGGGAGACAGGTTCGACGGGCACGATTTCGTCGACACAGCCCTTGCCAATGGTGCGGTGGCGGCTCTTGTGAGCGAAGGCAATGGGAAGGGGAAGGGCCGCATCGTGGTGCAGGACGCGCTTGGTGGCCTGCGCGATCTGGCCCGGGCTGCCCGTCAACGCAATCGCGGCTTCATCGTCGGCGTGACCGGCAGCGTTGGCAAGACCACGACAAAGGAAGCGTTGCGGACGATCTTTGAGGCGGCGGGTCAGACGCATGCATCCATCAAAAGCTTCAACAATCACTGGGGCGTCCCGCTGACGCTGGCGCGCCTACCGGAAAGTGCCCAGTTCGGCGTGTTCGAAATGGGCATGAATGCGCCCGACGAAATCAGGCCGCTCAGCCAGATGGTGCGTCCGCATGTGGCGGTGATCACTGCCGTGGCGCCCGTGCACCTCGAGGGGCTGGGCAGCACGGAGGCCATTGCCCGTGCCAAAGCGGAAATCTTCGATGGGCTCGAGCCGGGCGGCACGGCCGTACTCAATGCCGATCACCAGCATCTGACGCAGCTTATGGATGCTGCAAAGGCCGCAGGCGTCGCCAACATCGTGACCTACGGGTTTTCGCGCGGGGTGGATTGGCAAATTCTGGACGCCCAATCGGCCGGCGAGCAGAGCTTTGCCACGATCCAGCATGCAGGCGAGCGTTTCGCCATGACGTTCGCCATACCGGGACGGCACATGCTGTCCAATGCGACAGCGGCCTTGGCTGTGGCGCATCTGGCGGGGGTGAGTCCCGAGGAGGGGCTCCGAGCGTTGGCAGGATTGCGAGCGCAGGCTGGCAGAGGACAGCGCCGCCCGTTGGGACCGGCAGAAAAGCCATTGGTTCTGATCAATGAAAGTTACAACGCCAATCCCGTTGCGGTGAGTGCCGCGCTGTCGGTTTTCGCCGATGTCGATGCCCCCGGAGGACGCAAAGTGCTGGTTCTGGGCGATATGCTGGAACTCGGCGACCAGGCAGAGGCGCTCCATGCCGGGCTGAACGAGGCAGTGCGCGCGAGCGGCGCCACGCGTGTGCACCTGGTGGGGCCGCACATGGCAGCACTGGCGGCAGCGTTGCCTGCAGCATTGGTGGCCAGCCATTTCCGGACGGC
Source organism: Devosia chinhatensis (assembly GCF_000969445.1). Taxonomy (NCBI): domain Bacteria; kingdom Pseudomonadati; phylum Pseudomonadota; class Alphaproteobacteria; order Hyphomicrobiales; family Devosiaceae; genus Devosia; species Devosia chinhatensis. The sequence continues at coordinate 1,942,568 of NZ_JZEY01000054.1, read as the reverse complement.
CGAAGAAGCCGAAGACGTTATCATCGCCGACCTTGCCTATGGAGACGCAGTTATGATCAAAGGGTCCAACGGTGTCGGGCTGTCGCGCATAGTGAATGCGCTCGTCGCGCGCTTCGAACACAGCTGAAACACCAAGCCAATAGCGGATCAGAATGCTCTATTTCCTCGGCCAGCTGGGCGAACAATTCACCGCCTTCAACGTCTTCCGCTACATCACCTTCCGCACGGCGGGAGCGGTGGTGACCGCGTTGTTCTTCGTGTTTCTGTTCGGTCCGGGCATGATCGCGCTGCTGCGCGTCAAGCAGGGCCGCGGCCAACCGATCCGCGAGGATGGGCCGGCCGGTCACCTGCTGACCAAGAAGGGTACCCCCACAATGGGTGGCCTGATGATCCTCTCGGGTGCAGTGATCTCGACGCTATTGTGGTCGAACCTGACCAATGGCTATGTCTGGGTAGTTTTGTTCGTCACCGTGGGCTTCGGTGCCATCGGGTTTTACGACGACTATCTCAAGGTTAAACGTATGAGCCATACCGGCTTTGGCTCCAAGCAGCGGTTGCTTTTGGAGGCACTGATCGGCGGCGTCGCGGCCTTTGCCATTTCCCAACTCGCACAGGGCGCCTACGGCACCTCGCTGCTCTTTCCGTTCGTCAAGGACTTGGCACTGAACCTGGGCTATTTCTACATCCTGTTCGGTGGGTTCGTGGTTGTGGCGGCGGGTAATTCTGTCAATCTCACTGACGGCCTCGACGGGCTCGCTATTGTGCCGGTCATGGTGGCTGCCGCCTGTTTCGGACTTATCGCCTATCTCGTGGGTTCGCAGAACTATGCCGATTATCTGCTGCTCAACGCAGTACCGGGTACGGCGGAGCTTGCCGTGGTGTGTGGCGCACTGATCGGTGCCGGCCTGGGCTTTTTGTGGTTCAACGCGCCTCCTGCCCAGATTTTCATGGGCGACACCGGTTCGCTCGCCTTGGGCGGTGCGCTCGGTGCCATTGCTGTCGCGACCAAGCATGAAATCGTCCTGGCCATTATCGGCGGACTGTTCGTGCTCGAAACTGTTTCGGTGATTGTGCAGGTGACGTCGTTCAAGCTCACGGGCAAACGCGTCTTCCGAATGGCGCCGATCCATCACCATTTCGAGCATATGGGATGGACCGAAAGCCAGGTGGTGATCCGCTTCTGGATCATTTCCTTCGTGTTGGCGCTGATCGGCTTGTCCAGCCTCAAGCTGCGCTAGAGCGGCGGGCGGGCAAAACCCTTGACGAGGATGGGGCCTGTGGGCCGGCCGGTGGGCGAACCGCCCTCGGGCTCCAGCGTGATCTCATACAATTGACCTGCCTGGGCCGGTGGCAGCCCGGCGCCAGCGAGGCGCAGCGTCTGCGGCTCCTCGAAAATGCCCAGCGATACCGGGCCGGTTTCCGCGTCCGGCAGCGTCCAGACTTCGAACACGCGATCTTCTGGCAGGATGAACCGCTCCAGCGGCACAAGCTGCACCGAGTCGTCGGCATAGGCTTCGATGATGGCCGCTGGCTGTGCGCCGCCGTCTTCTGTCAGAAGCACCGCAATCATCACGGGCTGCCGCTGACTCGTGAGCATCGTGCCCGCCAGGTATCCGACGCCGAGCGAGACGACGACACTTGCCGCCAGGGCCATGCGGCGCATCCAGCGATTGTCATTTGCGGCAACAGGCGCCGCAGGGTGCAGAGGATTGGCGGGCGAAACGCCGTCCAAGTGCAGTGCGATACGGTCCCAGAGCGCCGGGTCGGGTGCAATGCTCCCCGCGGTATCATCCAGTTTTTCGAGGTGTGTGCGGAATTTATCCAGCGCGGCGACCAGTTCGGGCTCTGCTGCGAGGCGGCCTTTGAAGGCGGCGCGCTCCGCGCCATCCAACAGGTCCAGGGCATATTCGCCGATGCGTTCGATGTCCTCGGGCGTCATGACAGGCACTCCTGCAGAGCGCTGACGCCGCGCCGCACCCAGGATTTTACGGTCCCCAGCGGCACATTCATGGTGGCGGCAGCCTCGCCGTGATTAAGGCCGGTCACATAGCAGAGCAGGATGGCTTCGCGCTTGGGTGCATCGAGTGACGACAGACAATGGCGAATGGCATCCTTGATCGAGAGCGCCTCGAAGGCATCACGCGCATCGCTGGCACGATCGCCCAGTTCCGCCAGCTTCTCACCATCCTCATAATCAATGCGAGCGCCGTCGCGGAGCATGTTGAGGGCACGGTTGCGCACCATGACGGTCAGCCAGCCGCGTGCCGTGCCGCGCTGCGGATCAAAGCCGGTCGCCGTCCGCCAGACGGACAGAAATGTTTCCTGCACAGCTTCCTCGGCCAGGTCGCGGCGGCGCAGCAGACGCTGCGCAATTGCCAACAGACGGCCAGCCTCGGCCTCGAAGAGACGCGCAAGTGCGTGGCGGTTACCCCTGGCAATGTCCAGGATCAAGGCTTCGGGCGTTTCGAGAACGGTCATTTTGGCAGGATGGCTTTATTTGGCACTCCTGTCGATTACCCGCGTATGGCCCATTGTGGATGCAGCGCGATTTTTTTTCGTCCCGGTGCATCTGCAGGGTGCCTCCCATGTGTACCCCCTTTGTAACGGCGCCCGGAGGCGCCCACAGAGGAGACGTTCAAATGACCAAATCTTCCCTTCTCGTCCTGCGCGCCGGCCTTGTCCTGGGTGCCACCGGTCTGTTGGCAAGTGCTGCCTATGCTGCTCCCGCTGTCGGCCTCGTGAATGGCACGACGCTGGTGATGTTCGATACCGAGACCCGCGCCGTTTCCGGCACGATGGATGTCACTGGCGTTGACGGTCTGGCCGGCATCGACGTGCGCCCGGCGGATCAGTGGCTGTATGGCGTGACGCTTTCGGGCGAAGTGGTGACCATCGATACCGCGACTGGCGAAGCAACCATGAAGTCGACGCTGTCCGAAAAGCTGCCGAGCTATGAAGGCGCTATTGTGGACTTCAATCCGGTCGCTGATCGCCTGCGTCTGATGGGCACCGATGGCACCAACCACCGCGTCAATGTCGATGATGGCATGGTGACCGTCGACGGTTCGCTCGCTTTTGAAGCCGGCGATATGCATGAAGGCGAGACGCCCGCAGTCGTGGCCGCCGCGTATACTAATTCCATCGGCACGCCCGAAGCCACCAAGATGTTTGACATCGACGCTACCATCGTCGCCCTGCTGCAGCAGGTCTCGCCCAATGACGGCACGCTTGCCGCCATCGGCAAGCTTGGTGTCGAAGGTGGTTCGACCTATGCCTTCGACATTGCTGCAACCGCCGAGCTCGAAAACACCGCTTACCTGGTGGTGGACAATGTCCTGCACACCGTCGATCTCGAAACCGGCGCCGCCGAAGCCTGGGGAGAGATCGAGGGCGTCGATGGCATGATCTCCGATATCGCCATCCTGCCGTAAGCGCTTGGCATAATATTGATACCCGGACCCAACCGGGTACTTCGTCCCCACCTGAAACCTTGGCAGTTTCGACCCCGGTCTGTCCGGGGTCTTTTTTTGACTTACGCCAGCCGGGCGACGAGTCGCAAAACGCAAAACCCTTGGCAAATCGGTAACCAAAGCCGCTTACAATTCGAGACAGTTTGTATCGAGTATCGGCTTTCCCATGATGTTTTCCCGCGCCGAAAAAACCCCGCTCGCAGAATGGTGGTGGTCGATCGACAAGGAATTGCTTGGCGCACTGATCATGCTTCTGACAGTGGGGGTCGTGCTTAGTTTCGGCGCCAGCCCGGCGGTGGCCGAGCGTATCGGGCTCGACGAGTGGCACTTCGTCATCCGTCACGCCCTGTTCGCTCTCCTCGCCGTGCCTGTCATGGTCGTCACGTCGCTGATGAGCCAGCGTCAGGCGCGCTTTGCTGCGCTGGGTGTGCTGATCGTGATGGTGCTCATGCTTTGGGCGACCCTGCGGTTTGGTACCGAGGTGAAGGGCGCGCGGCGCTGGCTGTCGCTGGCCGGACAGTCGTTGCAGCCGTCCGAATTCGTCAAGCCAGCTTTTGCGGTAATCGGAGCCTGGCTCTTTTCCGAATACATGATCCATCGCAACGTGCCCGGACGGCTGATCGCCACGGCAATCATGGCGGCCATTGTCGGCGCCTTGCTGCTTCAACCCGATATCGGGCAGACGGCACTGGTGCTGGCGACCTGGGCGGTGCTGCTGTTCTTTTCGGGTATTTCCTGGTGGATCATCATTGGGCTCGCCGGTGCCGGTGGCGCCCTGCTGGTGGGCGCCTATGTCTTCTTCCCGCACTTTGCGCGTCGTATCGATACCTTCCTCAACCCCGATGGCGGCGGCAATACCTATCAGATCGATCGGGCGTTGCAGTCTTTGATGGAGGGTGGCTGGTTTGGTCGCGGACCGGGTGAATCCCTGGCCAAGAAGCTGATCCCTGACGCGCATGCCGACTATGTATTCAGCGCGGCGGCCGGAGAATTCGGTATTCTGTTCTGCATGGGCCTTGTCGGACTGATCGGCTTCATCGTCGTCCGGGCCATGGTCGCCGCACAACGCCAGACCAGCCTCTTCGCGAGATTGGCTGCATCTACCATTGCGGTGCAGTTTGCGATGCAATCGGGCATCAACCTGGCGGTGAACCTCAACCTCATCCCGCCCAAGGGCATGACGCTGCCCTTCGTTTCCTACGGCGGTACCTCCATGCTGGCCGTGGCTTTCGGCATGGGCCTGATGCTGGCGCTGACCCGAACCAAGCCTGAAGAGCGCATGGCAACCGGGCTTCCCTCATACCGCAGTGCCGTGGTAGCGCCCGCAGAATGAAAACATTTGTCCTTATGGCCGGCGGTACAGGCGGTCACCTCTTCCCGGCCATGGCGCTGGCCCAGGAACTGCTGCGGCGCGGCCATGCGGTCGAGCTTATGACCGATCATCGCGTCGAGAGCTATGGCGCTGACTTCCCCGCCCGGCAGGTCCATATCATTCCGTCGGCAACGCCCTCGGGCAAGAACCCTCTCCGGCTTGTTCCGGTCGGCCTGACCATACTTCGGGGCATGGCCACGGCGCATGCAAAGCTACGGGCCATACGGCCCGATGCCGTGATCGGCTTTGGCGGGTATCCGACGTTCCCGCCGTTCATCGCCGCCAATGTCCTGGGCATTCCAGGCATCCTGCATGAGCAGAATGCGGTGATGGGCCGTGCTAACCGGGCCCTGGCCCGCTTTGCCGACATGTTGGCCATGAGCTTTCCGGAGACAAAGTTCGCCGATCAGAAGGGCCTCGATAAGGTCCTGACCGGTAATCCGGTTCGGGACCGCGTGCAGGCTGTGATCGGCACACCTTATCCAACTTTGGATGGCCAGGGCGTTATCAGGCTCGTCGTGACCGGCGGCAGTCAGGGTGCACGCGTTCTCTCCGATCTGGTGCCCGAAGCCATAGCACTTCTGCCACAGGACGTGCGCAAGCGCTTGCAGATCGTGCAGCAGGCACGTCCCGAAGACGTGGACAAGGTGGCCGACAGCTATCGGCGCTCGCGTACCAGCGTGGAAATCGCCAGCTTTATTCCCGACCTGCCGGACCGTATCGCAGGGGCGCATCTGGTCATCTGTCGCGCGGGAGCATCGACGGTAACCGAGCTGGCCGTGCTTGGTCGTCCGGCCATCCTCATCCCGCTGCCCGGATCGCTCGATGCCGACCAGAAGCACAATGCGCTCTTTCTCGAACAGGGTGGGGGCGGCTGGGTGATGGAACAGGCCACGCTTTCACCGCAATCGCTTGCCACTCGCCTTCACGAGCTCTTGACCGACCCCGCGCAACTGCAAAGGGCCTCGGATGTCGCGCGCACCCTCGGGCAGCCCAAGGCGGTAGAAAAACTGGCAGACCTCGCCGAGACCTTGGCGGGCAAGCCGATGCAGATTGAAAAAGGACCCAAATCATGAAGATGCCGCGCAATATGGGGCCGGTCCATTTCATAGGTATCGGCGGTATCGGCATGAGCGGTATAGCCGAAATCCTGCACAATCAGGGGTATATCGTTCAGGGGTCGGATGCGGCCCTCAATCCAAATGTGCAGCGCCTGCGCGACATGGGGATCAAGGTTGAGATCGGCCAGAACGGGGAAAACCTGGGCAAGGCCGAGGTCGTGGTGGTCTCCTCGGCCATCAAGCGCGACAATCCTGAGCTGATGGCGGCGCGGGCAAAGGCTCTCCCGATTGTGCGGCGCGCCGAAATGCTGGCCGAAATCATGCGGTTCAAGACCGCTATCGCCATTGGCGGCACCCACGGCAAGACCACGACGACGACGCTGGTGGCGACATTGCTGGATGCCGGCAATCTCGATCCCACGGTGATCAATGGCGGCATCATCAATGCTTATGGCACCAATGCCCGGTTGGGCGGCGGTGAGTGGATGGTGGTTGAGGCCGACGAAAGCGACGGCACCTTCGTCAAGCTGCCTGCCGACGTCGCCGTCGTGACCAATATCGATGCCGAGCACCTTGATCATTACGGCGACTTCGAAGGGGTCAAGCGCGCCTTCCACCAGTTCGTGGAAAACGTACCGTTCTATGGTTTTGCCGTGATGTGTCTCGACCATCCTGTGGTGCAGGCCCTGGTCGGCGAAATCCGCGACCGTCGCGTGATCACCTATGGCCGCAATCCGCAGGCCGATGTCCGTCTGATCGATCTCGAAAACCGCGACGGGGTGCAGCATTTCTCGGTGGAGATACGCGACCGCATCCGGCAGACGCAGCTGCGCATCGATGGGCTCGAATTGCCCATGCCCGGTATCCATAATGCGCTGAACGCCGTGGCCGCCATCGCCGTGGCCGATCAATTGCATGTGCCGGCAGAAGCGATCCGGCGCGGGCTCAAGGGCTTTACCGGCGTCAAGCGCAGGTTCACCAAGACTGGTGAGGTTGGAGGGGTGACGGTAATCGATGATTACGGGCATCATCCGGTTGAGATCGCTGCCGTGCTCAAGGCGGCACGGCAGTCTGCTCGCCGTGAGGTGATCGCCGTGGTGCAGCCGCATCGCTATAGCCGCGTCAATGATCTCTTTGATGACTTCGCCGCGTGCTTCAACGACGCCGACACCGTGATCGTCGCGCCCATTTATGCAGCGGGCGAGCAGCCCATTGCCGGTGTAACGCATGAGGAACTGGTCAACCGGATCATGGCGCGCGGCCATCGCGATGCGCGCGTGATCGACCGTCCGGAAGCACTGGCGCCTCTGCTGGCCAGTCGTGTCGAAGACGGTGATTACGTGGTTTGCCTGGGCGCCGGCAATATTACCCAATGGGCGGCTGCATTGCCGGCAGAGCTCGGTGAGCTGATCGGGGCAGAGCCGAAATGAGCAAGCATGTTGCCGTCCTGATGGGCGGGCTTTCCAACGAACGTCCGGTTTCCCTCAGCACCGGAAAAGGCTGTGCGGAGGCCCTGCGGCGGGCGGGATATCGCGTGACGGAGATCGATGTCGGCTACGACGTCGCCGAACGATTGCGCGACATCGCCCCCGATGTCGCCTTCAATGCGCTGCACGGCCGCTACGGCGAGGATGGGACGATACAGGGCGTACTCGAGTTCCTTCGCATTCCCTATACCCATTCGGGCGTTCTGGCCTCGGCTCTCGCGCTCGACAAGCACCAGGCCAAGATCATGCTCAAGTCGGCCGGCATTCCGGTCACCGATCACCTGATCGTCAGTCGGTCCGAAGTCGGGCGCGGTCATGTCATGGCGCCACCCTATGTGGTGAAGCCGATTTCAGACGGGTCCAGCTTCGGTGTCATCATCGTCAAATCCGACCAGTCGCACCCGCCCCAGGAAATCCTGGGGGAAGACTGGACGGGCGGCGAGGAAGTGATGGTGGAACGCTATATTCCTGGGCGTGAACTCACTTGTGCCGTCATGGGCGACGTAGCCCTGCCGGTCACTGAAATCGTGACCGACCTGAGCTTTTATAATTATGAGGCCAAGTATGTGCAGGGCGGCTCCCGGCACATCCTTCCGGCGGAAGTTAAACCCAAAATTTACGACAAAGTGCAAAAACTTAGCTTGGCTGCGCATGCGGCGCTCGGCTGTCGCGGCGTCACGCGGACTGACTTCCGCTACAACGACGCCGCTGGTGAAGACGGTGAACTGGTCTGTCTGGAAATCAACACCCAGCCAGGCATGACGCCGACCTCACTGGCACCCGAGCAGGCCGCGTATGCAGGCCATAGCTTTGAAGATCTGGTCTCCTGGATGGTGGAGGACGCGAGTTGCAACAGGTAAAGAGCGAGGCCTTTCTCGCCGGCGCGCAGATGGTGCATCCGCGCGCATTGCCTGTTCCTGCCCGCTCTCCCCACAGGCGCATCGCCAATCGTGTCAACCGCGCCTTTGTCCTGCATGGCAGGCTGATCCGCCGGGCTCTTATGGCCATGGCCCTTACGGCTGCCGCTGTCGCCGTCTATCAGGTTCGCGAGCCGATCGGCGTCATGGCAGCCACGGTCGGAGACCTGGCCCAGGGCAATTTCGCGCAGGCCGGCCTCGCCATCGGAGAAATCTCGATCTCGGGCCAAACCCTAACCTCCGAGCAATCTATCTTCGATGCTCTGGGTATCGCGCCACATACGTCGACGCTCGGTTTCGATGTGGAAGAAGCGCGTCAGCGGATCGCAGATTTGCCGGCAGTGGCAAGCGTTACAGTGCGCAAGACCTATCCGGGCGACGTTACCGTCAACATTACCGAAAAAGAGGCGGTGGCACGCTGGCGTGTTGACGGAGTGACCTTCCTGATCGACGGCCGGGGCGAGCAGATCGGAGAGGATGGCGGCGCCTATGGCGAGCTGCCGCTCGTGATCGGTGATGGTGCTGCGGACGACGCGCTGGTGATGATCCGCGCGCTGGATATGGTTCCGCAGTTACAGGATGGGCTGGTGGCGCTTTCGCGCATTGCGGACCGCCGGTGGGACATGATCTACGATACCGGACTGCGGGTGCAATTGCCCGAGCAGGGTGTTGCCCAGGCGCTACAAAGGCTCGTGGCCTATCAGAACGATTACCAATTGCTCGACCGTGACGTCGCGATCATCGATTTGCGTATCGATACGGTTGTCGCTATCCGACCCAACATCACCGAAGATCCCGACAAATCATGATGACCGATGCGATGACCTCCCGGCTGCGCCCGGTGCAGCCCGGCAAGACCACCCTGGTGGCGGTGCTCGATATCGGGTCGACCAAAATCTGCTGCGTCATCGCCCGCTTGGTCCCGCGTGCCGAGGGGAAGTCCCTTCGCGGGCGCAGCCATCAGGCGGAGGTCATCGGCTTTGGCTATGGCCCCTCCGTCGGGGTCAAGAGCGGCGTGGTTGTGGACATTGAAAAGGCCGAGCATGCCATCCGCAATGTCGTCGGCATGGCGGAGCGGGCCGCAGGCCTGACGCTTGAAAGCGTCGTCGTCAACGTCACTGCCGGTCGGCTCGGCTCCGAGACATTTTCTGCGGCAGTGTCCCTGGACGGTCAGGAGGTGGAGCAGGCCGATATCGTGCGCGTGCTCAAGGCCGTCAATTCCCGCTCGGTGCGGCCGGAGCGGTCCATCATTCATGCGCTGCCCATCGGCTATGCGCTCGATGGACAGAAGGGTATTCGCGATCCCAAAGGCATGGTGGGCGAAAAGCTCAGCGTCGATGTGGCAGTGGTCAGTGCGGAAACGCTGGCCATGCGTAATCTCGAACTGGTGCTGCATCGCTGCCACCTGCAGATCGAGGCGTTGGTGGCCACGCCCTATGCGTCTGGTCTGGCTACGCTGGTGGACGACGAGGCGCAATTGGGCGTCGCGTGCATCGACTTTGGTGGCGCGACCACCACTGTATCGGTCTTCAATGACGGACACATGGTCTATTCCGATGCCATCGCCATTGGCGGTCATCATTTGACACTGGACATCGCGCGACAGCTCTCGGTCAGCGTTGCGGATGCCGAACGGCTCAAGACCCTGCATGGTTCGGTGTTGCCGGGGCAGGCCGATGAACGCGAGATGATCGCCATTCAGCCGGTGGGTGCCAGCCATGACGAGGCGCCGGGCCAAATCCCCCGGGCCGTCCTAACGCGCATCATGCGTCCGCGTATCGAGGAAATCCTCACCGCTGTCCGCGATCGGATGCAGGCCACAGGCATGATGGATATCTGCGGTCGTCGCTTCGTGCTGACGGGCGGTGCCAGTGAAATGACCGGCCTGCCCGAAGTGGCGCGCAGGACGCTGGCGCGCAATGTGCGAAACGGCCGGCCCATGGGGATTTCAGGCCTGCCCGAGATCGCTAAGGGTGCCGCCTTTGCGAGCGTAGCCGGCATGCTTGTTTATCCGCAAGTTTGCGCTCAGGAATATGTCGAGCCACGCGGCCGCGGCAAGCTGACTGGTACCGATGGCTATATTGCTCGCGTCGGCAGCTGGCTGCGCAACAGCTTCTGAGGCTGGCCCGCCGGGCTGGTCGTGCCTGAGAGCATCTTTGCCTTCAGAAGGCGCTACAATGCGTCGACGTCGCCTGGTATCGGCAGTGGTCCTGAGCACAGCTGCGGCGTTCGGCGCTTCAAGCTCGACTGCTCCATGAATCCGCAATGAGAATTGCCTTTGCTCTAGCCAAGCGTGGGCGGGCGGACATGGTTAATGCAAACTCAATTTGTGATCGCAACCTGTCGCATTTTGCGCAGGAGTTAACCGGAAGGGTGGTTTTGTTAGGGTGGAGTTAACGAATGGGCGGGTAAATCTTAACCAACCACGCCACTATGGGGCCACCTATGACCATCAATCTGACCATCCCGGATATTCAAGAACTCAAGCCCCGCATCACCGTGTTCGGTGCCGGCGGTGCAGGCGGCAATGCTGTTAACAACATGATCGAGTCCGGCCTGGATGGGGTGGATTTCGTTGTTGCGAACACCGATGCGCAGGCGCTGGCACTAAGCAAGGCGCAGCGGATCATTCAGCTGGGCGTTGGCGTTACCGAGGGGCTTGGTGCGGGTTCGCATCCGGAAGTGGGTCGCGCCGCTGCCGAAGAAAGCTGGGACGAGATCAATGATCACCTCTCCGGCTCGCACATGGTGTTCATCACCGCCGGCATGGGTGGCGGTACCGGTACCGGTGCAGCTCCAGTCATCGCGCGAGCAGCTCGCGAGCAGGGGATCCTGACGGTTGGCGTGGTCACCAAGCCGTTCAATTTCGAAGGCAATCGTCGCGCGCGACTGGCTGAAGACGGCATTGATGAGCTGCATCGCCATGTCGATACGCTGATCGTCATTCCGAACCAGAACCTTTTCCGCGTCGCCAACGAAAAGACAACGTTCGCCGACGCCTTTGCGATGGCCGACCAGGTGCTGTTCTCCGGCGTCGCCTGCATCACCGACCTCATGGTCAAGGAAGGTCTGATCAACCTCGATTTCGCCGACGTTCGTGCGGTCATGCGCGGCATGGGTAAGGCGATGATGGGTACCGGCGAGGCTTCGGGCGAGGATCGTGCCCGGCACGCCGCTGAGGCTGCGATTGCCAATCCGCTGCTCGACGATGTCTCCATGCACGGAGCTCGCGGCCTGCTGATTTCCATCACCGGTGGCCCCGACCTTACCCTTTACGAAGTGGATGAGGCTGCCAGCCGCATTCGCGAGGAAGTTGACGCCGACGCCAATATCATCCTGGGCGCGACTTACGATCCGAACCTCAATGGAACGATCCGGGTCTCTGTCGTTGCTACCGGCACTGATGCCACGATGGTGCAGGCGCTTGAGCCCGCCAAGCCGCATGCTTCGCGTACGCCGCTGTCAGTCAAGCGCCATGTGCCAGCTGAGCGTTCCGTCGTGCCGCCGGCTCCCGAGCCGGTCATGGAAGAGGTGGAGGATATCGGCTACCAGGTCGAGGCTGCCGTGGCCGAAGCCTTTGCCGCTCAGCCCGCACCATCCTATGCCCAGGAAGACGATGGGGTCGTGGTCGAGCCCTATATGCCTGCCGCAGAAGCCATTGCTGAACCGGAAGAGGCTCCGATGGTTCAGGAGCAGCCGATTCCCAGCGTCTACGTGCCCTCGCACGCTGCTCGTCCCGACGGACAGCGCCGCATGCCGCGCACCGAGGAGCTTCCTGCTGTTGCGCGCCGGACACAGCCCGTTCAGGAACGGCAGGAAGCCGAGCCCCGCAACGCCCGGGCGCTCTTCAAGCGTCTCGCATCCAATGTTGGCCTCAACCTGAGCCAGCCGCAGCCACAACAGCGTAGCGAGCCGCGCTCTCCAGTGGCTGACGATGCGGCTGCGCGTAGCGCCATCGAAGCCGGTGGCGCAAGGGCTTCGCGGGTTTCTCCGGCGGTTGAGGGGGCTCGCGGTGCGCTCGATTCGCAGGGGCGCGCTCCCGCAGCTCCGGCAGCCAAGGATCACCTCGAGATCCCGTCCTTCCTGCGCAAGCACGGCTGATACGGGCTCTACCATCTTGCAAATCCTCTCTCGGTGCGGCTTCCGCACCGAGTTTTTTTTGGCTAACAGTTTTTTGAGCGTGACGTTTTCTCGGAGTATTTCATCGGATGAACAGGCTATCGACACGCCAGCGCACGCTCGCCGGCGAGATCAGTTTTGCGGGCTACGGCGTGCATGGCGCGCAGCCCGTCACTCTGACGCTGGGGCCTGCAGCGGCCGATAGCGGCTATCTCATTCGTCGCGTCGTCGAAGAGGGCAGGCTTACTCAGGCCGTGCCGGTGCACCATACCCGTGTCAGCCGTACGACGCTGTGCACCACGCTCGACTTGGGCGATAGCATCAGCGTTGCAACCGTCGAACATGTCGTGTCGGCGCTTTCGGGCATGGGCATCGACAATGCCATGATTACGCTAGACGGCCCTGAATGCCCGATCATGGATGGCTCTGCTTATCCATTCGCCGAGGCCATCCTTTCGCTTGGCATCGAAATCCAGCCGGCCCAGCGCAAGTTTCTCAAGGTGCTCCGCGCCGTCACCGTGCGCAATAACGACGCGTTTGCGGCTCTCGAGCCCTATAACGGCCGTGCACTCGACCTCGAGATCGACTTCGATTCCAAGGTCATCGGTCGCCAGCGCATGATTTTCGACTGGACGCCGCGTCGCTATTTCGAGGACGTCGCCCGCGCGCGCACATTCGGATTTGTACGGGACGCCAAGATCCTGCGTCAGGCAGGCTACGCCCTCGGATCCAGCCTCGACAATTCGATCACGGTGCACGAGGACAAGATTCTCAATCCTGGCGGTTTGCGTTTCGAGGATGAGTTCGTACGGCACAAATTGCTGGACGCCATCGGGGACCTGTCGCTGGGTGGATTGCCGATCTGGGGTCGCTTCCGCTCCTACAAGGGCGGCCATGCCCTTAACGCTCATGTGCTGGCCGGACTCTTTTCGAGTGAAGCCAATTATGAGATAGTGGGCGCTGAAGATCTGCCGCTGGAATTCGAAGCTTTCGATGACCAGCCGGATGGTCTGGAGGTTCATCATTATCTGCGATCCGTGCGCTGAACCGGTCCATACCGGAAGCGTCGCGCCACAGTTTTGATCCATTTGCCAACTACGCCGCAGCAAACATGCGGAATATCCAGGAACGGGGCAGTTCGTGAAACTTGTCGACTTGAGCCAGTTTTCCAGCCGGGCCGCCCGGGTTCTCAGCATTGGCCTGATGGCCGCGGTGCTTGCGGGCTGCAGCATTTTCGGGCCGCCCAAGGTCAAGGAAGAGCCTATCGTTCCGGCCGCCTCGCTTTATCAGGGTGCGTTGGACGACCTGGATCGTCAGTATTTCCAGACTGCCATCAAGAAGCTTGAGCAGCTCGAGCGTCAGCATCCGCGTGATCCGCTGACCGAGCAGGGCAAGCTGATGCTGGTCTATGCAAATTACCGCAGCGGCAAGCTGGAAGAGGCTATCCTTGCGGCCGACCGCTACCTGGCGCTCTATCCAAACGGCAAGGACGTGCCCTATGTGCTTTGGCTCAAGGGAACGTCGTACTTTGCCCAGATCAAGGACATCACGCGCGATCAGCAGCTTTCGCGTGATGCCATCGACACCTATCAGCTGTTGATCAACAATTATCCGCAGTCCGAGCATGCCAAGGACGCGCGAGAAAAGCTGCTGGTGGCGTCGGACCAGTTGGCGGGCAAGGAAATGTCCGTGGGTCGCTACTATCTTGGTAACGGACAGTATGCCGCAGCCATCAACCGCTTCCGAGAAGTGGTCGAGCGGTGGCAGACTTCGACCCATATCGAAGAAGCCCTCTATCGCCTGACGGAAAGCTATCTGCTGCTGGGCCTCACCAACGAGGCCATGTCGGCCGCCGCCGTGCTGGGTCACAATTATCCATCCAGCGATTGGTATAAGCGCGCCTTCGAACTTCTCGGCAAGCAGGGCCTCGCCCCGCAGCTCAATTCCGGCAGCTGGCTGGCGGCCGTCCGTCGCTGATGACTTAATGACGATGTGAATGAGGGGGCTCCGTGAGGGGCCCCTTTTCCATTGTCCGACACAGCACAATTGCGCAAGTCTGTTGCCAATTTGTTCTGATTTGCTATTGTCGGCACGTCCGTCTTGTCTGTGGACGTTACGCCGATCCATCCGCCTCGAAAGCCGGCTGGCTGATATACCGCATTGGTCCAATTCGGAAACTCGCGCATGCTCAACGCGCTCTCGGTTCGCAATATCGTCCTCATCGACCAGCTTGATCTGGCACTTGGCGCGGGCATGACGGTGCTGACAGGCGAAACCGGCGCCGGCAAATCCATTCTGCTTGATGCCCTAGCCCTGGCCCTCGGGGGACGGGGGGATGCTTCGCTCGTGCGCCAGGGACAGGACAGCGGCCAGGTCGTCGCGGTTCTGGAACTGGCGGCCGACCATCCGGCTCGTGCGCTGCTGCGGGACAATGCCGTACCCGACGATGAAGACGTCATCTTGCGCCGCGTGCAGTTTGCCGACGGGCGGACACGCGCCTTCATTAACGACCAGCCCGTTTCCGCTGCGCTGATGCAGAAGGTTGGTAGCCAGATCGTGGAAATTCACGGCCAGCACGATGACCGGGCGCTGGTGGACATGGCAACGCACCGGGCCGCCCTGGATGCCTTCGGCGAGTTGGGCACGGACGTCGCCGCCGTGCGCGAAAGCTGGGCCGTCCTGGCGGAAGTGCAGCAGGCGGTCGAGGAGCAGCGAGCCATGGTGGCCGAGGCCGTCGCTGCCGAAGATTACGCGCGCCACACTGTCGAAGAGCTTGAAAAACTCAGACCGGTTGCGGGTGAGGAAGAGGAATTGGCCGAGCGTCGCCAGCAATTGCAGCAAGCCGAGAAGGCCTCCGCGGACGTTGTGGAAATCGATGAGATCCTCAACGGCCCGAATGCGCCGGCCCCGGCCCTGGCGTCGCTGATGCGGCGACTGTTGCGGAAAGTCGACGGCGGGGCAGAATTGTTCCAGCCCATCGTCGATGCTCTCGATGCCTCACTGCAGGTGCTGGATCGCACGACCGACGCGCTTGAGGATCTCAAGCGGGAAATGGCTTTCGACCCGGCCGAGCTTGAGGCTGTCGAAGAACGTCTGTTTGCGCTGCGCGCTGCCGCGCGCAAGCATCAGACCTCCTGCGACGGATTGGTCGAGGTGCTGGAAAAATATCAGGCTGACCTAGATACCTTGCAGAGCGGGGAAGGGCGGCTCAAGGCCCTTGAGGGGCAGGAGGCTGCGGCGAGAGCGCGCTATCGGGAAGCGGCAGATATCCTCAGCAGCGGTCGGCAAAGGGCCGCCAATGCATTGAGCCAGGCGGTCGAGGCTGAATTGCCCGATCTCAAGCTCGGCGCGGCGCGCTTTATCGTGGACCATCAGATTGAGAGGGATCGTGTTGCCGCCAGCGGTTTCGACCAAATCGCCTTCCACGTGCAGACCAATCCCGGCACGGCAGCGGGGCCTCTGCTCAAGGTGGCGTCAGGTGGTGAATTGAGCCGGTTCCTGCTGGCGCTTAAGGTCGTGCTTGCCGATCGCGGGTCGGCTCCCGTTCTGATTTTCGACGAAATCGACACTGGCGTGGGTGGCGCAGTGGCCGATGCCATCGGGCGTCGGCTGGCTCGACTGTCGAGGGGCGTACAGGTGCTGACCGTTACCCATGCGCCCCAGGTCGCCGCGCGAGCCGACCGGCATCTTCTCATCGAAAAGCAGATGGTCGAGGAGGGCGCATTCATGCGCACCCATGTGCGACCTCTGGACAAGCCGGCGCGGCAGGAAGAGGTTGCGCGCATGCTGGCCGGCGCCGAAATCACCAACGAGGCGCGCGCTGCTGCCAAGAAGTTGCTCGGCGCCGTGGGATAACGCTTCTACCGTCCCTCCGGGTGTGGAACCTATCGGCTCCGATATTGCGATCAAGGGCTGGAAGACGAATAACGTGTTCAGGTCTATATCTGTCCCGAAGGTGAAACCCCATGCCGACTTTTAGGCTATTGGGCGATTTCACCCTGTCCTGCCAAAGGGTGGGAAGAGCGTAGCGAGTGTCTTCATGTCTGATTTGCCCCTAAAAGATGTCACCGAACTGACCGAGGACGAAGCCCGGTTGGAGCTCGAAAGGCTAGCATCGGCTATAGCGGCCGCGGACATTGCCTATCATCAGAACGATGCGCCCGAGATCACCGATGCCGATTATGATGCGCTGACACGGCGCAATGCGGCGATCGAGGAAGCCTTTCCGGAACTGGTGGGGAAGGACAGCCCAACAGGCAAAGTTGGCGCCGCGCCTGCAGAGGGATTTGCCAAGGTGCGGCATGGTGTGCCCATGCTGAGCCTGGCGAAAGCCTATACAGATCAGGATGTCGTCGATTTCATCGAACGCGGACAGCGGTTCTTCCAGCGTGACGAGGGGTTGGACCTGGCCTTTACGGCCGAGCCCAAGATTGATGGACTTTCGGCTTCCCTGCGCTATGTGAATGGGGTGTTTGTTCAAGGCGCCACGCGCGGCGACGGCAGCGTTGGGGAAGATATCACCGCCAATCTCCGAACGATCAAGGATATTCCCGAGAAGCTCGGCGGTTCAGGTTGGCCGGGAGAAATCGAAATTCGCGGTGAGGTGTATATGACCTATGCCGAGTTTCAGGCACTCAAGGAGCGCTCGGCTGCGGCTGGCGGACAAGACTATGTCAATCCGCGCAACACGGCAGCTGGCTCTTTGCGGCAGAAAGACCCGTCGATCACCGCAAGCCGCAACCTCAGATTCTTCGCCTATGCGTGGGGTCTGGCGAGCGAGGAGCCGGCGCAGAGCCAATATGAAGCCGTGCAGAAGTTTGCCGAATGGGGCTTTGCCGTCAGTCCGCTCATGGTTCGTGCCAGGTCGGCCGATGAACTCATCGCGCATTACCGGGCAATCGAAGCGCAGAGGTCATCTTTGGGCTACGATATCGACGGAGTGGTCTACAAGGTCGACCAGATCGAGCTTCAGAAGCGCTGGGGCTATGTGACCGGTGAACCGCGCTGGGCCATAGCCCACAAGTTCCCGGCCGAACGGGCGACCACCACGGTGCGCGGCATCGATATCCAGGTTGGCCGCACTGGCACACTGGCGCCCGTGGCACGGCTCGATCCGGTCAGCGTCGGCGGGGTGACCGTGGTCAATGTCACGCTCCATAACGAAGACTACATCGCGGGAAAGGACAGCACCGGACTGCCTATTCGCGAGGGCAAGGATATTCGTATCGGCGACAGCGTCGTCATCCAGCGTGCTGGGGATGTTATCCCGCAGATCGTCGATGTGCTGCTCGACAAGCGTCCGGCCGATGCTGCGCCGTATCAGATGCCCCATACCTGCCCGGTCTGCGGCTCTCCGGCAACGCGCGAAATCAACGAAAAGACCGGAAAGGAAGATTCGCGCCGCCGATGCACGGGCGAGCTGTTCTGTGCCGCTCAGGCGGTCGAAAACCTCAAGCATTTCGTATCGCGAGGGGCGCTCGATATCGAGGGTTTGGGCGCAGAGAACATCGAGCTGTTCCATTCCAAAGGCCTGGTGCGAAACGCTGCCGACATTTTCACGCTGAAGGATCGTCGTCTAGACGTTCAGAACGCCTTGGCAGAAAGGCGCGAAGAGCAGGCCCGAGCGCGCGAAGCGGCGACCGGCAAGACGCGGAAGAACGTGCGCAGCGTCGATGAGCGCAATTACGAGGGGCTGGACAAGCTCTTCGCCGCTATCGACGCTCGGCGTGAACCGGAACTCGATCGGTTCATTTTCGCGCTGGGCATTCGGCATATCGGCGAAACCACTGCGTCCGCTCTGGCTCGCACATTCGGCACAGTGGAGGACCTCTTGCGGACCGGCAAGGAGATCGCAGCTGCCGACGACCCTGTGGCGGCCTTCCCCTCCACGGATGGGATAGGAAGCACAGTGATCGAGGCGCTGGTGGATTTCTTTGGAAATGAGCGTAATGACGATGTGCTCGATGCGCTGCTGATGCAGGTTCGCCCGAAGCCCTATGTGATCACCATCTCGGCCGATAGTCAGGTCGCCGGAAAGACCGTCGTGTTTACCGGCACGCTCGAGAAAATGTCACGATCCGAGGCCAAGGCTATGGCCGAACGGCTCGGCGCGAAGGTTGCGGGCTCGGTTTCGGCCAAGACCGATATTCTCGTGGCCGGTCCGGGTGCAGGCTCCAAACTCAAGACCGCTCAGGAGCTGGGTATCGAAGTGATCACCGAGGACGAATGGTTCGAGCGCGTCGGCCGCTAGAACACGCGGGGAGAGGGCGATGAAACGATTTTTCGCTGCGATATTAGGCGTGGTATTGGCTGTATCGGGTGCGGCACGGCGAGTGAAGCTGGAGATCGGCTGCCGGATTTGCTCTATTCCGGCCAGGCTGTGGCAGAGCGCGGCTACTATGAGGATCGCTGCGCCGAGCTTCATGCAGATGCCTGCTTCGGTCTCGGCCTGATCGATCTCATCGATGGCTACCAGACACTGGCCCGCTCGCTTTACCGTCATGGTGCGACTGCCCCTCAAAGCTCGGCGGCGGCGATGTTCCTCGGTCTCGAGAGCGACCTGACACCTCGCACCTCCGGCAATGCCGATCCGGAACCGCTCACTTATGACGGGTTACGGACGATCCTGGCCACCTTCGTGGCTGATCTCGATCGTGCCGGCGAGGGCTTCGAACTTGCTGCGGCAGCGGATGATTATGTCGTTCTCATCGATCCCCTGCGGGTGCGTGTCGATCTGGATGGGGATGGCGAAGCAGACGAATCCGAGACGCTGGCTTTGCTGCTGCGCGACCTGCAGGATTTCGATGCTCTCGCCCCAAGGGACAAAACGAAGGGCAAGACCGCGACGCTCGACCTCAGCATAGGCTTCGACAGGGCGGACGCGATCTGGTTGGCAGGCTATTCGCAGGTGGCCGCGATCCCGTTCGACTTTATGTTGTCGCACGATTTCAGCCAGTTCTACGACGCGGTCCTGCATCGAGTTTTTCCCAAGGCTGGCTTGCCAATGCAGGATTTCGCGAGCAGCAGCGGTTCTCTTTTTCTGGACCGTGAAAGTGATGCCTTGCTGGCAGACATGATCGCAGCCATTCATGAGGCCAGTTTTCCGGTAGTCGATGCACGGCGTCTCGCCGGTGTCCTCGAACGCATGAGGATGGTGACCGCCCTGTCGCGGCAAAATTGGGACGCCATCCTTGCGGAAACCGATGACAATCGTGAACTCGTGCCCTCTCCCAAACAGACCTCGATCTTTCCCCAAGTCGAAGTAACGCAGGAAGTGGTCGACGCGTGGATGAGTACGCTCGACACTGTCGATCTGCTGCTCGCAGGCGACTTGCTGGTGCCGCATTGGCGCTTCGAGCAGGGCATCAGCCTCAAAGCTTATTTTGAGACGGCGATGGAGACGGACATCGTGCTTCTTCTCACCGGGCAAGGTGCCTTGCCGTTCCTTCGGGACGGACCCGCGGCAGACGAGAGCAGCTTTGAAGCCGGCAATTCTGTCTTCGGCGAAAACTGGCCTAATTTTATCGTTTGGTTCAACTGAACAATGGAGGCGCGATTGCGTCTGATAGCACTGGCGGCCGGATGTGTCCTCGCCATGTCGAGCCTGGCATGGGCACAAGGCTACGATTCTCCCGAGGCTTTGCTCGAGGCATTCTACGAGCCTTATTTCACAGACGATTTTGTCGACGACGAAAGTCTGTTCCGCTCGGCGCGGCTAAACGCGCTCTACGAGGCTGATGCGGAAAGCACGCCGGAGGGGGAAATGGGTGCCCTCAGCTTCGATCCCTATATCGATGGTCAGGATTACCAGCTGTCGAACCTCGAGATTGGAGAAGCAGAGGTCGATGGCGATAGCGCCGTGGTTGACGTCAGCTTCGAAAACTTCGATCGACCCACCTTCCTCACCTATGAGCTGGTGCTGGAGGACGATGGCTGGAAAATCGACGACGTGGTTTCCGAAGAGGGAGAATATCCCTATCGGCTGAGCGACATCTTCGCCTCCACGCTCGGCGAGTAAAATTGAGAGGGGCGCATGGCGCCCCTCGTCTGGTTACAGTTCGCGCATTTAGATGGCAGCAGTGGCGCGGGTCAGCCAGTCCTTGACCTTGCCATCGACCAGCGGCCCGATCTCGGCGAGGACGCGCGCGTGAAAGCCGTTGAGCCAATTTCGCTCGTCTTGCGATAGCAAGTCCATATCGATCAGCCTTGTGTCGATGGGCGCCAGTGTGATCGTCTCGAAATCGAGATAGCCTGGAAACTGCTCGGCATCCCGCACGACCACCAGGTTCTCAATGCGGATGCCGTATTCGCCCGCCTTGTAATACCCTGGTTCGTTGGAGAGCACATTTCCAACTTCGAGCGGGGTGGTATAGCGCGGTGCGATACCGACCGGGCCCTCATGGACGCCCAGAAAGGCGCCGACTCCGTGGCCGGTGCCGTGATTGTAGGTGATACCAGACTGCCAGAGAAACTGGCGGGCCAGAATGTCGATCTGCGCGCCGGTTGTGCCCTTTGGGAAACGCGCCATTGAAATGGCAATCATTCCCTTCAGGACGCGCGTATAGCGATCCTTCTGTTCGGCGCTGGCTGCGCCGGTAAAAAGCGTGCGCGTGATATCGGTGGTCCCGGACAGGTATTGTGCACCGCTGTCGACCAGCATCAGCTCGCCGGCGGCAAGCCGTCGATCGGTTCCAGTGGTCACGCGGTAATGGACTATGGCGCCGTTCGGGCCGGCACCGGAAATGGTGTCAAAGCTGGCGTCGATGCAGGTGGCCTCCTCTCGACGGAACGCCTCGAGCGCGGTGACGATACCGATCTCGGTCAATTCTCCCTTCGAAGCCTCTTCGTCGAACCAGGACAGGAACTTCGCCATGGCGATACCGTCCAGCCGGTGCGCTTCGCGCATGCCGGAGAGTTCGACGTCGTTCTTGCGGGATTTGGGGCCAAGAACGGGATCGCGCTTTTCGATTACGCGTGCGCCGCTGTCCTTGAGCCTTGCGGCAATGGCTGCCGGCGCTGATTGCGGGTCGACGATCACGGCTTTGCCGGCTTTGCCCAAGGCCGCCAAGGCCTGGTCCAGATCGGATGTCGCGGCGATGTCAGCGACGCCATCCAGCCCCTTGAGCAGCTCCGGCGTGATCTTGGCTGCATCGAGGTAGAGAATGGGCTGGCCGGTCACCGGCACAATGGCAAAACCCAGAACAAGAGGCGTATTGGGCACATCGCGCCCACGCATGTTGAACAGCCAGCAGATCGATTCCGGGAGCGTGAGCGCAACCGCATCAGCACCTTCGGCGACAAGGACATCGCGCATATAGGCGATCTTGTCCTGTGCGGTGCGACCGGACCGGTTGTGCCCCAGGAACTCGACGGGGCTCAAGGGGGGGGCAGGGCGATCCTGCCAGACAAGGTCGACGAGATTGGCATGTGGCACGACCTCTGCATGACCCGCAAGCTTGTCGGCGAGATCGCGGAGTTCGGCCGGCGTATGCAGCCAGGGGTCATAGGCTAGTCTGCCGCCGGCCCTCACATACCGATTTATCTCCGCGCTTATACCGCCCTGAACTTCGATGACATCGACCCGGGTGACATCCGTTTGGGCAGGCGCCTGAAGGGTATAGCGACTGTCAACGAACAGCGCCGCTTTCTCCGTGCCGACAATGGCCATGCCCGCCGAGCCGGTAAATCCAGTGACATAGGCCAGCCTGGCCTCGCTGGGCGGGACCGATTCGCCTCGATGCGCGTCAGCGCGCGGAATCAGGAAGGCGTCGATATCGGCCTCGACCATCGCCTTCCGCAGAGCGGCTAGACGCGGCGCGACCTGTGCCGGATCGGCCTTTTCCTCAAAGGACTGGAATTGGGCGGGCGGAAAAGGGGAGGCGGTCATGTCTATCCTTGGCGCCGGAGTGCGCTCCGGTCATGGTTGGTTTGTCGGATCGGCGATTTTGGCCGAGGCATCGGACACTATCTTACACATCGCGGACGGGAGAGAAAAATGAGTAAGGCACGCGAATTCGTCCAGTGTCATGCTGATCCGATCGTGGAGGTAGGAAGTGCTCTTCCTCACCCAGTTCACTGGCTACACTCAGCCCAGGAGAACAAGGTGAACGCCCGTTAACTGCGCCTTGCGCATTCGTCATGGCTGGCTTGTTCGCAAAGGGCTAACCGGGCCGGTGCGAACAGGCTAGATAGAACATGTCCAAGGGTAATAGACCCTCGACGCATGGAGTAGAAGATGACTGAGAGCAAGAATGGTTTCCGCACTGCACTGGGAGGTCTGATCGACGCCCGCGGTCGTGAAGCCTCCCGTCAGGTCAGCTACCGCATGCAGCATCAGCTGATTGGCGCGGTTACCAAGCGCCCCTAAGGCTGCTGCCTCTGCAACGCTGATCCAAGCCGATCCCCGAAGCCAGCTTCGGGGATTTTGCTTTTTGGGGGTAGGTTTGTTCTGACCGCAATCTTCATCGCGGGAAGGGCGCACTTTCCAGACATCAAGTGAACTGGCGCGTTAGTGCTTGCGCAGGACCAGTGTTGTCCAGTCTTTGCGCTTGAGATGCTCCACAAGGCTAAAGCCTGCAGCCTCATAGGCGGCAATTACCCCGTCTGCCTGAGTGTTCAGAATGCCTGAGAGGATTGCGATACCCGAACTGTCGGCAATCTGGCCCATGCCGGGTGCCAGGTCGGTCAAGGGCCCGGCCAGGATATTGGCAACGATGAGATCGTAGGGCGCCCCGTCGACAATTTCGGGATGGTCGAGGCCCGTGGCCTCAATGGAATGGATCTGCTCAGCTACATTGTTGTCGCGCGCATTTTCAATCGTCGTGGTGACCGCGATGGGATCGATGTCTGTCGCCAAAATCCTGGCCTCGACACGCTTGGCCAGAGCGATTGCCAGGACGCCCGTGCCGGTTCCGATATCGATCATGCGACGGGGCGTCCGCCTGCGCAGAATCATCTCAATGGCTTCGAGGCATCCGGTAGTTGTTTCGTGGTGGCCGGTGCCGAAGGCCTGGGCGGCCTCGATGCGCATCGGGGTCAAGCCTTCGGGAATAGCGTCTGTCGAATGGCTACCGTAGACGTAAAAGCCGCCTGCGATGACGGGCGCCAGGCCTTCAAGCGACTTGGCGACCCAATTGACTTCCGGATCGATCGCCTCGACTGAGAACGTGACGTCGCCTCCGAGAACCTGACGAGCAAGCGCAGAAAAGCCGTCCATGTCCGGCGGGCTATCGCAGGTGGCCTCGAAAACCCATTCGCCGGTTTCCTCGATCTCGTGCGCAGACGCGGTCAGCGCCAGGTCATCGCGCTCTGAAACGGCGTCGACCAGCGCATAGGCCTGGTCCTTGGAGAGGGACACGGAAAGCTGGTCTACGGACATCTGGCAACCTCGACTGGATGGCGCCTTCAATGCGGCAGGTGGGGGCGCCAGTCAATGGTGGCTAGAGCCTAACCGCTGTGCCCGAGACAGAGACCATCAGCATGGAGCCACCCTGTCCAACAACTTCATAATCGATGTCCACGCCAACGACGGCGTCCGCACCCATGCGGCGGGCTTCGTCAGAGAGTTCGCGAAAGGCTTCGCGACGCGCATCTCGTAGTGTCGATTCATAGGCACCCGCCCGTCCACCGACGATGTCGCGTACCCCAGCAAACAAGTCCTTGAAGATATTGGCGCCAACGATGACTTCTCCGGTCGCGATGCCGAGATAGTCCCGGATAGGGCGGCCTTCGAGAGTAGGCGTGGTGGAAATGATCATGGTCTCGCTCCTCTGTGAGTTGCCAAGACATGGTGTGCCGGCGCTACGCTACAAGACTTCCGAAGTCAGCCCTTGTTGATAAAGCTCTCCAGAACCTTCTTGGTGCCCGCCTTTTCGAAATCGATGGTGAGCTTGTTGCCCTCAATACTCATGACTTCGCCATAGCCGAACTTGAGATGGAAGACGCGGTCGCCCAAGGCATAGCCACTGGACTGGCCGCCCAGATCCACCGACCGGGCCACGAGTTCACCCTCGATGGTGAGAGGGCCGCCGCCCTTGCGCGTCGACTGGTTGGCGCGGGCTCGTTGCCAGCCGGGAGTGTCGTAGACGCTTTCGAAGGGATCGGCCTTGTTGAAGCGGCTGGTAGCGCCACCACCATAGCCATAGCCACCATAGGCCGAGCCGCGGTCGGTGACGGTGACGGCATCGGGCGGCAGCTCGTCGATAAAGCGGGAGGGCATGGCCGATTGCCACAGACCGTGAATGCGTCGGTTCTGCGCAGCGGAAATGCGCACACGTTTGCGGCCGCGGGTGATCCCGACATAGGCAAGGCGTCGCTCCTCCTCGAGACCGGCGCGGCCACTTTCATCCATGGTGCGCTGGCTGGGAAAGGTCCCTTCTTCCCAACCGGTCAGGAAGACGGTGTTGAACTCAAGCCCCTTGGCGGAATGCAGGGTCATGATCGTCACAGCGTCGCTGGCATCGGCATTGTCTCGATCCATCACCAGAGAGATGTGTTCGAGGAAACCGCCCAGGGTTTCGAAATCCTCCATGGAGCGACTGAGTTCCTTGAGGTTTTCCTTGCGACCTTGAGACTCAGCCGACTTGTCGGCCGTCAGCATGTCCATGTAGCCGCTCTCTTCCAGGATCTGCTCGACCAGCTGATAGGGGGGAAGGTTTTCTCCGCTATAGGCCCAGTTGTCGAATTGCGAGACAAGGCTGCGTAGGGTGGAGCGCTGCTTGGGCTTGAGCTCTTCTGTCTCGATCATCATCCGGGTGGCAGCAAGCAGAGGCACGTTCTGGTGCCGGGCCGCTTCCATCAACATCTTGACCGTGGAATCGCCTAGCCCGCGCTTTGGTACGTTGATGATGCGCTCGAAAGCGAGGTCATCGGCGGGCTGGGCCACAAGCCTCAGATAGGCCAGGGCGTCGCGGATTTCCTTGCGTTCATAAAAGCGCGGGCCGCCGACAACGCGATAATTGAGGCCAAGCGTGATGAAGCGTTCTTCGAGTTCGCGCATCTGGAAGGATGCACGCACGAGGATGGCCATGGAATTGAGCGTTTCGCCCGCACGCTGATATTGCTCGATCTCCTCGCCGATCGTGCGCGCCTCTTCTTCGGAATCGTAGACCTGCGTGAACGAAATCGGCTCGCCGGCCTCCGCCACATCCGTGAACAGGGTTTTGCCCAGGCGCCCTTCATTATGGGAAATCACGGTCGAGGCCGCCTTGAGGATATTGGCAGTGGACCGATAATTGCGCTCAAGCTTGATGACTTTGGCGCCAGGAAAGTCGCTCTCGAAGCGCAAGATATTGTCCACCTCGGCGCCGCGCCAGCCATAGATGGACTGGTCATCGTCCCCGACCACGCAGATATTGGCCTCAGGTGCGGGCTTGCCCTGCGCGAGCAGACGAAGCCAGAGATATTGGGCTGTGTTGCTGTCCTGATATTCGTCTACCAGCATGTATTTGAACTTGCGGTGATACTCGGCCAGAACATCGGGGTTTTCGCGGAAGAGCCGAATGCATTCGAGCAGCAGGTCGCCGAAGTCTGTGGCGTTCAGCGCCTTGAGACGTGCCTGATAGTCGTAATAGAGCTTGCCGCCCTTGCCGTTGGCGAAGTAGGCGCTGTCGGCCGATGGCACATCCTTGGGCAAAAGACCGCGGTTCTTCCAGGCATCGAGCATGCCGGCGAACTGGCGCGCCGGCCATCTTTTCTCATCGATATTCTCAGCGTCCAGCAATTGCTTGATCAGCCGGATCTGATCGTCGGTATCGAGGATCGTGAAGGTGGATTGCAAGTCCACAAGTTCGGCATGAGCGCGCAGGATGCGGGCTGAAATGGAGTGGAAGGTGCCCATCCAGGGCAGCCCATCGAGAAGTGGCACCTGTTCGTGGATGCGCTTTTTCATCTCGCTGGCGGCCTTGTTGGTAAAGGTCACCGCCAGGATCTGGCTGCCCCAGGCCAGCCGCTCATTGAGAATATGGGCAATGCGGGTCGTGAGAACACGAGTCTTGCCGGTGCCCGCACCGGCAAGCACCAGCAACGGCCCCTCAGTGGTCAGCACCGCATCGCGCTGCTCGTCATTGAGCCCAGCCAGATAGTCCGGGCGGTGGCCCTGGCGCAATTGACTGGTGATCGGCCCGCCGACAGGGCGGGGGAGGGGTGCAGTATCGGCCATGCGTGCTTTATCGTTTCGCTTCGCAAGGCCGACGGCACGGTGACGGCTGCGCCTTGACGAATCTCATTTTGTTCCGGGTGCCAATATAGGGACGCGGACACCTCCTGTACAGGCGCGCGGTCTTTCACGGCCCCGTCAGAGCGATGCCATAGTCGATTGAGCCGCGATGCGCGGAACGCAGCAAGCTTTATCGCATCGCAATGGTTCGGCGCTGCTCAAAAAGGGGTCATGCGACTTGCGCCTTGGCCCCAAGTGCCTACACTCCCGAGCGGTTTCAGCCGGGACAGAACGCACACAGTGCTCAATCGTATTTATATCGTGGTCGGCATCTTTGCCATCGTGGTGCTGACCGGCGCCTTCGTCGCGCCGTTCTTCATTCAATGGGGGGACTATCGCGACCGCATGGAGGCGCTTGCCACGACCGTGCTGGGGGCCGAAGTGTACATTCGCGGCGACATTTCGTTCTCCCTGCTGCCCAGCCCGAAACTCGAGTTTACCGATGTGGTAGTGGGAGATATCGAGTCGCCGACCGCACGGGTAGCGTCGGTCGAGGCACAATTTGCGCTCTTCGACTTCCTTCGAGACAATTACAACGTCACCTCGCTGACCCTAACCGGTCCGGTCGTTGATCTGGTGCTCGATGAGAATGGGCTGTTCAGCACCGGTGTGGACCTGTCGGCGGCGGGCAGCACCGTCATCCTTGGCCATGCCCGTATCGCCAATGGCAGCGTGCGTCTCACAGACCTGCGGGCTGACGAAACCTTTGCGATCAGCGGCGTCGATGGCGATCTCCGCCTGTCGAGCTTCGTAGGGCCGTTTCAGTTCCAGGGGGCGCTCGATTACGGCGCGGCGCGGTATGATGTTCGCTTCAATGCGGCCGCCAGCGACGCAGTGGGCGCCAACCGTATTGCGGCCTCGCTGCGTGAAGCGAGTGGTGCCATCGCCGTGACTGCGGACGGTACGCTTATTCCGGGTATGGCTCCCAAGTTCGACGGGACCCTCATCTATCGGCAGATGCCGAATCTGGAGGAAGAGGCCGATGACGTCCGCGGCGCCATGGTACTCGAGAGCCCGGTTTCGGCCTCCACCGACAGGGTCGTCTTCTCGGGATTTACACTGCTCGCCGACGAGAACCGGGCAGGGATGCGGCTGACAGGGACGGCCAATGTGCAACTTGGCGCGCGGCGCAGTTTTGACGCTGTCGTTTCGGGAGGCGTTTTCTCTCTGCCGCCCCGCCCGGCAACCGAGATCGCCGGGCAACTCCCCTATGAGCTTGTCCGAATGCTCGGCGAGCTTCCATCTCCCCCGTTGCCTGCCATGCCTGGAACGCTCGATGTCGACCTCGCCGAAGTGGGGCTCAGGGGCTTTGCCTTGCGTGATTTACGGCTTGACGCCAGCACCGATGGGCAAAGCTGGCAGATCGAACAGGCTGTCGCAAGCTTGCCGGGCGAAACGGAAGTGCGGCTTTCGGGGACCTTGGTCAGCGAAGGAGGACGTCCGGGTTTCAAGGGTGACTTCTCGCTGGTTTCTCGGCGGCTGGACGCGCTTGCCCAGCTTTGGCGCCGACCGGGGGATAACAACCCTCTGTTCAACCAACCCGGTTCCCTTACCGGACGCCTGTTGCTGGCTGGAGATGCCTTTGGCTTGACGAACGGTCGCATGGAATTTGCCGATCAGACCCACGCGCTGGAGATCAGGCTGGGTTTTGGCGACGAAAAGCGCCTTGATAGCGTCGTCCAGCTGGGCCGCCTCAATGCTGCGCAGACCGAGGCGTTCGCGGCCCTTCTGCCGAACGCGACCGCAGATGGATCCTTTGCAGCATCCTTTCCGGAGGGAAGTTTCGCCGTAAACGCCCAGGCCGTGGACGTACTTGGCCTGACGGCCGAAGCCTTTGCCATCGAAGGGCAATGGACACCGGAGGAGCTGCGTTTGTCGCGGCTTGCCACCAGCGGCTGGGGAGGGCTCTCCTTTGATGGCCGACTGCGACTAGCCGGGGCTCTCACCGCGCCGCGGGTGACTGGTTCGGGTCAAATGTCGGTTTCTGCCGCCGACAGCGAAGGCCTGATCGCCCTCTATGAAATGGCCGGCGTCCCGTATGGTTGGCAGGAGGGTTTTGCGGGCCTATGGCCGGGGTCACTGCAATTCGTGCTCTCCGATCAGGATGACGGTATCGGACAGGTTCTGACGCTCGGCGGCGATGTCGGCGCTGCAGCGCTCGACTTGAGGCTGGAGATGGCGGACGGCCTCAGCGAACTGGAGACTGGAGACCTTCAGGTCGCCTTGTCGCTGGAAGGCGAGGATGCCCTCGCCGTTCAGGAGCAGTTCGGCTTCGGCGCCGTGCCGCTGTTCGATGGAGAGGGCGCGATCCTGGCCAGTGTGTTTCTCGAGGGCAGGGGCGGAGAGGGCTTCGAGGGGCGTGCCGCAGTCAGCCAGGAGGGGCAATCGCTGAGCTATTTCGGTCATGTCGATGTCGCCGAAAGCGGTGAAATCAGTGGCGAGGGCACGCTGGATGTGTTGCTGGACGCCGGTAACGGCCTGGCCAGCCTGGCGGGCGTTACGGACGTTGCCTTACCCGCCATGGAGGGTGCGGCCGGCTTGAGGTTCACAGGCTGGCAGGACTTGACCTTTGACGACATCGCAGGCGTTAGCGGCGATACCGCTTTTGTCGGCCGCGTTTCCAAAAATCTGCTCGGCCAGCTCCCCACGTTCACTGGGTCGATACAGGCCGATAGCGTCGACCTGCGCAGCCTCGCGGAAGCGTTGTTCGGCGCTGTCGCGATTGATGTCCCTGGCGATGGTGTCTGGCCGGACGGTCCGCTTGCCGTCGATGCGCTCATGCACACGTCGCGTGGCGACATTTCCTTTACGGCAGGCGCGCTGACGGCCAATGGCTCTCCAATCCTTGGATCGACGCGGTTCGGGTTTGCCTGGACCCCTGATCGTGTCTCCATCGAGCAGTTCGTGGGCGCGGCTGGCGATGGAGAGGTCAGTTTCAACGTCAGCCGCTGCTGTGCCGGTGCCCTGACCGACCGTACGTTGTCAGGCCGGGTTGGGCTGGATGACGTCGACATCGGCGCGCTGAGCGTGCCAGGACTTGTCTTGGGCGTCTCCGGAATTATCGATGCCGGTGCTCAGTTCGAGGGGACCGGTGCCAGCCTTGCGAACGTCATGCGGGCGCTGAGCGGTGAAGGCAATTTCTCCGTGACCGATTTCCAGGCCAGCGGCCTGTCTCCGAGCGTGTTCGATACCATAGCGGGGATAGACGACGCCTTGACCCTAGAGCCGGACGCTCTGGAAACGCTGATCGGCATCGGTCTTTCCAGTGCAGGTTTTGCCGCTGAAGACGCGCGCGGTGCTTTTACCGTTGCCGGTGGGGTCCTGCGTATTGCGAATGTGATTATCGACGGTGATGGCGGCCGGCTGGCCGGTAGCGTCGGGCTGGCTTTAAGCAGCCTTGGACTGGATGGAAGCTTTGTGCTCACGCCACGGAACTTCAGCGACCCTTCAGGCCTCGTGGAGCCTGAAACCGCAAGGATCATCGCCCGAATAGCGGGCACGCTGGTGCAGCCGGCAGTGACGCTCGATCTGGCTGAAATTGTCGCGGCGGTCCAGGTGCGGGCCAACGAACTCGAACTGGAGCGGCTCGATATTCTGCGCCTCGAGGACGAAGCGCGGCAACGTGCAGCAGCCGAGGAACGCAATCGCCTGGCCGAGGAGCAGCGCCGACGGGCGCAGGAAGAGGCCGCGCGACGGGCAGCTGAAGAAGAAGCGCGACGATTGGAAGAGCAGCGAAGTCTTGAGGAACAGGCGCCGGCCGATGTGCCGGTCCTGCCGCCCGGCGCGCTTGATCTGGGTTTCCCGCCGGTCGTCAATAATCCGCAGATCTAGTAATTCGCGCTGCGGCGCCGCTCAAGGTTGGGGGCGATCGCGGTACCAGGCCAGTACGGCCAGTCGAACGGCGGACGAGAGATTGGTGGTGCGACGAGTTTCGTCGATTTCACGCACAAGCCCCGCAAGGCTCAACTCACGTGCTCCAGCCATGGCTTCGAGTCCAAGCCAGAAATCGGGCTCCAAGGCGATGGATGTCCTGTGCCCGGCAATGGAGAAGGAGCGCTTTTCCATGCCTCCCTCAGCGCCTAGGGTTTCTTGCGGAACGCATCCAGGCTGACGACTTTTTCACCCTTGGTCTCGTCCCCGGACTCGGCTTCTTCTTCTGTCGCAGCATCGGCGGCAGCTTCAGCGCCTTCCTCGTCACGCGTCGCGGTGGCAGGATCGAACTGCAGGCCGAACTGCACGGAGGGATCGAAGAAGCCCTTGATTGCCGAGAAAGGCACGACCAGAAGCTCGGGCTGACCGTTGAAGCTCAGGCCCACTTCGAATGTACTTTCGGTGACCTTGAGGTCCCAATATTGGTTCTGCAGCACGATGGTCATTTCCTTGTCGTACTGCTTGAGCAATTCTTCCGACAGCCGTACGCCCGGAGCGCGGGTGGCAAACGAGATGAAGAAGTGGTGCTCACCCGGCAGACCGGTGCGCGAGACCTCTGCCAGAACCTTGCGCACGACGCCGCGCAGGGCTTCCTGGGCGAGAATGTCGTATCGCATGTGGTCTTCGGCCATAATGCCCTTCACTCCTTTTCGGTGCGGGAGAATCCCGAACGGCCCATATCAGCCCTACGTGCCGAGAGATTTCAAGGACAAAGGCGACAAAGGTGAACAAGATTGGATGAAGTGCAGGCTTCTGTTGCCAGGTGCCTGCGAACCCCGCCTGCCGCCCGGCTAGGAGCGGAGGACTTTAATTCCCAGTGCTAGCACCGCTTACGCGGCGAGAGCGACCGGAGCCTTATTGTTGTCATTAGCAACTATAAGTTTCGGACCGATAACGGTGGTACCTCACCGAGCAAAAGCACACTCTTTACGCCCTCGTCGATCCTGTTTCGTCCCCATTGGCTTCCCCGGTAGGGAAGATGGTGGAGACGCCGGGTACTGCCCCCGGGTCCGATGGGTTTATTACAATGACCGTTTATTGCCATAGCCCTTGCGAGCACCCCTTATATAGGGGAGGCGCAGGTGGGATGCAAATGCCCGGGACAAAGAAAAAGTCCGGCGTGGATGACCACGCCGGACTGTGTCGTCGACTGCTACCGAGCCTATTGAGCCGGCGCAGGTGCCGGTTGAGTAGCCGGGGCAGGCGTTGCCGGGGCGGTCGGCTCGACGGGGGCAGGAGCCTCCGTGCCGATGGTCGGGGACAATTCCGAGCCATCTTCGAGCGTAATGCTCGGAGCGACGGTTTCCTCGATGCCCAAGCCGTCGAGGGCAGGAGTGTCGGTCGTGGCCGGAACCTCGACGCTCGAAGCCGGCGGCAGGGGCGTGCCGAAGGTGGTGCTGGCCGCAGGCAATTGCCCATCCGAACCGAAGTAACGGAAGAAGGCGCTGTCCGGGGAGAGCACCATGGTGGTGCCGGAATTGGCCAGAGCTATGCGATAGGCTTCCATAGAACGGTAGAACTCGAAGAATTCCGGATCCTGGCCATAGGCGGCCGCAAAGATGCGGTTTCGTTCGGCGTCGCCCTGACCGCGGATGATTTCGGCATCGCGGGTGGCTGCGGCGACAATTTCCACGGCCTGACGATCGGCAATAGCGCGCAGGCTCTGGGCCTGTTCCTGACCGCGGGCGCGGAGCAGGGCGGCTTCTGCCAGACGTTCGGCACGCATGCGTTCGAACGTGGTGGCGGAAACATCGGCATCAAGATCGGTGCGCAGGATGCGCACGTCGACAATGTCGAGACCCAGTTCGGCAAGGTCCGGACGGATTAGGTCGCGGGTTTCCTGCATCATCTGCGTGCGTTCATCCGAAAGAGCATCAGTGAACTCGCGCAGACCATAGACCTGGCGCAGGGCGGCATCAAGACTGGCCCCGATACGCGCTTCGGCCACGGAAAGCTGGCCGGTGGCGCGTTCGCGGAACAGGCGGGCATCGGCGATGCGATAGGTCAGGAAGGCATCGACCTGATAGAAGGCGTTGCCCGACACCTGAACGCGCATATTGGCGATGTCATAGCGCAACAGCCGGTCGTCGACGATCTGCACGCTATCCACGATATCGGTCGGGATCTTGAAGTAAAGGCCCGGCTCGGTGCGGATATCGGTGATCTGGCCGAACCGCATGACGATGGCCTGTTCGCGTTCGTCGACGATATAGATCGAGGAGAAGAGGACGTAGAGCGCGCCGACAATGACGGCGCCAATAATGAAGAGACGGTTTGTCATGGTCAGTTCCCCGTCGTGCTGTTAGCGCGCGAGCGCAGTTCAGGGAGCGGCAGGTAGGGCACGACGCCCTGACCATTCTGGCCGTTCTCGATGAGGACCTTTTCCGATCCGCCGAGCACTTCTTCCATGGTTTCGAGGAAAAGGCGCTGACGCGTGACGTCCGGCGAATTCACATACTCGGCGTAGATAGAATTGAAGCGTTCCGCCTCACCGGTGGCTTCCTGCACCACGCGGTTGGTGTAGGCAGCGGCATCTTCGCGGGCAGCCGCCGCTTCACCGCGCGCATTACCCAGCAGGGTATTGGCGTAGGATCGGGCTTCTTCCTGAAGGCGGGTTTCGTCCTGGCGGGCGCGCTGAACTTCGTTAAACGCGTCGATGACCTCTGCCGGTGGGCTCGCGTTCTCGATCAGGATCTGGCTGACAGTGACGCCGAGGCCGTAATTGGTCAGAGTGTTCTGCGTGATCCGCAGCACATCAGCCTGGATACCGGCACGGTCGTCGGAATAGACCTCTTGAGCCGGACGCCGACCGACGACTTCGCGCATGGCGCTTTCGGCAGCGTAGCGGACGAGGCTGTCCTGATCGCGGACATTGAAGATGTACTCGGTCGGGTCGCTGATGAACCAGAACACGGAGAACTGAACATTGACGATGTTCTGGTCGCCCGAAAGCATCAGCCCGTCGCTGGCGCCCGCGCGGGTGCCACTGGCATTGGCCACGCCGATCTGGATCTGATTGACGGTGGTGACCACGCGCTCGACGGTGTCGACCGGCCACAACATGAAGTGCAGGCCCGGGCCGGACAGTTCCGGCTTGGGCTTGCCGAAGCGCAGCTCGACACCCACTTCCTGCGGATTGATGGTGTAGATGGAATTGACGCCCCAGAATGCGAGCAGCGCAAGCACGCCGCCCACGATGGCCCAGCGTCCACCGGGCACGCCGCCCTTGAACTGATCCCGGCCCCTGTTCAGAATGTCTTCGAGATTGGGAGTGTTGTTCCCACCGGGACGACGTGGGCCGCCGCCACCTCCGCCACCGCCTGGGGCCTGACCCCAGGGGCCGCCGTTATTGCGGCCGCCTCCGCCTCCATTATTCTCCCAAGGCATCGCATTCCTTTCGGTGTCTAAGAGAAAACTGTGATGCCATATATAAGCAAGGCGCGTGCACGATCAATGCGCGCTACCGTGATAGCGCTCATAGACCTCGATTGAGTAGGCCGCCTCATCCTTTTCCGAGCGCGGTACATCCGGTCGGTCGACAATCGCCCAAGTTTCCGGGTCTATCGCGGGAAAAAAGACATCCCCCGGTGGCTCGAGGTCCACGCGAGAAATATAAAGGCGATCCGCCAATGGCAGCGCCTGCGCGTATATGTCGCCGCCGCCTATCACCATGATCTCGCTCTGGTGACTGGCCTCCGCCAGCCTGTGGCCAGCTGCAAGCGCCTCCTCAAGGTTGTGATGGATGATGACATCCGCCGGCGCATAATCGTGCTGCCGTGTGACGACAATGTGGGGGCGCCCCGGCAAAGGCTTGGAAAACGTTTCGAATTGCTTTCGGCCCATGATTATGGGTTTGCCCATGGTCGTTTGCCTGAACCAGGCGAAATCAGACGGGATCCGCCAAGGAATGGTTTGATGCGCACCGATTACGTTATTCCGTGCTACGGCAGCAATCAGGCTGATCTTGATCGTCATGACTGGCTCAAGCGTGCCAGCGCTTCACCCTCGACCCTGACCTTGGTCCATTCGTCCTGCATGACCCCGCCCTGGCTTTTGTAGAATTCGATGCTCGGTTCGTTCCAGTCGAGAACCCACCACTCGAAGCGGCCAAGGTCTTCGCGTATGCAGCGCTGCGCCAGGTTCACCAGGAGTGCCTTTCCAATGCCTTTGCCGCGCATGGCGGGGTCGACATAGAGGTCTTCAAGCCAGATACCGTGGCGGCCTTGAAAGGTCGAATAGGTGTAGAACCAGAGCGCAAACCCTCCCGGCCTGCCATCCCATTCGGCGATTTCACAGAACACTTTCGGATCCGAGCCAAACAGATCGCGCGTGATGTCCGCAGCACTGGCCTTTGCCTCATGCGCCAGCTTCTCATACGCAGCCAACGCCTTGATGAATTCGACGATCAGGTCGGCGTCGCCGGCCATGGCCGGGCGGATGGTTAGGTCTTTGTTCGCTGTCACGACGTCCACCAGGTTATCCCCGCAAGAGCGGGGACGTCTGTTTCATTCCGGGGCTTGCGCTTTGTTGGGCCTGGCCCTGCGCAAACACATGATCGCAGGATGCCTCAATAATCCATGTCATGTCGTTCCAGGATCAGGATTTCCAGCTCGCGTTCGGGCCAGAAATTCTCCTCGACCATTTCAAATGTGGTGGGCCCGATTTTTCTGACATTATTGCCGCAGAAGGAGACGAGGTTTCGCTCGTCGCCCTTATCCACGACGAGGCGAAACTTTTCGATGCCGCCACCGGCCCAATTGCCACCCGTGCTGAGAATGTAGGAAATCCAGCTCTCGAAAAATGGGGCCGACCAGACCTCGTCAGGATTCTTCAGCGTTTTTCTGACAGCCGCCAGAAATGCCTCGTCGGTGCAGTATTTGCGCGCGTAGTCGGCAGCCGGGTCGTAATTCTCATAGGGTTCGGACAGGAAGCTGACGCCGGTGGTGCCGCCGACGCTGGGCTTGTAGCGATGTTCGACGGTGACCCGTTCGCCGGCGGGGAAGGTGGCTTCCCACGTATAGGTGGCGCGATAGGTCCAGTTGGGCCAGTGATGCGTCTCCATGCCCTCGCCGACATCGTAGATGTCCGGAATGGCGAGGCCCAGATGGAGCAGTTTCGCGGTGGTTTCTTCGTCCAGTGCATCTACGGCTGCAATTGCTTCATCGCTTATGGACACGATGGGCAGGCCGAGTTGCCGGATCAGATCCGTGCGGTCGACACCGGCGGCATATGCATATTCGTGCAGCACTGCCTCGACCGGCTCTCCATTAAAGGTCGTCTCGAACTCAAACAGATTGTCCAGGGGGCCTGTCGGAAAGGCATCCGGAGTGAAATGGCTCGGTGTTATGTCAGGCATTGGAAAGGCGACGAGAAGCGACTGATCCTGATCGCTGTCATTGCGGAAGACATACGTGACGCGGATTTCATCACGCGAGATGTAAAGGTCTTCGCTTTCCATGGCGATTTCGCCGTGGCTGATAAACTCCAGCCCGCCGGTGGTCAGGACCGCGGCCGTGTCATTGGCGAAAGCTGGTGACGCGGAAAACACGATTGCGGCAAGTATAGCGTTTCTCATCCCGAACCTCCCGGATGTGCTGCCTTGGTGTATCACGACAGTCCGAATTGGACAGTGCAAACCTTTACGGAGTGCTGCCAAGGTATTGAAACCACTTGCGCTCCAGCGCCGTCTCGAGATCGATGTCGTTGTGGCGGGCAAACAGCAGCAGCATGGCCAGAACGTCCGCTGCCTCGTCTTGCATGGCAGTCCGGATGGTCGGCATATCCGCTCCTTTGAGGCGTGCACGGGATGTCGTCTTAAGATATTCAGCAACCAGCTCGCCCAGTTCTTCCTGCACCTTGAGCAGATACCAGTCATCGTCCCGAGCGATGACGTTACGCGATGCATAAATGTCGGACACTTCCGAAAGCAAATCGGTGAGCTCTGCAAGCGAGCGGCTCATACGGCGACGGCGGCCTTGATATGAGGATGGGGATCGTAGCCGTCGAAGGCGAAATCTTCGAAGACGAAATCCTCCAGGTTCCTGCGTTCCGTGTTCATGATCAAGCGCGGCAAGGGACGTGGCTCCCTGGTCAGTTGCAGTCGGGCCTGTTCGAAATGGTTGGAGTAGAGATGCACGTCGCCAAAGGAGTGGACGAAATCGCCGACGTCCAGATCGCATACCTGGGCTACCATGTGGGTGAGGAGCGCGTAGGAAGCGATGTTGAAGGGGACACCGAGGAAGGTGTCGGCGGAGCGCTGGTAGAGCTGGCAACTCAGCTTGCCGTTGGCGACATAGAACTGGAAGAGGCAATGGCAAGGCGGTAGTGCCATCTCGTCGACTTCTGCGGGGTTCCAGGCGGAAACGATGTGACGGCGGCTGTCCGGCTTGGTCTTTATGGAATGAATGACATTGGCGATCTGGTCGATCTGACGGCCATCGGGAGCAGGCCATGACCGCCATTGGCTGCCATAGACCGGGCCAAGGTCACCATTCTGGTCGGCCCACTCATCCCAGATCTTGACGCCATGCTCCTGCAGCCAACGCACATTTGTCTTGCCGCGGATGAACCAGAGCAGTTCATAAATGATGGACTTCAGGTGCAGCTTCTTGGTCGTCAGCAAAGGGAAACCCTTCGCGAGGTCGAAGCGCATCTGGTAGCCGAACAGGCTGCGCGTCCCGGTGCCGGTCCGATCAGCCTTGTCTGTGCCGTGTTCGAGAATGTCGGAGAGAAGTTGAAGATAGGGCTGCATGAGCGAAATCTAGCGCGATTCGGCCCGAGCGAAGCGCGTGCAGGGCGAGTTCTTCACCGTTGACAGATGCGGCAATAGAATACCGCATTTGTTCCTGTCAGGATGTGTGTGTCTCAAGGCTCATCCTGAAAGAAAAGGATAGTGCGATGAGCCCGAGACTTCGTCCGTTGAGACCTCGCGAGGATATGCCGGACTTCGTGCGTCTGGCACTGGAGACAAATGGTCTGCGTGCCCGTTACGACGCGCGGCCGCCTTATCAGCGAAACGATTACCTGCTCTGGATCAACAAGGCGCAGCGCGATGAGACAAAGCGGAAGCGGCTCGCCCAGATGCTGGACGAACTGAAGACCGGGGGCGTCTACATGCGGATGAGATGGAACGGCTAGGCCAGGGCGCTGTAGAATTCGGTCTCGTCACGTTCCCAGGTGTGGGATTGGTCGATGTGGGCAAGGGACCAGGCGAACATTTTCTGCATTTCGCGCAGGTCGCGCGCAGCCACGGCTTCCTCGAGCAATTCGTTCATACGCATCTTGGCGGGGAGGTGGCCCTCTGGTCCGACCCGCTCGAATTCCACCGAGATGCCTGCTTGGACCCATGCACCGACTAGGCCTGCAAATTCCTCCGAGACGAGGAATTCGGAAAATCGCAGCACCAGGATAGTGATGGTGTCGTTGTTGAAAGACTCCGAGCGGATCACGACACCACTGCGCTCGGGATGCCATTCCGGCCCGAGCTCGGGGAGAAAGAACCAACCGCAGTAAAAGCCCCGGCACACCTGCGGCCGCACATCGTAGACCGTGCAGCCCTTGTCCGCTGCACAGTGCGCGCAGAGCGTATTGGCAGGCTTTTTAAGGGTTTCGACGCGGATTGGCGCGAAGGAACAACAGGCAGTGCATGTGCCGCAGCTTCGTCCCTCCAGAATAGTCATCGACACTGATGCGCCTCCTGCGGTGTCTCCGCTGGGAAAAAGCTAGGCGGAAAACTCCGATGATGTCCAGCGTCAGGCCTACCGGACGAACTCATCCTCCGCATAGCCCTGCAGGTAGAGAAGAGCTGTCAGGTCGCCGTGATCGATCCGCAGGCCAGCAGCGTCCGCCACGGCAGGCTTGGCATGGAGGGCGACACCGAAGCCGGCGACGCTGATCATGTCGAGATCATTCGCCCCGTCTCCCACCGCCATGGACTGGTCGAGGGAGAGGCCGCGTTCGCTGGCGAGAGCCAGCAGGCGCTCGCGCTTGGTGTTCTTGTCGACAATCGGTTTGGACACTGTGCCGCTGAGTCGATCCCCGTCAAATTCGAGAACGTTGGCGATGGCTTCGTCAAAGCCGATGCGCCTGGCGAAATAGTCGGCAAACAAGGTGAAGCCGCCGGACACCAGCGACGTATAGGCGCCATATGCTTTCATCGTATGCACCAGGGCGCGGCCCCCAGGCGTCAGGGTTATCGTCTCGCGACGAACTTCCTCGATCACGCTGCGCTCCAATCCGCGCAGCAGCGCGACGCGCGTATCCAGCGCCTGGCCGAAATCGAGCTCACCACGCATGGCGCGATCGGTGATTTCGGCGACTTGCGGCTTGAGGTCGAGGGCTGCGGCAAGTTCGTCTATGCATTCCTGCTCGATCATGGTGGAGTCCATGTCGGCCACCAAAAGCAGCTTGCGGCGCCCCTCGGTCGGCACGACATTGGCATCCACGGCCCTGCCCAGAAGACTATCGCGCGCGATTTCCAGTGCGTCGGAAGCCTCTGGCTCGATGATGTCGCAGGCAACGCCATGGTTTAGCCAGTTGAGTTCGCCGCCCGTTTTTGCGACCACGGCGGCAACAAGCGCGGGGCTCAGTTCGGGGTCTGCAGGATTGGCGATCAGGGACAGAACCGGCATGATGGCTGAAACTTTCGGAGACGTGCGGTGAGCGACCAGAGACGCGCTGTGCTGATAGCGGGTCCCACTGCCAGCGGCAAGTCGGCCCTGGCTCTGGCCAGAGCCCGGCAGTCGGGGGGCGTGATCGTCAACGCCGATTCCATGCAGGTCTATGACACACTTCGCGTTGTCACCGCCCGTCCCAGCGTGGAGGAGGAGGGTATGGCCGAACATGCCCTTTATGGCGCTGTACCGGCAGGGCAACGATTTTCGACGGGGCAATGGGTGCGCGCAGTGACTGCGCTGATTGCTCAAGTTGATCCGGAGCGTGAGGTCATTTTCGTCGGTGGAACAGGACTTTACTTCGATGCCCTGACAAGCGGATTCGCGGACGTGCCCGATGTGCCGGCGTCTGTCGTGCTCGTGGTTCAGCAAGAGATCGATGCCTTGGATGAGGCAGGCCGTATGGCGAAGTTGCTGGCGGAGGATCCAGATACGGCCCGACGCCTCAAGGTCGCCGACCCCCAAAGGGTCGTCCGCGCTTTGGCCGT
Organism: Devosia chinhatensis; assembly: GCF_000969445.1. Taxonomy (NCBI): domain Bacteria; kingdom Pseudomonadati; phylum Pseudomonadota; class Alphaproteobacteria; order Hyphomicrobiales; family Devosiaceae; genus Devosia; species Devosia chinhatensis. The sequence goes on along the minus strand of NZ_JZEY01000054.1, from coordinate 1,902,837 downwards.
CAAGCGCGCCACCGGGCAGCCAATATCCCATTTTCAGCAGGATCAGCAGCCTGGGCTGCTGGATGACTGGCATATCGAGAAGACCATTGTCTGGCTCGAGCGTGAGGTGCTTCGTGCCCGGATCGCCAAACGTTTTGAAGCCATGTTCGAAAGTGGGGCTGTCGAAGAAGTCGAAGCGCTCATGGCACAGGGGCTCGATCCCTCTCTGCCGGCGATGAAGGCCATCGGCGTGCCAGAAATATCGGCCTGGCAGGCGGGCCGCATGACGCGCGCCGAAGCCATAGACCGCGCAATTATCGCTACGCACCAATATGCCAAGCGGCAGCGGACCTGGTTTCGCAACCGAATGGCAGATTGGCCGCGCCTGGAGATGGAAGCCAGGCCGCTCTAGACGATCTCAAGCGGTCGCAGCAGTCCCAGGCGTTCGCGCATGGCAAATCGGGCGACCAGAAGAACGGCCACGAATGCCAGGCCTGCCGCCAGACCGAGCCAGATGCCCACGCCGCGCAGCTCCAATACGAAGCCCATCAGATACGCTATGGGCAGCCCCACGCACCAATAGCCGAAGATGGCCATAAGCATCGGGATCTTGGTGTCGCTGAGCCCCCGCAGCGCATGCGCTGCCACGACCTGAGCGCCGTCGACAAGTTGAAACAGGCCGGCGATGGCCAGGAAGGACGCGGCCAGAAGCAGGGCATTGGCATTTTCTGGCACGCTCGGATCGAGGAAGACGGAAACGATCGCGGGGCCGAAAAGAATAAAGCACATCGCCGAGACGGCCATGAAGCAGGTGCCCAGGGCGAAGCTCATCCAACCGGCCTTGCGAATGCCTTCGGCGTCCCTGCGCCCATAGGCGATGCCGACCCGCACGGTGGCGGCCACACCGAGCCCCAAGGGGACCATGAACGCCAGCGAAGCACATTGCAAGGCGACGGCGTGCGCTGCGAGTTCGTCGGTCCCGAGGCGTCCCATGAGAATTGCCGCAGCGGCAAAGAGACTAACTTCGGCCAGAACGGTGAGGCCGATAGGCGTACCGATTTTAAAGATTTCGCTGAAGCGCGGCCAATCCGGCTTCCAGAACCGGATAAGAATGTTGAACCGCTTGAACCGACGATGCCGCAGAACATAGGTGAGCATGGCCGCGAGCATGAACAGGTTGGTGATGACCGTGCCAATGGCCGCGCCGCGCAATTCCAGGCGCGGCAGCCCGAAATGGCCGAACATCAGAAGGTAATTGGCGCCTGCGTTCAGCATCACTCCGCCGACGGTGATCAGCAGGATGATGCGGGTGGCGTCGAAGGTCGAGAGCAGGGATCGCAGTACGATGACGCCCATGGCGGGGAATAGCATCAGCACCGCGATCTGAATGTATTCCTCGGCGCGGGCCGCCAGGATCGGGTCCTGGCCGAGCCAGCTATACACCGTCTTGATCTGGAGAATGACTGGTGCAAGCAACAGTGCCAGGACAAAGGCTGCCCAGAAGCCTTGCCGTACGACGCGGCGAATGGCCTTGATGTCGCGAGCGCCACGAGCCTGTGCGGTGAGCGGCGCAACGGCGCCCACCACGCCGACGCCGAACAGAAAAAGCGGCATGATGAAGCTATTGGCAAGTGTGCCCGCAGCTAGGGCCTGCGGGCCGAGCCAGCCCATCATCAGAACGTCTGTAGCCTGCAAGGCATTCTGCGCCACCTGTGCGATGACCAAGGGCCAGGCCAGCGCAAAGGTGGCACTGAGTTCTGCTCCCCATCCACCCATCTTGGGCGGCAAGGCTTCCCCGGTATCGATCGCCGCGACTTTGTCACTCATTGTCGTTTCTCACACTCGCAGTGCATGCTCTAGTCTAATCCCCATGGCGGGGAAAGGCGTTCCGGCGCAGGGAGATTGGACCGTGCATCACCGCTTTCTCCTGGCAGCAGCCGGAATTGTTGGGGCCTTGGGCGTGGCCGCAGCCGCCAGTGCCTCCCATGCGACGGACTCGCGTAACATGCTGGCACTGGCTGCGATCTGCCTCTCGCATGGCCCCGCACTCCTCGCCTTGGGATTGGCGGGGCACTCGAAGGCATTGAGATATGCGGGCAGCGTTCTGGCCATCGGAACATTGCTCTTTGCAGCTGACCTTGTGGCCCGCGAGAGGCTGGGCCAGGGGTTGTTCCCAGCGGCTGCGCCTATTGGTGGAGCCGCCATGATCCTCGCCTGGGTCGGCATCGCCGTGGCAGGGCTGGCTGGAGCCAAAACAAATAAGTTCAAGAAAGATTAAAATGCGTCAGGAACCTTTGCACGAGCATCTGCATTCTTTCGACCGAGCATCTCGTCGGAGGAATTCCATGCATAAGATCCTGATCATCGCCGCCACCGCACTTTCGCTTGCGGCCTGTACGACCACCCAGCAGGGCGCCACTGTCGGCGCTATCGGCGGCGGTGTGGTTGGTGCCGCTGCCACCGGTGGTAGCCTTGTCGGCACCGCAGTCGGTGCTGGCGTTGGCGCCGTTGCCGGCGCAGCAGTCGGCGACTACCTGCGCGTCCATAACCGCGCCACCAACCAGTGCGTCTACCGTGATCGCAATGGCCGCGAATATATCGACGTCTGCCCGCGTGGCTAAGTCGGTTCCCTATGCCGTAGCGCCCCCTGCGGCGTAAGCGCCTCCAGGCGCCAGACACCCGGTTGGAGCTTCCAGCCGGGTGCTCTTCTGTGTGGAATGATCGATCTTGAAAAAATCCAAACAGCGAGAGATAATGTTCTTACGTGCCACTTGTCTTGCGCTACCTGAACGGCCGGCTTGCCGGAAACTAGGCTACCTCCTGATCTCGTGAATCGTAAGTCCGGTTCAGCCGGATAAACCCTTCCGCCGCATGTTGCGGCACAACAGACCAAGAGGTTTTCTACCATGGCCGCCATCACTGGGACCGTGAAATTCTTCAACACCACCAAGGGCTACGGCTTCATCTCGCCCGACAATGGCGAGAAGGACGCATTCGTGCACATTTCGGCTGTCCAGCGTTCGGGCCTGCAGGGCCTTTACGAGGGCGACAAGGTCAGCTTCGAGCTGCAGACCGGCCGTGATGGCAAGGTTTCGGCCACGGACCTCACCCTGCTGAGCTAAGAGCGGCGGATTTCCATCCGAAGCGCATCAATTTGAATGGGCCCCTTCGGGGCCCTTTCTCGTTGTAACCTAGACTCCTGCAGGCAAGCCATGCCACAGGGCCGGGGATGGAAGATTAGAGGCCAGGCGATGCGTGAATTTCTCAAGAATTGGAGTCCGAAGGTCGAGACACCCTCGGCGCTGCGACAGGCTGGGGCCTTGCCCTATGCCCTGGTCGATGGGCGTATGGCTTTTCTGCTCGTAACCTCTCGCCGTAGCGGAAAATGGATCTTTCCCAAGGGCGCCATCGAGCCTGGTCTTACGCCATGGGACAGCGCCGCAAACGAGGCCCTCGAGGAGGCTGGCGTTTCCGGCGCTATCGAACAGACGCCCGTCGGCAGCTACCGGGCCAGCATCGGCAATGATGGGGTCACGCTTGTGGATGTCGATCTCTACCCATTGCTCGTCACGCAACAGCATGAACATTGGCGGGAAGACAACCAGCGGCTTCGCCATTGGGTGACGTTGTCGGAAGCCAAGCGTCTCCTGGCGGATCGCTCTCTCGGACGGCTGGCTGCGCAATTGCATGCGCGCCATTTCGAGGCGGCTAAATAATCAGATCAAGGATCAGGTAGAGCAGGCTCGAGAGCAGAGCCGCCGCCGGCACGGTCACGACCCAGGCCGCAAAGATGCTGTAGACATGTTGGCGCCGCACCAGCAGGCGCCCTTCGACCTGCCTGGCATTGGCCAGAGCTTCTTCAGGCGTGCCGTTCAACTGGCTCGAATCCACAAAGCGCGCATTGACCGGCACCGAGCTGCCATGAGCATCCCGGCGGGATATGTATTCACGCAGGAAGCCGACGCCAAAGACGGCGCCCACGGCAATATGCGTGGAGGAGACGGGCATGCCCAGAGCCGATGCGACGAGCACGGTGATCGCAGCCGAGAGTGCAGCGCAATAGGCACGGATTTCGTTGAGCTTGGTGATCTGCTCGCCAACCGTGCGGATCAGGCGCGGGCCGAAAAGTGCCAAGCCCAGGGAAATGCCGACTGCGCCAATTGCGAGCACCCAAAGCGGCAGCACGATGCCGGCGACCTCGCCCTGGCCGGTCTGGACCGCGGTGACGATGGCGGCGAAAGGCCCAATGGCATTGGCAACGTCGTTAGCGCCGTGCGCGAAAGATAAGAGCGCTGCCGCTACGATCAGGGGTAGACGGAAAAGCGTTGCGACATGCTTCTTGCGGTTCTCCATGTTTCGCGATTGCTTGCGCACCCAAGGCATGGCCAGGAGCCACCCAAGCGCGGCAAAAACGATACCCAACCCCAATGTGGTCAGGAAGTCCGGTCTCCAGATGCGGCTTAAGCCCTTCGTGGCCAGATACATGGCAAAAATGCCGGTCATGGCGGCGACAAAAATGGGGACCCAGATCCGTGCTGCGGAAATCTTGTCGAGGCGATTGGTGATGGTCGTCTGGATGATGAGGAGGAAGGCAGCTGCAAAGATTCCGCCGAGAACCGGCGAGATGACCCAGCTTGCCGCGATAGTGCCGATCACGCTCCAATTGACGATGGCGAAGCCAGCCGAGGCGATACCCGAGCCCACGACGCCGCCGACCACCGCATGGGTGGTGGATACCGGGGCGCCGATGAAAGTCGCGAGATTGACCCAGAGCGCCGAGGCCAGCAACGCAGCCATCATGACCAGGATAAAGGTCGTCGTCTCGATTTCCGGCGTGAGCAGCAGGTCCCGTGCCACGGTGTTGACTACGTCGCCACCCGCCAGGAGTGCCCCGGCCGCTTCGAAAATTGCGGCGATCACCAGCGCGCCGACCATGGTGAGTGCGCGCGAGCCGACAGCAGGCCCCATATTGTTGGCGACGTCGTTGGCGCCGACATTCAGCGCCATATAGCCTGCAATAGCAGCGCCGATGACAACTATGTAAGTGGAGGGGCCTTGGCCGACCGCGAAACTGGCCCAGACCGCCACGACCAGCAGAAAGACGAGCGCTATGCCTGGTGCGGCCAGCGAACGGCTGAGGTCATGGGTCGCGGTCTCCAGACCGGAAACCCGCTGCAAGTCCTTGTCCAGCGCGCTTTTGCTCATGTCATCGAACTGTCATAAATTGCGATGGTTGCGGCTTTAACATCCTTGTGCGGTGCTGCAATCCCTTAAATGGGCAGCAATGGCAGTGTCCCCACTTCATATGAGCGCGCTTACATGTGATTGGCTTGACTTTTGCCGCTCGATGCACTTATCAATGCCGCGTCTAGAAATTTGGAGCGGTCCAGTGCGGTCACTCATTCTCGTAGTAAGCAGGCGCATCGGCAACGTGGGGTGACACCCCGCGCGATAGCTGGTGCGCCGAACATGAGGTCCCGAACGGGGCCTTTTTTATTGCCTTTTTTCCGCCGCGCGGGGAGGGGCGGAAAACGACGAACTGACCCCGGGAGGGGCAAGTATTCAGGAAGGGCTGACAATGGCCGAGAAAATGACCGGCGCTGAAATGGTGATCCAGGCGCTGACCGATCAGGGTGTCGAGCACATCTTTGGTTATCCGGGCGGCGCTGCATTGCCGATCTATGACGCCATGTTCCAGCAGGACTTCGTCAAGCATATCCTGGTTCGCCATGAACAGGGTGCCACTCACATGGCCGAGGGATACGCGCGTTCGACCGGCAAGCCCGGCGTGGTTCTGGTCACCTCGGGCCCCGGCGCCACAAATGCCGTCACGGGGCTGACCGACGCCCTTCTCGACTCTATTCCGCTGGTCTGCATCACCGCGCAGGTGCCGACCACGCTGATCGGCACCGATGGCTTTCAGGAATGCGATACCGTCGGAATCACGCGCTCCTGCACCAAGCACAATTACCTCGTGAAGAACGTCGCGGACTTGCCGCGCGTGCTGCATGAGGCTTTCCACATTGCCACCACAGGTCGTCCCGGACCTGTCGTCATCGATATTCCCAAGGACGTGCAGTTCGCCGTCGGCGACTATTACAAACCCGAGCCGGGTTCACTCCGCCACAAGTCCTATCGGCCCCAAGTCGACGGTGACCTCGGTGCCATCGAGGCGGCCGTTGACCTCATGCTCAAGGCGGAGCGTCCGATCTTCTATACGGGCGGCGGCGTGATCAATGCGGGTCCGGAAGCGTCCGAAAACCTGCGTGAGCTGGCCGAACTGACCGGTTTCCCGGTGACGTCGACGCTCATGGGCCTGGGTTCCTTCCCGGCGTCCAATCCGCAATGGATGGGCATGCTGGGCATGCATGGGACCTACGAAGCCAATATGGCGATGCACGATTGCGACGTGATGATCAATATCGGCGCGCGTTTCGACGACCGCATTACCGGGCGGGTGGACGCCTTTTCGCCTCACAGCACCAAGATCCATGTCGACATCGACCCGAGCTCGATCAACAAGATCATCCGCGTCGACTTGCCGATCGTGGGCGATTGCAATCGCGTGCTCGAAGAGATGATCCGGATCTGGCGCAGCAAGACCAATCAGCCGCGCACCGAGGCGATTGCGCCCTGGTGGTCGCAGATCGAGAAGTGGCGTTCGGTCAATTCGCTCGGCTTCAAGAATTCGGACGAGGTGATCAAGCCGCAATGGGCCATCCAGCGGCTCTACGAAGCCACGAGGAAGCAGGCTAAGGAGGTCTACATCACCACTGAAGTCGGCCAACACCAGATGTGGGCGGCCCAGCATTTCCATTTCGACCAGCCTAACCGCTGGATGACCTCGGGTGGTCTGGGCACGATGGGCTATGGGCTGCCGGCTGCGGTGGGTGTGCAGGTGGCGCATCCTGACGCACTGGTGATCGACATCGCAGGAGAGGCCTCGGTTCAGATGACGATGCAGGAGCTTTCCACTGCCGTGCAATACCGCCTGCCGATCAAGGTCTTCATCCTCAACAACGAACGCATGGGCATGGTGCGACAGTGGCAGGACCTGTTGCACGGTTCGCGCTACGCCCATTCCTATTCGGAATCGCTGCCTGATTTCGTCAAGCTGGCCGAGGCCTATGGGGCCAAGGGCATCAAATGCGACACGCCGGCAGAATTGGACGCAGCGATCGCCGACATGATCGATTATGACGGCCCCGTTTTGTTCGACGTGCTGGTGGAAAAGGACGAGAACTGCCTGCCCATGATCCCGTCCGGCAAGCCGCATAACGAGATCATCCTGCCCGACACCGCCAATATCGGCGACATCATCGACGAGAAGGGACGCGCGCTGGTCTAGGCCGGTCGTGGAGGTAAAGAACATGAACGCACATTTGCAACCCACCGGTTCCGCCTATTTCCTGACCCAGGAAACCCAGCAGGCCGAGCGCCATACCTTGTCCGTGCTCGTGGACAATGAGCCCGGTATCCTGGCGCGGGTCGTTGGTCTGTTCTCGGCGCGTGGCTATAATATCGAGAGCCTGACGGTCAGCGAGACCGAACACGACAAGCGACTTAGTCGCATCACTGTCGTCGTCGTCGCCACGCCCAAAGTGCTGGTGCAGATCAAGACGCAGCTCGAAAGGCTAGTACCCGTTCATAGGGTGCATGACCTCACGGCCGAAGGTGCATACCTCGAGCGCGAACTGGCGCTGATCAAGGTGAAGGGTTCGGGCGAACATCGAGCCGAGACCCTGCGTCTGGCAGATGCCTTCCGCGCCCATATTGTCGACGCGACCGTCGAAAGCTTTGTTTTCGAAGTGACGGGCAAGCCCGATAAGGTGGACAGCTTCATTGCACTAATGGCTCCGCTCGGGCTCGTCGAAGTGGTGCGCACCGGTCTTGCCGCGATCAGTCGCGGTCCCGAGGGCATGTAGCATCCTCACTGATCGAGCCTATCAAAAGGTTCGATTGGGCGGATCGTCCAGTGTGGTGTATGGCAGGGCCTGAACAGATCGAGTCCTGCCATGACCCTGCTTTCCGTCAATCTCAATGCTGTCGCGCAGCTTCGCAATCGGCGCAATCTGCCCTGGCCAAGCGTGACCCACATTGCGCGTGTCGTGCTGGATGCGGGGGCCAGTGGCATTACCATCCATCCCCGTCCCGACGAACGACACATCCGCCGGAGCGATGTCTACGATCTTTCAGCACTGTTGAATGCTGAATATCCGCGGGCCGAATTCAACATCGAGGGCTATCCGAGCGAGGACTTCCTTGCTCTGATCGAGGATGTTCGTCCGCATCAGGTGACCCTCGTACCCGACGATCCAGCACAGGCCACGTCGGATCATGGCTGGGATTTTCTGGGCGAGGGCAATTTTCTCACATCGGTCGTCCAGCGTCTGAAGCGACCCGGACGACGGATTTCCCTGTTCTGCGATCCTGATGCAGGAGAGGATGGCGTTGCTGCAGCTCACGCAACCGGCGCCGATCGCATCGAGCTCTTCACCGGTCCCTATGGTGCTTGCTTTAATGACCCTCAGGAAGCACAGAGGCAGCTGGAGGCGCTCTCACAGACCAGCGTCGCCGCTCGAGCGCTGGGCCTGGGCGTCAATGCCGGCCATGACCTGACGCTTGAAAACCTTCCAGCCTTTCAAGCCGCAGTTTCCGGTGTCGCTGAGGTGTCAATCGGGCATGGCCTTACGGCCGACGCACTGATCATGGGATTTGACTCGGCGACGCGTCGTTATATCTCGGTCCTGGCGGGCTAACCACGCAACCTCGTTCGCCAATATGGAACAATGCGTTTGCTGATCGGTTTTAAGACGGGCCGTGCTCGGAGCGAGCGGCCCTAAATGCAGCAGAAAACTCAGTACAACCGATACTTACATATGTGTGCCTGGGGTGCCATTTTGTTCCCGGCAGACACTGGCGTGCCCTCTTGAGGTTCTTTAGCCCAGGCACATATATCGCCTCAGTTACGATTTGTTACCAAGGAGGGCAGAGATGTCCAAACTCAAGATCGGCGTCGTTATTTCGTCCACCCGTGATACGCGCTTCGGCGAAAAGCCGGCTCAGTGGATTCTCGATAAGGCCAATGAACGCCCCGAGATCGAGGCCGAACTGATCGACCTACGCGATTTCGACCTGCCGTTCTTCAATGAGGCCGCGTCGAACCTCTGGATGCCCTCGAGCGACGAGCATGCAGTTGCCTGGCAGAAGAAGATCGGCGAATTCGACGGCTTCATCTTCGTCGTTGCCGAGTACAACCGTTCGATCACTGGCGCGCTTAAGAACGCCCTCGATCAGGCCTATAACGAGTGGAACCGCAAGCCCTTCGGCATTGTCGGCTACGGCGCTGTCGGCGCTGCTCGCGCCGCCGAGCACCTGCGCGGTATCGGCGTCGAACTGCAGATGGTTTCGACCCGCTCGGCCGTTCATATCGGTGGCGGCGACTTTTTCGCCGTGCACCCGCTCGGGCAGCAGAACAAGCCTTTCAGCGAGATCGAAGGTTCGATCGGTCCGTCCGCCAAGGACATGCTGGACCAGCTGGTATGGTGGGGCAACGCCACCAAGGCCGCTCGTTCCTAAGTCTTTCGAGGACTTCGACGTCTTCGCTTACCTGGCCGGGGCCGCTTCGCAAGAGGCGGCCCCGACTGGTTTATGAACCAATCGTTCGAGCAGGCATTGTGTGTGGCGGGCGGCGGGTGTATAGCGGCGCCCGCCTTGAAACAGTGAGAGCCCAAAAGCTCATGACGCGTACGGATGATGCCGGTCACAAGGCCGGTGACGTAGCGACCTCCCAGGCCAGCCACGCAAAAAGCAGTCTTCCGCTCCTGACAATCGGAGCAATCGGCGTGGTCTACGGCGATATCGGCACCAGCCCGATCTACGCCTTCCGCCAAGCCATGCATGTCCGGCCAGGCGCTGCGGCATCTCATATCGAGATTCTGGGGCTTCTCTCGCTCATCGTCTGGGCTTTGACCCTTACGGTCGCCGTGAAGTACGTTTTCTTCGTCACTCGGGCCGACAATAATGGCGAGGGTGGCACGCTCAGCCTTATGGCGCTTGCACGCAAGACCTTTGCAAAACCGCCTGCCTGGATTACCGGCCTCGGCGTGCTCGGCGCTGCCTTGTTCTTCGGCGATGCCATTATTACACCTGCTATTTCCGTGCTCTCAGCGGTCGAAGGCATCGATCTGGTCGCTCCAGGCATGGGCCGCTGGGTCGTCCCGATCACGCTCGTCATCATCATTGGTCTTTTCGCCGTTCAGCGGTTCGGTACCGCCAAGGTGGCCACGGTTTTCGGGCCGGTTACGGCCGTGTGGTTCCTGACGCTGGGTGTCAGCGGCCTCGTTCACATCATTGAATATCCTGCGGTCTTGCAGGCGCTGAACCCGTTTCTGGGTATCCAGTTTCTTGCCACCCATATCGGGATTGCCTTCGTCGTCATGGGCGCGGTGTTTCTGGCAGTGACCGGCGCCGAGGCGCTCTATGTCGATCTCGGGCATTTCGGGCGCAAGCCGATCGTGATCGCCTGGTTCGGCCTGGTTTTCCCGTGCCTGCTGCTGAATTATTTCGGGCAGGGCGCCTTCGTGCTCCAGGTGGGGGTGGAGAATGTGCAGAGCCCGTTCTTCGAGATGCAGCCGGATTGGGCGCTATTGCCGTTCGTCGGCCTGGCGACGCTCGCCACCATCATTGCCAGCCAGGCAGTGATCACCGGCACCTATAGCCTCGCGCAGCAGGCCATTGCCATGAACATGCTGCCGCGCATGATCGTGCAGCACACATCGGCGACGCAGAGCGGGCAGATCTATATGCCGCAGATCAATGCCATGCTGATGATCGGGGTGCTGCTGCTCGTGCTCATTTTCCAGAGTTCGGAAGCTCTTTCAAACGCTTACGGCATCGCCGTGTCCGGCGTGATGATCGTGACGCTGTCCCTGCTCGTGGTCGTCATGTGGCGCAACTGGAAATGGCATCCGGCCGCCGTCATCGGCTTCGGCGCGGTCTATCTTATTATCGACGGTGGTTTTTTTGCCGCCAATGCGGCCAAGCTGTTCCAGGGCGGCTGGGTTCCGGCAGTTGTGGCGCTGGCCGTCGCGCTGCTGATGTGGAGCTGGATGGCCGGGCGAAAGCGGCTTTCCGACAAGACGCGACGGGATGAGGTGCCGCTGGAATTTCTGGTCAACAACCTGGCCAAGAAGCGGCCGACGGTGGTGCCGGGTACGGCGATATTCCTGACCTCCGACGTCGAGGGTGCGCCGACGGCGCTGTTGCATTCTCTCAAGCATTACAAGGTGTTACACGAGCAGAACGTCATCCTGACGGTGCGGACTTCGACCTCGCCGCGCGTGCCGGACGATGAGAAGGTGACCATCGATGCCTATAACGAGCTGTTCTCGCGGGTGGTGGTGACCTTCGGGTTCATGGAAAGTCCCAATATTCCCAAGGCCTTGGCGCTGGCGCGAAAGCTGGGCTGGAAGTTCGACATCATGTCGACCTCGTTCTTCCTGTCGCGGCGCTCGCTGAAGGTGGGACAGAAGGGCGGGCTGCTAAGGTTCTGGCAGGACAGGCTTTTCATCCGCCTGGCGCGCAATGCCAGCGACGCGACGGAATATTTCCATATCCCGACCGGCCGCGTGGTGGAGATTGGCACTCAGGTTGTCATCTGAGGCCAATTCGTCAGCAGACTGTGCACGTTGAGTGTGTCAGCGGGGCATGTCGGGGCAAAGATAGGGCACACTGGCGGGAGCAAAGCGCACTTCCTCGTCGCCACCGACCAGCTTCATGGTCAGAACCAGCTCGTCAGGTGTCAGCGAGGTGATGTCGGCGCTGATGGTCATACCGTCCTCGTCCCACGAAATTTCGGTGTCGGACACCTGCTGCCAGTTGGAGAGGCGATAGGTCTCCCAGCACGAATCGCTGACCAGCGTGCCATCGGCCAAAAAGATCTGCATGCTGCCCGGCAGGCCCGAATCGGCATCGGAGCGGACCCAGACACGGTTGAGCAGCGGGTTGTCGCTGCCGGCCTCGCCGGCTTCCTCGGCGGCGGGCGCTTCGCTGTCCTGCGCCATGGCGGGCAGGGCGGTGCAGGCGCCCACGCCCCAGGCGGCCATCAGGGCCATGATTGCAGCCTTTTTATCCATGGCTTGTCTCCTCGTTGCGTCGAGCAGAAGGTGAACCCGCTACTGGGGCGGAATTAGGGTGAGCCGGTACGCGCATGCAGGAGCCTCTGTTCAACGGAGGTCTCACCTGCAGCGATCAAAGTGGGGGCGGGCCCTTATCCCGGCCGGCGCCCCCCGTTCTCGTCAGCCCTTGGCTGCGACCATCAGGCGATCGTAGTCGGCGACGCGCTGGGTCTGGACGGGCCAGGCGGTGTAGTCGCCGCCGAGCGCGGTATTGGCGTGAAGCGGCCAATTGGGATCGGCCAGGGCGCCGCGCGCCAGGGCGATGAAGTCCGCCTCGCCATTTTCCAGGATCGCCTCGGCGCCATGGATATCGCCAAGCACGCCGACGGCCATGGTGGGAATGTCGGCGCCAGCGCGCACGGCATGGGCAAAAGGCACCTGATAATTCGGGGCGGACTTGATGCGCCCCTGGGCGAGACCGCCGCTGGAGCAATCGATGGCGTCAACGCCACGGGCCTTGAGTTCGCGCGCCAGGACCACACTGTCCTCGACGGTCCAGCCGCCTTCGGCATTGTCGCTGACCGAGAGACGGGCGAGCAGCGGCTTGTCGGCGGGCCAGACAGCGCGAACGGCTTCGGCAATCTCGAGCACGAGACGCATGCGGTTCTCGCGGCTGCCGCCATATTCATCGGTGCGCTGGTTGGCCAGCGGCGAGAGGAACTGGTTCAGCAGGTAGCCGTGAGCGGCGTGGATCTCAACGGTGTCGAAGCCGGCCTTTTCCGCGCGCTGCGCCGCAGCGACGAAGCCATCGATCACCCGGCGAATACCGTCCTTGTCGAGGGCAGTGGGCACCTGGTAGTCGGCATTGGCAGGATCATGGGAGACGGCGCTGGGGGCGACGGGCTGCCAATGCTCGTAGCCGAGCTTCTGCTGTTGTTCCTCGGTGGCCAGATCGTCGGCGGTGAGCCAGGAGACGGGCGTCGAGGCCTTGCGGCCGGCATGGGCCAGCTGGATGCCGGCGGCAGCGCCCTGGCTGTGGAGGAAATCGACGATGCGGGCGAGCGGAGCGATGTGCTCGTCCTTCCACAGACCCAGATCCGCGAAGGAAATGCGCGCTTCGGGGAGGACGCCGGTGGCTTCGAGGATGACGAGACCGAAACCGCCAATGCCGAAGCGGCCAAGATGCACCATGTGCCAGTCGTTCACGAAACCATCGATGGCCGAATATTGGCACATTGGGGCAACGACCGTGCGGTTGCGCAGAGTAAGGCCCCGCAGGGTAACGGGGGACATGAGCTTGGACGATGTGGACACGTGCAATTCCTTGGCGGAGACAGCGGATAATCAAGAGCCTCTACATGGGGTATTTGCGTTTCATCGGCAAGTGCCGATGAAACGCAAAGATCACTGTCGTGCTTGTATGGAAGAGGCTAGTCTGGGGCAATTGTCGTTGACCCGGAGTCGCTTGTGAGCATTTCCCGAAGCCGTTTCCGCCAATTGCTGGCGTTCGAGGACCGGACCGTTGCCCTGATCTCGAGCCGCGAGGAAACTGCCGGCGATTATGTCATCGAGCATTTGCGCCTGCGGATCGGGGAGGACGATGTTCGCGGTATCCTGACCCGCCCGGCGGAGCCTTCCGGACCGATGCCTGCCATTCTTTACGGGCATTCGCATGGCGGCGGCTATGCCATCGGCGCCAGTGAACTGCTGGACGGGCGGGACTATCTGCTCGACCCGCTCGGGCCGGTTTTTGCCCGGGCAGGGTATGTGACGCTCTGCATCGACATGCCGGTGTTCGGCGAGCGGGCTACGGCGACGGAAAGCGCGGTGGCCAAGGCGCTGCTGTGGCAGGGCAAGTCCTTGTTCGGTGCCATGCTGTCGGACCACGCGGCAGCCCTGACCTATCTCGCGGGGCGGCCGGACGTGGATGCCACAAGGATCGGGGCGTTTGGCCTGTCGATGGGTTGTGTGCTCAGCTATTGGCTGGCGGCGCTGGACGAGCGGATCGCGGCGGTGGCGCATCTTTGCTGCTTTGCCGATTTCCGCACCATGATCGCGCTGGGCGCGCATGACGGGCACGGCATCTATCTCACCGTGCCCGGCCTGTTGCGCGAAGCCGACGGCGGTACCATTGCCGGGCTGGTAGCGCCACGGCCGCAACTGATCTGCGTGGGCGAAGAGGATGCCCTGAGCCCCATGCCTGCGGTCGAGCGGGCGCTGACGGAGCTTCGTCCCGCCTATCGAGGGGCGGAGGATCGGCTGGACGTCCTCAGCGAAGCCGGGGTGGGGCATCAGGAAACGCCAAGGATGCGGGAGGCCGTGCTCGCCTTTTTCGGGCGCTGGCTGAGCTAGTGATGGGCAGCGCCGATCAGCGCATGCCGATCATCGTCTGGGTCTGGGCCCACAATTCCTGGGCGACTTGCGGGTTGAACCACAAAAAGGCGATGGCGGCGACGATGCCGGCGACCAGAGCCAGGCCGAACAATTTCTTCAGCACCGAAAAAACCAGCCATAGGACGATGACCGCGCCGATTGCGAGACCGATCAGCGTCTGTGGATCATTGGGCATGGTGTGCTTCCTTTCGGCAGGGACGCGCTCGTAGGGCCAGCGCGAAACTTTGGCAAGTCTGTTGCATTGCTAAAGGGCCCCCACCTTGCAGAGGATGCGCCCGCGCACCAAATAGGACGCAGAAAAAGGAGACGAGATGACCGCTGATCGCGCCTATGCCCAATATGACATCGAAAAGAAATCCCTTGTGGTGGCCTACGTGCTCTGGGCGTTCCTGGGATATGTGGGGGCGCACCGGTTTTATCTTGGCAGGCCGCTGAGCGGGATGTTCATGCTGATGCTGTCCAGCATCACGCTGATCCTCACCTTCGTGAGCTTCGGGTTCCTAGGCTTTTTGTGGTTCATCGTCGGCCTCTGGTGGCTGATCGACGCGCTGTTGATCCCCGGCATCGCAGCCGGCCGCAACCAGCGGATCGCCGACCGGGTGCTGGGCTACCGGCGTTAAGCGCGTCACGACTGTAGGACCACCGGGACGACCCCGGTGGTCATGCTGGAAAAAGTGCACCTTCGGGATCAGTGCACCCTGCGGTGCGTGATCTTGAAGGCAGCGCTCAGGCGCGCTCTTCCCATATCTTGGCCAATTCGATGACTGTGGCGACCGCCTTTTCCATGTCCTGGCGGCTGATCCACTCGAGGGGAGAATGGAAGGCGTGGCCGCCGGCAAAGATGTTTGGGCAGGGCAGGCCCATGAAGGAGAGGCGGGACCCGTCGGTGCCGCCGCGAATGGAGCCGCGCACCGGAGCCATGCCCGCCCGGCGGATGGCGTCCACGGCATTCTCGACGATCTCCGGATACTGATCGAGCACCACTTTCATATTGCGATATTGCTGCTTGCGGGTCGCCGTGAGGGCGGAGCCGGGGAAGTCCGCAAGGACCTCCCGGGCAATGGTCTCGACCATGCCATGCTTTTCCGCGAGCCCGGCTTCGGTGAAGTCGCGCACGATGAACTGGAGGGTGGCGCTGTCCATGGAACCGGAGATGTCGACCGGATGAACGAAGCCGTCGCGGCCCTCGGTGCCCTCTGGTGAGACCTCGCGCGGCAGGCGGGCGACGATGGCCGAGGCGATCTTGATGGCGTTTTCCATCCGGTCCCTGGCGAAGCCGGGATGGATGGCGACGCCGGTGATCTCAAGGGTCAGGGCATCGGCGGAAAAAGTCTCGTCCTCGATGGTGCCGGCGGTTTCGCCATCGAGTGTATAGGCGAAGCGGGCGCCAAGCTTTTCGAGATCGACCTTGTCGACGCCGCGCCCGATTTCCTCGTCGGTGGTAAAGAGCAGGCGAATGGTGCCGTGCTTGATGGACGTGTCCCTGATGAGGATTTCGGCGGCGGTGATGATTTCGGCCAAGCCCGCCTTGTCGTCTGCGCCCAGCAGGGTGGTGCCATCGGTGGTGATGACATCATTGCCAATCTGGTTGTTCAGTTCGGGATGTTCGGCGACGCGAATGACGCGGCCTGAATTGCCCAGGGCAATGTCGCCGCCGGCATAGTTGTGGATGATCTTTGGGCGGACATCGGTGCCGGTAAAGTCGGGGGCAGTGTCCATATGCGCGCAAAAGCAGATGACCGGCACGTCGGGCTTGTCGGTATTGGCCGGGACGGTGGCATAGACATAGCCGTGTTCGTCGAGATGCGCGTCGGCGATGCCGATGGCCTGGAGTTCGTCGACCAGAAGGCGGCCGAGTTCCTTCTGCTTTTCCGTGGAGGGCTGGGTGAGCGAATTGCCATCGGACTGGGTATCGATGGCAACGTAGCGCAGGAAGCGGTCGAGAACGGTGTCGGTCATGTCAGGTCCGGCGTGGTGAGCTGGCCCCAGGGTCTAGCAGCGCCCGGGAGGAAATCAAACCCGCAGCCATCAGTCATCCCGGTCCGGTTGCGGCAATCGGGCGAACCACTCGGCATAGGGCGTATTGCGCGCCATGTGCCGATTGTAGTCGGGCGCGCCGTCATGCCACCAGACCGGGCCCCGTTCGCCCAGGGCTCGTTTGGCCGCATCCACCTCGGCGCGGGCGGCGGCCTTTTCGTCGCCGTCGTCGGAGCGGACGCGGCGGCGCGCGGCCATCAGCCGGTCCACCTGCGTCTGGCGCTCAACGGACGACAGGCCGGGATTGCTGGCGCGCCAGAGCCGGCCACGCACGACAATGTAACGACCATCGGGCGTTTTTGGCGGCTGGGTCATGATTTTCCTTCCGGGCAGGAATGACGGCGCCGAGGGGCGGGTTCCCGGAGCGGGGACGGAGACAAGATTCCACTTGCTTCGAACCGTACCGTACGGTACGCCAGCGAACGAATTGCCGCCGGACCGTTCGGCGCGACACGCAAGGGAGAGGTTCCCGTGGCCCTGGCCATCAAGGTCAACGAAGAGACGTTCACCCCGCGCCAGCAGGCTGTGCTGACCGCGGCGCTGGACCTGCTCGTCGAGAATGGCGACGGGCTCACCATGACGGCGGTGGCGCGGCGCGCCTCATGCTCGAAGGAAACGCTCTACAAGTGGTTCGGCGACCGCGAAGGCCTGTTGACGGCGACGGTGCAATGGCAGGCCGCCAAGGTGCGCATGCCCTATGTCGATCGCAGCCATCTCAGCACCAAGGCGCTGCGTGCCAGCCTCGAGCAATTCGCCCGCGACCTGCTGACCACCATTATCGGGGAAGTGTCGATCACCCTCAACCGCACCGCGATCACCCATGCGGCGCAGGAAAAGGACGATCTGGGCCATATCGTGCTCGAAAACGGCCCCATGGCGGTGCGCCGGCGGCTCAAGCCGATCCTGGAAGCCGCGCGCGACGCCCGGCTCCTGCGCTTCGCCTCTAGCGAGGAGGCCTATCGCACCTTCTATGGCCTGGTCGTGCGCGACGTGCAGATCCGTCTGCTGCTCGGCGACAAGGCCCTCACCCAATCCAATGTCGAGGCCAACATCGAAGCCGATGTGAAGGTCGCGACGGACCAGTTCCTGGCCCTTTACGGCGCCAAGGCAAACCCATAACAAGCCGCTTTTCCGAGGGAGAACCCCAATGCGCGTCTATTACGATCGTGATGCCGATCTCAACATCATCAAGTCCAAGAAGGTGGCCATCATTGGCTACGGTTCGCAGGGCCATGCCCATGTGCTGAACCTTCGCGATTCGGGCGTGACCGATGTCGTGGTGGGCCTGCGCCCGAATTCCCCGTCGGCCAAGAAGGCCGAGGGCGAAGGCCTCAAGGTGATGAGCGTCGCCGACGCATCCGCCTGGGCCGACGTCATCATGCTGCTGACCCCGGACGAGTTGCAGGCCGAGATCTACAAGAAGGACATCGAGCCAAATATCCGTGACGGCGCGGCGCTGGCCTTCGCCCATGGCCTCAACGTGCACTTCAACCTGATCGAGCCCAAGTCGACCGTCGACGTGATCATGATCGCGCCCAAGGGTCCGGGCCACACCGTGCGCGGCGAATACCAGAAGGGTGGCGGCGTGCCGTGCCTGATCGCGGTGCATCACGACGCCTCGGGCAATGCCCATGACATCGCGCTGGCCTATGCATCGGGCGTTGGCGGCGGCCGTTCGGGCGTCATCGAGACCAATTTCCGCGAGGAATGCGAAACCGACCTGTTCGGCGAGCAGGCCGTGCTCTGCGGCGGCCTGGTCGAGCTGATCCGCGCCGGTTTCGAAACGCTGGTGGAAGCCGGCTATGCGCCGGAAATGGCCTATTTCGAGTGCCTGCACGAAGTGAAGCTGATCGTCGACCTGATCTACCAGGGCGGCATCGCCAACATGAACTACTCGATCTCGAACACGGCCGAGTGGGGCGAATATGTCACCGGCCCGCGGATCATCACCTCGGAAACCAAGGCCGAGATGAAGCGCGTGCTGCACGACATCCAGTCGGGCAAGTTCACCAGCGACTGGATGCAGGAATACAAGGGCGGCGCATCGCGCTTCAAGGCGACCCGTCGCCTGGCCGACGAGCATCCGATCGAGGAAGTGGGCCACAAGCTGCGCGACATGATGCCGTGGATCAAGGCCGGCGCCCTGGTCGACAAGGCCAAGAACTGATCGCAGGTTTTCCGGTGCCGGCCCGCGCGGCCGGCAGGGAGCAAACAAGGGCGGGGGCGTAAGGCCCCCGTTTTTCATCATGACTGTCGACATCCTGCCCATCAACGGCACCGACGTCCGCCTGGTGCCCGGGACCTGGCCGCTGCCCGATGCCATGCGCGCCGCCGTGCCCCAGACCTGGGCGCGGATGAAGGCTGCAAAGCCCCATACCTGGGACGGGCGTATCCTGGGCTTTACGCAGCCGGTGATCGGGGCGGACGGTATCCTGCGGGCAGAAGCCCGCGAAGACGCCTATTCGGCGTTTCTCACCTGGCGCGAAGCGGGGTTTCCCGAGATCGGCATCCATCACGTGTTCGGCACGGCGCTGATCCTGTCATCGGACGGAGCGCTGATCATGGGCGTTATGGGCGGAGACACGGTCAATTCCGGACGGGTTTATCCCCCCGGCGGGTCGCTCGAGCCGCGCGACGTCACGGCGGACGGCAGCGTGGACGCGGAACGCTGCGTTACGCTCGAATTGTGGGAAGAGACCGGGTTGCGCGCCGAAGATGCCGAGAAGGGTCCGCTGCTCACCATCTTCGAGGGCCCCAAATTGTCGATCTCGCGGGTGTTCCGCTTCCCCCAGGATGCCGAAAGCCTGGTCGCGGACATCCGCGCCAATCTCGAGAAACAGGAAGAGCGCGAGCTGGCCGACGTGGTGGCGTGCCGCGATGTCGCCGATGCGGCCGCGGCCGGGGCCGTGGCGAGCTATGCCGCCGGGCTGCTCGACGCCATAAGTAGCGGCCGCGTCACGCTCTGACGCTTCAAATCCGGGCGCAAGTGGACTAGAGCTTTTGTCTTTAGGGGGGAAAAGCTCATGGCGTTACCAGACTTTCCAGTCGAGGGCGGATGTTCGTGCGGACGGGCGCGTTACCGGCTCAAGGCGTCGCCGCTCAGCGTCTACAATTGTCATTGCAAGGACTGCCAGCGCTATTCGGGCGCGGCCTGGTCGATGTCGATGATCGTTCGCGATGGCGACTTCGAGGTGCTTTCGGGCGAAACCGCGACCTATGATCGGCGGGCCGACAGCGGCAATGTCATTGCCATGAAATTCTGCGCCCATTGCCATGGCTGGCTGTGGAACGAGCCCCCCATGCCCGGCATCAAGGTCGTGCGGGCCGGCACGCTCGACGACCTGGACTGGGCCCGTCCGGTGGGCAATATCTGGACCGACAGCAAGGCAGGATGGGTCGATATCGACCCGGCCCTCACCAATTTTCCCAAGGGTCTCGTCGACCGCACACCGCTGTTCGACGCCTGGACCCGTTCGCAGCAGGACTGACGATGAGCGCTCAAGACGATATTGCCGTGGTCAAGCGGCAGGAAGCCGAACTGGTCCTGCCGGCATTCGACGAGGCCGTGGCTTTCGATATCGGTGCGGCGATCCGGAAGCGGGCGCTGGAAGAAGGCCTGTCGCTGGTGGTGGATATCCGCACCTGGGACCGGCAATTGTTCTTTGCGGCAACGCCGGGCACGAGCGCGGACAATGCCGAATGGGTGCGGCGCAAGGTCAATTCGGTGAAGCGCTTCCAGCGCGCCAGCTACAGGCTGGTGCTGGAACGGGGCGAAGAGCCGTTTTCGGTGCAATCCGGCGCCGACCCCGCGGATTACGTCATTGCCGGCGGCGGCTTTCCCATTCGTGTGCCGGGCGCGGGCATTATCGGCGCGCTGACCATTTCCGGGTTGCCGGGACGGAAAGATCACGGCGTGGCCGTTGATGCGCTCTGCGATCATCTGGGCAGGGAACGCAGTGATTTCGCGCTACCGGAGGCCAGCTCGTGAAACTGCCCTATCTGGTTCTGGACGTCTTCACCAAATCGGCGCTGTCCGGCAATCCGCTGGCGGTGGTGCCCAAGGCCGATGGCTTGCTCGACGGGGAGATGCAGGCCATCGCCAAGGAATTCAACCTCAGCGAGACGGTGTTTCTGTGCAAGCCGCAGAACGAGCGGAACTCGGCGTCGGTAC
This sequence comes from Devosia chinhatensis, assembly GCF_000969445.1. Taxonomy (NCBI): domain Bacteria; kingdom Pseudomonadati; phylum Pseudomonadota; class Alphaproteobacteria; order Hyphomicrobiales; family Devosiaceae; genus Devosia; species Devosia chinhatensis. Next base: position 1,882,137 of record NZ_JZEY01000054.1, on the reverse strand, counting down.
GGATTTTTACCCCCTACACGGAATTGCCCTTTGCCGGCCACCCCACGGTGGGGGCAGCAGTGGTGCTGGGCTTGCAGAGCAAGGCAGCGGCATTGCGGATCGAAGAAAAGGTGGGCCTGGTGACGGCTTTGTTCGACCGCGTCGACCGCCGCACGGGGGAAGCACGCTTCACCCTGCCCAGGCTGCCGGCGCGCCTGGCCGAGCTGCCCAACAAACTGGCCATCGCGCAGGCACTGGGTATCGAGGTCGAGGATATCGGCTGCGATCTCTTCAAGCCCTGCGTGTTTTCGGCCGGGGTCACGTTCCACCTGATTCCGGTGCGCGACGCTGGCGTGCTCAAGCGCATTGCGGTCAATCGCACGGCGTGGAACCAGGTGTTCCACCACGATCATCATTCCGCCTATGTGTTCACGCTGACCCCCAACGAGCCGGAAAACGACATCGCCGCCCGCATGTTCGGCATGGGCCTGGGTGAAGATCCGGGGACCGGGTCGGCAGCTGCGGCCTTGATCGGATTGCTGGCCGAGCAGGAAATGGCGAATGGACAATTCGAGCTGGTGCTACGCCAGGGGGTGGAAATGGGCCGGGCCTGCCATATCCAGCTTCAGTTCCGCAAACAGGATGACAAGCTGACCCATGGCGCCATCGGCGGGCACGCGGTGGTGGTGGCCGAAGGTGTGCTCGACCTGGGCGATTGAGCGCGGCGTGAACCAAAGAGCCTAGAAATGACCCGTGAGACCGGCGGAGAGTTTGCCGCCAAAGGTACTGAGCCAGGCCGGGTAGGGGCCGAGTGGGGACGCGAGGCCCGGGCCGAAAAGGACGTCGCCCATGCCGTAAGTGCCCTGGACTTCGCCGGAAACAACGAGGGCCAGATTTTCTGAAATGGACCAGTCGTGGGCGAGGCCCGCTACGGCCGAAATCGTGGTGAAGCCGTAGACGATATTGGGTGTGCGCCCGAGATCGGCGCGCAGCAGATGGCTGTCGAAGACCCTGAGACGGCCTACGGCCAGTTCCCCATAGGCCGTGAACGTGCCGTGTGCGCCTTCGGTCTGCCAGGCGCCGCCGAGGCCGATATCTCCAGAATATATAGCCTGTTCGATAACCGCCTGGCCGGCGGGCAGCGGGCCTACGGCGCAGGCCAAAGTACAGATCAGCCCATGGGCCGTGAGCGCGGTGGCTTCAGCTGATGTGGTGACATAGGGTCGGAACTGACCAGCGCCGAGGGGGAAGGCGGCCATTTGCGGTGGCGCGAACTTGAGGCCCGCCTGGAGCTTACCGCCGCGAACATCGCTCCATGTATCGGAGAACAGCAGATTGCCGGCCAGATAATCGGTGTCGTGGAATGCACCCATGACAAAGGTCGTGGCCGTCAGGTCGGCCTTTACATAAACGGGGTCGAGCAGGCCTGTGCTTGCCGAGAGGGATAGACTTGGCCCGATCAAAGCGACGTGGTCGAGAATCGACGTCGGCGATCCCAGGATCGGAAATTGGGCACTGGCATCATGCCAGATGGTGAAGCGCTCAGCGGCAAGACCGGCATCGACGCTCACCTCGACTTCGGCCTGGGCCAGTGCCGGCCCGGCTGCGAGCAGAAAGAGGAGTGCAGCGGTCGGCTTCATCATCACATCCGTGCCCTCAGCCTGATGCCGATGTCCTGGCTTTCATAATCATAGAACACATTATCCGACACCTGCTTTGAATATTGATAATAGAGCATGGGAATGAAAGGGCCGAGAGCCAGCGCCTGATGGCCGATTTCGGCCCTGCCAACGGCAAAGACATCCACCTGATTTGGACCCAGGGAGAGGGGCGGGGGCATATTGTGCAGCCGCGTGCCCAGCGTTGCGCTGGCGCCCAGGACGAGGCCGTTGTGCCCCATATAATCGAGCCGGGTCATGATCTCGGCGGTGAGGCGATGCCGCTTGAGATCGTCGGGCAGATCGAGCGCGCCGCCAAGCTTGTTGGTCACGGTCAGTTCCGGCGTCAGGACATAGGCATGGGCAATGCTGGCTTCGAGATAGGTGCCATCGAGGTAGGTCTTGACGGGATAGCGCGCGAGATAGGCGGTGGTTTCGAGACTGAGCAAGGAGCCCGGCTGGACTTGCCAGGCGGCAAAGCCCCTGACGCCGATGCGCAATCGCTCAAGACCGACAGAGTCGAAATCGGCACCGAAAAGCGGGGCGAATCCATAGGTGACGGCGCCGCGCTGGAAGCTGACCGGCGTCTCGAAGGTCATGCGGGGGGCAAACGAGCGCGTGACCGTCGAGTAATCCAGTTCTCCCCGAACCAGCATCGAGACAGCCATATTCCCGGCATTGAAGAGCCCGAAGCTGACATTGGCGCCGCCGCGCAGGGTGACGCCCGAGGTCGCGCGGTTGGCGTCGGGTATGACCAGCCCATTGAGATTGGTGGCCGCCGTCTGCCGGTTGGCATTGGTCGAGGGAATGATGTCGCCATAAATGCTGAATACCGGTCCTGCGGCCACCGCAAGAGTGCGGCGAAGGGTCAGCACGACATCGCGGGCATCGCCTTCGGGCAGAAGGGCGAGCATGACGTCGAGCCGCTGTGCCGCCGAAGACTCGTCGCCCCGCTCGATATCGCACAGGTAGAGCAATTGGTGGGCGGACATGAAGCCGGGGCGGATCACCGCGAGGGTTTCCAGCAACGGGGTTGCGGACAGGCAGTCGCCGCCGGCAATGCGTCGCGTCGCCTCGACATAGACGACAAAGAAGTCGCCCGCTTCCGCCGTATCGAGACGCAAGGCCGCCTGCTCGGCGGAGACGAAATCACCGCCGGCAATATGTGCCTCGAGCTCGGCGAAACTGGCAGCGTAGGTCGCCATCGTCGCCCAGAGCAGGGCGACGATGGCAAGCAGGATGCGTTTCAGGCGCATGGATGCTTACGGGACCTTATTGCCGAAGAACCCGCCGCCGACCGGGACGACCGCGCCGTTGACCGTGCCATTGCCGCTGACGACGCCTGCGATTTCTTCGGCATTGGGGCCATAGAAGCTGCCGACCACCTGGGCACTGTCATTGACGCCGAGGGCGCCGAAAGCCAGCGTTCCGACGAAGCGGTTGCCATCGATGGTGGCGGTGCCGGTATCGGTGAAGCTGTTGTCGAGAGCGGTCGCAGTCCAGTTGAGGCTGCGATTGGCGAAATCGGCCTGTGCAAGGAAGTTGCCGTTTTCGAAGGATTGCGGCGTGACGGTGAACCATTGGCCACTGTAATGGACGATCTGGGACGGCATGCCGTTGATCGGGGTTTCCCCGCCCGTGGCGATCATGACGAAGCCGTCATTGACGTGAGGCTGGTTCTGCATCGCGTCCCCGGCATTGCGCAGGAACATGGCGAGGGAAGAATAGGTGCCGTTCACCAGGATCGCGGCGTCCTTGCGGTCAGCGTTCGAGGGGAAAGCGCCATCGGTGCTAAAGCCATAGGCGACGTAATCCTGACCATTGATTGTCACGGTCGCGGGCCCCGCGGTAAAGTCCTGCAGGGCGAAGGTGCGGCCCTCGACGGTGATCTCCAGGGATTGGCGATCCGGCGAGATCTTGACCACGGCGGTCTTGAAACTGCTGGCGCTGGCGGACGCGGTGGGCAGGCGCGGACCGGCCGCATAGCCGGCGATGCCCGTGGTCTGTGCTGCGGTGACGGAGGTGAAGGCGGGCGTCGCGAAGGTCTGCGTATAGGCTCTCAGGACCTGCGAGGAACTGAGATTGGTACTCGCGGCGGAGCCGGCAGCCGGGGGTGTCGCCGGCGCGGGCGCCACCGGGGCGGCATTGCTCATGAGATTGGCAAGGCTGCAGCCGGACAGCAGAGTTGCGCAGGTTACGGCCAGTACAAATTTTGCAAGCATTTCTGCCCCCACAGAAAAAATCAGGTCTTAACTGTTTCTTAAGGGGTGGCGGCAAGTGGCGTCATACCCTTTATTGGGGATGACCAGGCGAATGATGCGCAGGAGCGAGGCGAACGCATTTTGGCGGTTTGGTCTTGCATCCTATCGCCAGGTGACGCATTGTTCGGTCCAGACACACGCGCATCAGAGCTTGATCGTATGCAGCGCCGCCGGGCCAAAGCCATTGCCATCGCACACCAGCAGGTCATGACGACCCGACTGGTCGTTGCCGCTGGCCTGCTTCTGCTGCCCGCGCTTCTCCTCCTTCTTATCAGCCCCTGATCACCGGCAGCTCGGATCACCGAGCGGGTCGTCAGGGGATTGCGCCATAAACCGAACAAATCGATTGTCCGGTCCAGCGAGCCATTGCCTCGGGGCCGATAGGAAAAGAGCCTGAAATGTCTGCTTCTGCCACCCAGTCCAACAAAGACCGCGTCTTCATCTTCGACACCACGCTGCGCGACGGCGAGCAATCGCCCGGCGCGACCATGACGCTGGAGGAGAAACTCCAGGTGGCCGATGCGCTGGACGAGATGGGCGTCGATATTATCGAAGCCGGCTTCCCCATTGCGTCGGTGGGAGATTTCGAGGCCGTGGTGGCCGTCGCCAAGCATGTCAAGAAGGCGCGCGTGGCGGGGCTGGCCCGCGCCATAACGGCCGATATCGACCGGGCGGGCGAAGCGGTGCGCCATGCCCAGCAGGGACGTATCCATACCTTCGTGTCGACCTCGCCGATCCATCTGGCGCACCAGATGAAAAAGACCGAGGACGAGGTGATCGAGATCATCGCCCGCACGGTGGCGCAGGCGCGCAACCTGATCGACGACGTGGAATGGAGCGCGATGGATGCGACCCGCACGCCGCTGGAATTCCTCAAGCGCTGTGTGGAAACGGCCATCAAGGCCGGCGCGACGACGATCAACTTGCCCGACACGGTGGGCTACGCGGTGCCCGAAGAGCATTTCAAGATGTTCAAGGACATCATCGAGAGCGTGCCGGGCGCCGATAAGGCCATCTTCTCGGTGCATTGCCATGACGATCTGGGCATGGCCGTCGCCAATTCGCTGGCCGGTGTCGCGGGCGGGGCGCGGCAGATCGAATGCACGATCAACGGATTGGGCGAGCGCGCGGGCAATGCCGCGCTCGAGGAAGTGGTGATGGCCTTGCGCACGCGCGGGGATGCCATGCCCTATTACACCGAGATCGAAACCACCCAGCTGTCGCGGGCCAGCCGGATCGTGTCGGCGGCGTCGAATTTTCCGGTGCAGTACAACAAGGCAATCGTGGGAAAGAACGCCTTCGCGCATGAAAGCGGCATTCATCAGGACGGCATGCTCAAGAATGCCGAGACCTATGAGATCATGACCCCGGCGAGCGTCGGCATCAAGGAAACCACCTTGGTGATGGGCAAGCATTCGGGCCGCGCCGCGTTCAAGGACAAGCTCAAGGAGCTGGGTTACGAGCTGGGCGACAATGCTTTTCAGGAAGCTTTCGTGCGCTTCAAGGACCTGGCCGACCGCAAGAAGCATGTCTATGACGCCGATATCGTGGCGCTGGTCGATGACGAGGTCGGCTCCGTCGGGGACCGCATCCGGCTGGTGGATATGGAAGTGGTCAGCAAGACCGGCGGCACGCACAAGTGCAATCTGGTTGTGACCATCGACGGCGAACAAACCGCCGTGTCCTACGAAGGGACAGGCTCGGTCGACGCGATCTTCAACGCCATCAAGGCGGCCTCGGGACAGGACCCGCATCTGGTGCTCTATGCCGTCGATGGCGTGACCGGCGGTACCGACGCGCAGGCCAGCGCCCATGTGCGCCTCGAAATGAACGGGCGGATCGCTTCGGGCAATGCGGCCGAGCCCGATACGCTGGTGGCATCGGCCCGCGCTTATCTCAACGCGCTCAACCGGGTGATGATCGAACGCGGCGCTTCGGCCCAGGGCGCGCTGGCGGGCTAGGCGCGTCTCGCTGCCCTCGGCATTGAGTGTCGAGGGCGGTTTGAACGCCATTTTTTGCCGGCTGAGGGCTGGAGGCGTTCGTCGGGTCTCAGGGCATGCCGAGTGACATCGAAGGGGACGTCATGGCCTATGCATTGGTTGAAGTGTCCAAGCCCGGTGACTGGACCGATTTCCATGCCATTCGCCGGGTGGAGCTGTTTGAGTCCAAGGGCAGGATCGGGGTTTATAATGACCGGCATCCGGATGATTATGCCGATTTTGCGCATCCCTTCCTTTTGAAACTTGACGAGCGGGCGCTGGGCACGACCCGGCTCGACCTTTTTGGGGATGGGCGGGCGGCAGTTCGTTTGGTGGCCATAACAGCTTCCGAGCAGGGGCGGGGGCATGGGCGCGTGATGGAACACCTTGTGAGCGTGCGGGCGCGCGAGTTCGGCGTCGAGACGCTTCTGGTCAACGCTGCGGCCGAGGCTGTCGGCTTCTATGAAAAGACGGGATGGCAGCCCTTCGACTGGGACCCTACCGAACTCGTGAGCATTGCGGCTTCTTGCATCCAGATGCGGAAGCTGCTCTAGCCTTTTCGGGCTATGACCGGTTCGGAGGCTGGATGCTGAGCAAGGCTGAATTTCGCGGGGGCCTGCTGGCCGTATCGGCGATCCTGATCGTGGTGCTTCTGGTGGTGTCGCTGTCGCCCGGCTTGCCGGGCGAATTGCTGTTGCAGACGCTGCGATTCCATCTTTTGGCCGCAGGGCTGGGACTCGCTGTCCTCGCCATTCTTTTCGGTGCCCGCTGGCGCGGCCTGATCGTTCTGCTGATCGTGCTGGCGAGCGGCGCGCATGGGGCGCTTTTCGTGCGCGAATTCTACGAACGCCGCACGCCCGTCGCCGAGGCGCCCGCTGCCCAGTTCCGTTTCCTCAGCTTCAACGTGCTCAACGGCAACAGACAAGCGGCCCAGCTGGTCGACGCAGTGATCGCCGATCCGCCCGATGTCATGCTGGTCATGGAAACGCCCGGCATCGAAACCCATCTCGACCGGCTGGCACAGGTGCTGCCCTATCGACTTGGCTGCGCGGTGACGACGACCTGCGATATTTCCCTGCTGTCGCGCTTTCCCATCGAAGATGGCGAAATCCGCCGGCCGCCACCCTATCATTTCGAACGGCTGGCGATCGGCCGGATCGTGGTGGACGGTCAGCCGATCACCATTGCCGGCATTCATCTGTCCAAGCCCTATTTCGACCAGTCCTCGTGGATCGAGCTGCATTCGATCGGCCGCATCCTGAGTGCGGTGGAGGGACCGATGGTGGTCGCGGGCGACTTCAATTCGGCGTTCTGGACCGAGCCCATGGCCAATCTGGGCGCTCAGCTGGACCTTGCGCCCGGGCCCTGGCCGGCAGCGACCTGGCCAGTGCGGCTGGGCCCTCTGGGCGTACCGATCGATAATGTCTTTACGAGCGGCAATGCGCGCCTGCTGACGCTGGAGGCTGGCGAGAATTACGGATCCAACCACCGTCCGCTGTGGGCGGACGTGGCGATCTATCCCGGTTCGTAGGCTGCGCGCAGGGCTTGAGGAAGCGCGTCCGCAAAAAGCTCCAGCTCTGCGTCAGGGGCGGCGCTGACGCGGATATGGCGATCGAGACCGGGCGCCATTGGCTTGCGGATGAACACAGCCCGCTGGGCCAGCTCTGCCAGGACGCGAGCGGCGAAATCGCCGTCACCGCCACAATCGATGGTGACGAAGTTCGTCGCGGACGGCAGGGCCTCCAGCCCATTGGCGCGGGCAATGGCGGCGATGCTCTCGCGGCTGCGTCCGATCGCGGCAATGGCGCTTTCGAGATAGGGCCGATCCCCAAGGGCGGCAATGGCGGCGGCCTGACCAGGACGTGTGATGCCAAAGTGATTGCGAACCCGATTGAAGCCGCCGATCAGCGTGGGATGTCCGAATGCATAGCCCAGGCGCATTCCGGCCAGCCCATAGGCCTTTGAAAAGGTGCGGAAGCGGATGAGATTGGGCTGGTCGAGATCGATGGCGGGCAGGGTGCCGTCCGGGGCGGTCTCGCCATAGGCTTCATCGAGCAGGATGATGCAGCCTTCCGGCACGGAAGCGATGAACGCAGCGATGGCCGGCGCTGGCCAATGCGAGCCCATCGGATTGTCGGGATTGGCGAGATAGACCATGCGCGCCTTGCTGCGCCGGACTTCGGCCGCGAGCTGGTCGAGATCTTCGTGGTGACCGGCATAAGGCACGAACTGCAATACGCCGCCAAACCCCGTGACGTGATAATTGAATGTCGGGTAGGCGCCCAGCGAGGTCACGACGACATCGCCCGGAGCGATGAAGAGCCGCACGGCAAGGCTGAGAAGCCCATCTATGCCTTCTCCAGGCATGACGGCGTGGGCCGGGATGCCCAGATGCGCGCCGAGGGCGTAGCGCAGATCGTGATTTTCGGGGTCGGGATAGCGCCAGGCGTCGGCACCGGCCTCCGAAAGGGCGGCGATGACGCGCGGACTGGGGCCAAAACCCGATTCATTGGCACCCAGACGAGCGCGGATGGTGATGCCGGAGCGACGCTCCAAGGCCTCGGGGCCGACAAAGGGCACGGTTTCCGGCAGGGCGGCGACGAGAGGCGAAAACGGCGGCAGGGGCAAGGGGCGGCACCAACATGATCGATTCTCGAGCATTCTAATGCTGCAACGGCCAAGTGCCAGCGCGGAAAACGAGGCTCCGATTCGGCAGCCGGACAATGGCGAGGCGCATTGCAGCGATCGTCCCCAGTCTTGTGCACAAGAACAATAAAACTGTGATCGGGGGCAAAGCCCCGCCACAGCGGGAAAATTGGCGACGGCGTTCCCTGAGGACCCATTTGGATAAAATGCCATGGATTGGCGCAAGGAGTCGCCAACTAACCTGCTGCAGGTTGAGGTCACGCCTGCCTCCCCAGGCGTTTCATGACTTCCCGAGCTATATTGAAGGAGACCTCGATTGCCTCCCACCTACGTGCTTGCGCGTGACCATCTTCAGCGCGCCGCCACCATCCTGCAGGGGGCGGACCAGCGTTCGCGGCAACTTCGCCATATCATCGAGCGCACGATCGGGCTTATGGACGATTACCGCCCCGAGCCGCCCCGCGCCAATAACGTGCTCGAACTGAACGACTATCGGCACTTGCGGACATAGTATCAATGGCGCCCGGTCGGCATCGGACCGGGCGCATTGCATTTTATCCCCACAATCTGATGACGGGCGCTGGACAGGTCGGAATCGCTTTGCTAGAGAGGCGCCACTTTGGTGCCGGACGGTAACGCCGACGGGTGCATAGCTCAGATGGTAGAGCAGCTGACTCTTAATCAGCGGGTCCAAGGTTCGAGTCCTTGTGCACCCACCAAAGTCTTCCCGTAGACTAAAAATACTTTCGGCCCTCATGGATTTCGCAACCCTGCGGAATCCTCGTGCGTTGGCCCTACTCGTCTAACCGAGGAGGCCATGATGGCACAGGACCAGACCACACGCGGCCGCAACCAGGACCGCGACCGCGTTGCCGGTGGGCAGGACCATGAAGTCGATTACGAAGCCGGCAAGATGGATGCGAGCCGGAAGGATGTGCGAGACGCTGTAAAGTCCGAAGGCAATTCGCGCGCAGCCGTAGAGAAAAAATTGAAAGAATAGGGAACCTATCGCGATACAGGGACGTTGTGGCTGTATCGGAAGGCGATAGAAATATCCCCAACGATGAAAAAAGCCCCGAAGGCGTCAAGCCTCCGGGGCTTTTTCGCGTTCTGACGCCGGGTCGGTTTTCCAAAGTTTCATGTCCCGGACGCGTTGCGGAGAGGTGGCTGGTCCCAAGGTGCGGCCAGTGCATTGCTGAAGGACGCAAAGAAGATGAAGCAGGATCACGATGATCATCATGCTCACGATCCCGGTTTCGGCCACGATCTCAGGTTCATGCTGGGGCGGCGGCGCTTTCTGGCCCTGACCGGCGGCCTCGGCGCGCTGATGGTGGCCGGCGGACCGGCAGCCGCCTTGGATTGCGTTGCCTTGCCCTGGGAAACGGCCGGTCCTTATCCGGCGGACGGGAGCAATGCCAAGGCCGGGCAGGTGGTGAACGCGCTGACCCAGGATGGCGTGATCCGGCAGGATTTGCGGACCTCGTTCGGCGGACTCACGCCGGTCGCAGACGGCCTGCAACTCGATCTTGAGGTGACGCTGGTGGATGCCGATGGCTGCACGCCCCTTGCGGGGCACGCGATCTATGTGTGGCATTGCGATCCAGTGGGGCAATATTCGCTCTATGACGTTGTCGAGGCCAATTACCTGCGCGGCGTGGGTGTCGCCGATGCCGATGGGCGGCTCGGTTTCACCACGATCTTTCCCGGCTGCTATGACGGGCGGTGGCCGCATGTGCATTTCGAGGTGTTCGAGAGCATCGAGAAGGCGGTGAGCGGGGACGCGTCGCTGCTGACGGCGCAGATGGCCTTGCCCGAGGCGGAGTGTGCCGCGCTTTATGCCGCCGATGGGCGATATGCCAATGGCGTCGCCAATTTGGGACGGATCAGCATCGCCAGCGACAATGTGTTCGGCGACAACAGCGCCGAGGAGATCGCGCAGCAGACGCTGGCCCTCAGCGGCGATCCGTCGTCGGGCTATGTCGGCACGATCACCATCGCCATCGACCGCAATGCCGAGCGCAGCGCTGCCGGGCCCGGCATGCCGCCGATGGGCGAAGGACCGGGGCCGATGCCCGGAACCGAGGGCGCGCCAAAGCCGCCGCCGGGCTCCTGAGGCGGCCAGGGTGCAGCGGGATCCTGTCGCCTGCCTGTCCGGAAGTGGCCGGACATCGCCAAAAACGCCAAATGTGATCCGAAATCGGCAAGAAGGCCTTGCGGGCGACAAAGCGGAGGAGTAGCTGCAACGCGCCTTTTCCGGCGTTTCCCCGCAAGGACCCTTCCATGTTCGGCATCGATCCGAGTTTTCTGTCGTCGCTCTTCCAGGTGATCATGATCGATCTGGTGTTGGCGGGGGACAATGCCGTCGTCATTGGCCTGGCGGCTGCCGGGCTGGCGCCGAAGCTGCGGCGCAAGGCGATCCTGATCGGCATCCTTGCGGCAACGGTACTGCGCATCTGCTTTGCGCTGCTGACGACGCAATTGCTGTCGCTGGGCGGCGGCCTGCTCATCGCCGGTGGCGTGCTGCTGCTCTGGGTGTGCTGGAAGATGTATCGCGAGCTCACTGTTTCCCATGACGAGGAGCAGGAGGCGACCGAAGCGCTGGCCAATGCCGATCTCAATGCCGATGGCAGCGTAGCCTCCAGGGCACCCAAGAAAACGCTGCGGCAGGCGGTGACGCAGATCATCATCGCCGATGTGTCGATGTCGCTGGACAATGTGCTGGCGGTGGCCGGGGCGGCGCAGCACCATTTCGAGGCGCTGATCTTCGGGCTGGCGTTGTCTGTGGTGCTGATGGGCGTTGCCGCGACCTTCATCGCCCGCCTGCTGCATCGCTTCCGCTGGATTGCCTGGATCGGCCTCGTGATGATCCTGATCGTCGCCGTGCGCATGGGCCTCGAGGGACTGGGTGCCTTCGTGGCGATTCCGGAAATTCCGTTCCTATATACGCCTCATGCCGTCGCCGGCGCGGCGGCCGTCGCGCATTAGCCTTTGGTAACCAAGGCCGAAGGTTTGCGGCATTTGCACGCCGGCACTAGGAATTTGCACACCTGCGCCCATTAGGGTCCGGCTGAACACACACAGCCGGAAGATCCCGCCATGTCGGCCATTGCAGGTTTGGTTTCCGAAACCATGACGTTCTCGCGCCAGCAGGAGCAGGCCGCCAGTCCCGCCGGTGCGCTGCTCATGCACCGCGTCGAGGGGGCCTATTGGGACAGCGTGGTGGGCAGTTTCGATGGCGTCTGCCAGGAACAGCTGCATGGCTTTGCCGCCATCCGCTGGCCGGGCGTGACGCTGGAGCCGAACCTTTTCGCGCGCGACGGACGGATCGTGGGCGGCGCGCTGATCATGGTGCAGAAGCTGCCGCTGGGCGTCGGGCGGATCGCGCTCGCCAAGTGGGCGCCGATGCTGGCGGACATGCATGCCGAGGACGCTCCGGCGATCTATGCCGGGATGATCGACGCGCTGGTGAGCGATTATGCGAACAAGCGGGGCATGATGCTGTCCATCCTGCCGCATACGTCCGCAGCGCCGGTCAACGGCGATTACCTGGCCTTGCGGGCGCGCGGCTTCCGGCGCGGCTTTGCGCTGACCTACCCGCATCGCTATCTCGTCAACCTGCGGCTCAGCGACGAGGCGCAGCGCAAGAGCTTCCAGCAGACCTGGCGCCGCCAGCTCAACAAGTCGGAAAAGGCCGAGCTCGGCTTCGAGCATGCCGGACCCGAGCGCCTGGGCGAATTCAAGACGCTCTACGAGGCGATGTCGGACCGCAAGCAATTCCCCGATCATTCGGCCTATGACACGATCGACCAGCTGATGGGCATGGACGAGCCATTGCGGCCCGAGCTGTTCTTCGTGCGCGAAGGCGGGGAAATCGTCGCCGGGGCACTGATCTTCAAGGCGGGCGACCGGGCGGTCTATCTCTATGGCGCCACCAATGACCGCGCCCTGCCGCTGCGCGCGGGCTATTTCATGCATTGGCACATCATCCGCTGGCTGCGCGACCATACGCGCGCCAATTGGTACGACCTGGGCGGGACCGACGGTTTCCTGGGGCTGCACCAGTTCAAGAAGGGCATGGTGGGCGATGCGGGCCTGATCCAGCCTGTGCCGCCGGTGGCCAATTATGCATCACGCCCGCTGGCCTTCTGGCTGGGCAATGCTGCGTTCGGTGCACGCGAGGCGGTCAACGTGGTCAAGCGCCGGATCGATGCCGTGCGGCCCGGGCGCGCCAAGCCAGACCAGCCCGTGCCCGAACTGGACGATTACTTGCGATGAGCCTTGCCCGGAGGCTCGCCTCCCAGTCCACCATCATCTTTGGCGGGCGCCTGTTCGGCGCCGGTCTCATTTTTCTCGTTCAGGCGTTCATCGCGCGCTTCTGGGGCGCGGCAATCCTGGGCGAATATCTGCTGATCATCGCCACCGTGAACCTGATTGCGGTGGCCATGCCGCTCGGTTTCCAAACCGTGGGCACTTATTTTGCCGCGGAGTATCGGGCGCGCGGGGAAAAGCGGCAATTGGTGGCATTCATAAAGCGCGCCTATGGCCACGTGCTGCTGGCCTTCGTGGCGCTGGTGATCGTCGGGCCGCTCCTGCTGGGGGCGCTGGGGCAGGCCGGCGGCGTGGTGGGCAACCACTTCGTACCGGTGGCTCTATTGTCGCTGGCCACGGCACTTGTCTATGTCAACGGCGGGGTGCTGGTCGGGCTCAAGCGCCCGTTTGCCGGCTTTTTCGCCGATGGCATCTTCCGACCGATGGTGGTGCTGGGGACCTTCCTTGCCTGTGCGGCTCTGTTCGAACCGGAGACCGGGTTCGGCACCATGCTGTGGATCATCGCGCTGGGCTATGTAGCGATCGCGGCGGTCCATTTCGGCTTCGTGATGCGTACATTGGGGCGGCTGGAGGACAGCGGGCCGGAGCGGGCGAGCGAATGGCCGCGCTGGTGGCGGTTCGCGGCGCCCTGGGTGCTGATCACGCTGGCAACCGACTTCTTCTTCGACATCGACTTGCTGCTGCTGGCCACGCTGCTCGACAAGGAGGAACTGGCCATATTCGGGGTCTGTACCCGCATCTTTTCGCTCGTCTCCTTCGGGGTGGCGGCCGTCTATGCGGTGACCTTGCCGGATATGTTCGAGAGCGAGGCGCAGGACGATCGCGCCGCGTTCCACCGCAAGGTTGGCGAAGCAAATCTCGTGGCGACGCTGGTGTCGCTGGCTCTGCTGGTGCTGGTGATCCTTGGCGGCCCCTTTGCCCTGCTGCTGTTCGGCGACGGGTTCACGGCAGGAGCGACGCCGCTGGCGATCCTCTGCCTGGCGCTGGTCGTGCGCTCGGCGCTCGGGCCGGCCTCGATGGTGCTGTCGATCCATGACCGGCCTTGGGCGAGCCTGCCGGCGGTGCTGCTGGGCATGGGCACGCTGGTTGCCGGCAATGCGGTTCTGGTGCCGGCCTATCACCTGATCGGCGCGGCCATGGCAGCACTGATCGGGATCACCGTGTGGTCCCTGGCGCTCTGGGTCATTGCGCTGCGCACGGCCGGGATCGATGTGTCGATCCTGCAATGGTTTCGCAGCCGGCGTGTCGCGGCGCCCGCCGAATAGTAGACCGGTCCCCATAGAGCTTTTGCGGCTTGGCCGGACATGCAAACACCCTCAGGTGAGGCCCGAGGGTGTCGCTGGAGTTCGTCTTGGGATGGAGGCTTGCCCTATGCGCCGACGAGGCTCTTCAGGCGCTGCTTGAGCCGACCCAAACGGCCGACATAGCCGCTGTCATAGGGGCCATCCTGGCGAGTATAGAACTTCTCGATCAGCAGATAATCCTCCCCGAAGATGTGCTTTTCGAGAAGGGCGGTCTCGCGATAGCCATAGCGCTTGAGCAGGGCACGGGCGACCTCGTTTTCCGGGCGCACGAAGGTGTAGGCCTTGTGGAAGCGCGAATTGTCCCAATGCTCGTCGAAGGCCCGCATGCCGAACATGCCCAAGCGTGTCTGGCGGTGGGAGGGGAAGACCCAGCTCCAATAGCGGAAAACGGCGCCGCATTCGGGACCCGAGATCATGGCGCCGCCCGGCACGCCATCGGCGCACATGATCATGATGTGCCAGGGATCGATGGACAAAAGCCCCTTGAGGAAGGTCTTGTCGAGACGGCCCGCCTCGTGGCTCTTGAAGCGCTCGCTGTAATGGGGCGAGGACATGATGACGTCGCCCAGTTCGCGGTGGATCAGGTCTATGTCCGCCAGAGTGGCGGCGCGGATAGTCATCTCGGCCATGGGCAGCTCCCGATGAAAGGCCCGATCAGTCTAGTGCAAGTCGGTTAACGGCATGTACCCGTGCCCATTCGGCATATCCCCTTGCCGCAATAGGCATGAAGTCTCACCCGCAAGCCCTTGCCGCTCCGATGCGTGCTGATTAGAACGGTTCGTGGGAGAGACTAGGGAGGAAGACGATGAGCGACCAGCTCTTGTTCCAGCCAAGTGCGGCTGCGCTCGAACGCACCCATACCAATGCCGAGCAGTATGCGGCGCTTTATGAGCGTTCGATCCAGGATCCGGACGGGTTCTGGGCCGAGCAGGCCCAGCGCCTCGACTGGATGACCTTTCCCAAGACCATCAAGAACACCACGTTCGAGTATCCGGATGTGTCGATCAAGTGGTTCGAGGACGGCGTGCTCAACGTGGCTGCCAATTGCATCGACCGGCATCTGGCGGAACGCGGCGACGACATCGCCATCATCTGGGAGCCGGACAATCCCAATGATGCGGCCGAATATATCTCCTATCGCACCCTGCACGAAAAGGTCTGCCGCTGCGCCAATGTGCTGACGTCCCTGGGCGTCAAAAAGGGCGACCGCGTCACCATCTACCTGCCCATGATCCCGCAGGCCGCCTATGCCATGCTGGCCTGCGCGCGCATCGGGGCGGTGCATTCGGTGGTGTTCGGCGGCTTTTCGCCGGACGCGCTGGCCGGTCGCATCAACGATTGCGATTCGGCCGTGGTGATCACTGCCGATGAAGGCCGCCGCGGCGGCAAGACGGTGCCGCTCAAGGCCAATGTCGACAAGGCGCTGGAAGACTGTCCGGGTGTCTCCAAAGTGCTCGTGGTCCACAATACCGGCGCCGACGTTGCCATGAAGGGCAGCCGCGACGTCTGGTGGCACGAGGCCGCCGCCGGCGTCGAGCCGTTCCACGATCCCGAGCCGATGAATGCGGAAGATCCGCTGTTCATTCTTTATACGTCCGGCTCCACCGGCAAGCCCAAGGGCGTGCTGCACACCCAGGGCGGGTATCTCACCTATGCCGCGCTCACCCATGAGCTGAGCTTTGACTACAAAAAGGGCGAGGTCTTCTGGTGCACGGCCGATGTGGGCTGGATCACCGGGCACAGCTATATCGTCTATGGGCCGCTGGCCAATGGCGCGACGACGGTGATGTTCGAGGGCATTCCCTCCTGGCCCGATGCCAGCCGCTTCTGGCAGGTGGTGGAGCGCCACAAGGTCAATATCTTCCACACCGCGCCAACGGCGATCCGCTCGCTGATGGGCGCGGGCGCCGAATATGTCGAAAAGCACGACATGCCCAGCCTGCGGCTGCTCGGCACGGTGGGCGAACCGATCAATCCCGAAGCCTGGATGTGGTATCACAACAAGGTGGGCAAGGGGCGCTGCGAGATCGTGGATGCCTGGTGGCAGACCGAGACCGGTGGCCACATGATCGCGCCGTTCCCCGGCGCCATTCCGACCAAGCCGGGTTCTGCCACCAAGCCCTTCTTCGGCATCAAGCCGGCGGTGCTCTCGCCCGAGGGCAAGCTGCAGGACCAGACCAAGGCCGAAGGGGTGCTGGTCATCCAGGACAGCTGGCCCAGCCAGGCCCGTACCATCTGGGGCGATCACGGCCGGTTCGTTTCGACCTATTTCGAGACCTACAAGGGCAATTACTTCACCGGTGACGGCTGTCGTCGTGACGAGGATGGCTATTACTGGATCACCGGGCGCGTCGATGACGTGCTGAACGTTTCCGGCCATCGGCTGGGCACGGCCGAGGTGGAAAGCGCGCTGGTGGCTCATCCCAAGGTGTCCGAGGCCGCCGTGGTCGGCTTCCCGCACGACATCAAGGGGCAGGGCATCTATTGCTACGTTACCCTGATGGCCGGCGAGAACTATACCGACGAGCTGCGCGGCGAATTGCGCAATTGGGTGCGCAAGGAAATCGGCCCGATCGCTTCGCCCGATTATATCCAGTGGGCGCCAGGCCTGCCCAAGACGCGTTCGGGCAAGATCATGCGTCGCATCCTGCGGAAGGTTGCCGAGAACGATTTCGGCTCGCTGGGGGACACCTCGACACTGGCGGACCCTGCGGTGGTCGACGACCTGATCGCCAACAGGCAGCACAAGCCGGCCTGATCGCGGATCGGTGCAGGGGCAAGCGTCTTGGCGCTTGCGCTCGCCGATGGTGACCACCGGGTTTATCCAGGCGGTCCCGGCATGGGGTCGGCAAACCTGACCGCAGATAAAAACCGGGCGGTGGTCCCGAGACCGCCGCCCGAAAAGTTAGGTGGTGACCGGTTGGACGGTTGAAATCCCCCCGACATGCTCCACCAATGCCAATTGTGATGATCGCTCACGCATTCGGCATCCCCTAAATTAGGGGTGAACATTGTCTTGCCCGGTTTTGCCGGTCATCCTGCCCTCGATTTTTCGATTCATGTCCGGATATTGCCTTGAACCGCTTAGCTTGTTCCGCCGTCGCGCTGCTTCTCATGGCATCGTCCGCATCCGCCGCAACGCTCGAAGAGATGGCGGGCCAGATGATCGTCGTGGGGTTCGAGGGCGACAGCGTCGATGCGGCTGGCGTTGCAGCCGTGCGCACGGCGCTGGAAGAGGGCCGGCTGGGCGGGGTGATGTATCTCAAGAAGAACGTCGCGAGCCTTTCGGCCGTGCGCGAAATGAACGCGATGTTCCGGGCGGCGGCGCCGGACATCTTGCCCTTCATCACGCTCGACCAGGAGGGCGGGGCCGTGGAGCGCCTGACCAAGGATGTCGGGTTCAGGGAAATCCCTAACGCTGCCAGCATCGCCGCCAATAATACGCCGCAGGATGCCCAGACCATCTATGCCGAGATGGCAAAGGACATTGCCGCAGAGGGCTTTACGGTCAATTTCGGGCCGGTGGCCGATCTCAGCACCAATCCCGACAACCAGGTGATCGCGCGGTTCGGCCGCGCCTTTTCGGCCGATCCCGATACGGTCATAGCCTATGACGAGGCCTTCATCCGCGCTCATCATGCAGCCGGGCTCATGACCTCGCTCAAGCATTTCCCCGGGCATGGCTCTTCGACGGCCGACAGCCATGAGGGCTTTGTCGACATTACCCGCACCTGGTCTGAAAACGAGCTCGAGCCCTATCGGGTGCTGATCGCGGAAGGGCTGGCCGACATGGTGATGGTGGGGCACCTCTACCATGCCGACTACGCCGATGCGGATGGGGAGACACCGTCCTCGCTGTCGCCGCGCTGGATCGACGGAGTGCTGCGCGATGAGCTCGGTTTTGACGGGCTGGTGATCAGCGATGACCTGGAAATGGGCGCGATCCGCGATCATTTCACCCTCGAGCAGACGGTGACCAAGGCGGTGCGCGCGGGGATGGATGTGCTGCTGTTTTCCAATACCGCCAAGTATCGGCCTGAATTGTCCCAGGAAATCCTCGATATCCTGCTGAGCGAGGCCGAGGCCGATCCCGAATTCGCGGCGCGAATCGAACAGAGCTACGAGCGGATCGTGGCGCTCAAGACGCGAGCGGAGTAGGGCCGCGCGCCGGTGGCGCGATGTGTCACGCTGGATGGCCCGAAGTTTCCCCGGCTTTCTCCACGGGTGTGTTTGCATGGCCAGTGGCAACTTGTAATGTGCCCGCGAACCAGCAGGAGGCCATGGGGCTGATGGCGGAAGACCGCGAGGTCCGGCGCGTCCGGGCGCTGTTCCTGTCCGATGTGCATCTGGGCATGAAGCCGATCCGCAGCAAGCAGCTGATCGAGTTCCTGCGCGTGCACGATGCGGAGACCATCTACCTGGTCGGCGACATCCTCGATGGATGGCGGCTGGCCAAGCAATGGCACTGGCCGGCCGAATACAACACGCTGCTCGACCTGTTGCTGGCCAAGGCCAATGCCGGTACGCGCATCGTCTACCTTCCGGGCAATCACGACGAATTCCTGCGCGAATATCTGGGCACCTATTTCGGCGAAATCGAACTGGTGGATCGCACGATCCACACCTCGGCCACCGGCAAGACCTATCTCGTCATCCATGGCGACCAGTTCGACGTGGTGGTGATGAACATGAAATGGCTCGCCCATGTGGGGGACTGGGCCTATAACGCGGCGCTGCGCATCAATATCGCCATCAACTGGGTGCGCCGGCGGCTGGGCCTGCAATATTGGTCGCTGAGCGCCTGGGCCAAGCAGAAGGTGAAGAACGCCGTGTCGGTGATCGGGCGCTTCGAGGAAGCGCTGGTGCACGAAGCCAAGCAATCCGGCGTCGACGGGGTGATCTGCGGGCATATCCACTTTGCCGATATCCATGACCGGCTGGGCATCCAGTACATCAATACCGGCGACTGGGTGGAAAGCTGCACGGCGATCGTCGAGAATCACGATGGTGCGTTCGAGCTGATCAAGTGGACCGAGATGGTAACAGGCGAGGCGCGGCGGCTGCGGCCCAGGCGGGCAAACGGGCAATAATTTTCTGCACGCGGTTGCCAGAGGCGGTGCGCGGATAAAAGCCATCCGATAGCCTGCACAAACGCTTGCATTGCAACGATTTACAAGGCACGAAACGACACGCGGCGCGGTTTTGCGTCGGGAGTTGTTTTTTCCATGCCTTCGGCACTTTCGCGCTGGGACACTCCCGAGCTGCGCGCCTCCATTTATCAGTTCACCGTCTATGTTCCCGGCGGCGTCGCCTCGGTCTTCTTCGGCATCTGGCTCAGCGAGCACGGTATTCCAGCCGATCAGATCGGCATCATCAATGCCCTGCCGACGCTGTGCCTGCTGCTGCTCAACATCATCGTGGGGCGCATTGCCGACAAGGCGGACGACTGGCGCACGGCACTGCTCTATATCTCCTTCGCCTCGGCCCTCGCGCCGCTGCCGCTGTTCTTCGTTTCCGAATTCTGGGGCATCCTGACGATCTGGGCGCTGACCGCGACCAGCAATGGCCTTGTGGCGCCGGTGATCGACGCAGCGACGGTGCGGATGACGCGGCGCAACGGCACCGATTTCGGCGCCATCCGGGCATGGGCCACGGTCGGCTACGTGTTTGCCGCCGGAGGCATCGGGCTGTTGCTCGACGTGCTGGGTTCGAGTGCCTTCGTGACGCTCTATGTGGCGACGGTGGTGGCGCGGGCGGGCCTGGCGTTCCTGCTGCCGCGCTTCCGCGCGCCGGCGCCGAAGGTGACGCTGGCCAATACCGCGCCCGAAAGCGTGGCGCAGCCCAGCCGGCTGCGCGACAGTCTGCAATTGTGGTTCGTGCTGCCGCTGCTGGCCTTCGCGCTGGTCAATTCATCCAATGCGCTGATCGGCAGCTTTGCCGTGCTGGTGTGGCACGAGAACGGTATTCCGAGCTATTTCCTGGGACCGCTGCTGGGTATTGCGGCGGTGGGCGAGGCGATCCTGATGTTTGCCTGGCGGCGCTTTGGCGGGCGGGTGACGGCGCGCAACATGATCCTGGCGGGTGCGTTGGCGGGCCTGTTGCGGTTCACCATCATGGCGTTCAATCCGCCGGTGGAAGTGCTGTTCCTCACCCAGCTGCTGCACGCCTTCAGCTTCGGCATGGGCTATTTCGGGGTGGTGCACTTCATCGCCAACTGGACCAACGAGGCCAATGCCGCCGAGGCGCAGGGCTTTGCCAACATGCTCAACATGGCCACCGCAATGATCGCCCTGATCGCTTTCGGCGTGCTGGTCGAGCATTTCGGCACGCATGCCTTCTTCTATTCCACCGTCACCTGCCTGATGGCCATCGGCTGCGTGGTGTGGTCGCTGGCGCTGCGGCCGCCCAAGTCACTGGTCACCTGAAGGCTGGCGGACAGCGGTCAGTCAAAGGAGAGGCGGGCCGAGGTGCGATATTCGAGCGGCGCCTGACCGGCATGGCGACGAAACGCCTTGGCAAGGTAATTGGGGCCGGCAAAGCCGGTGGCCGTGGCGATGGCGGCAATGCCCAGATCGGTGGCGACCAGCAACCGCTCGATCCTCTCCATGCGCCTCAACCATACAAAGCGCGACGGGGGCATGCCCATGGCGGCGGTGAACTGGCGCACAAAATGGGCGCGGCTCAGTTCGGCCAGGCCGGCGAGGCGCTCGACATGCAGCGGCTCGGCTATATTGTTCTCGATATGGGCGATAACGCGCCGCAGGGCCGGCGAGAGGTCGGGTTCCGGCCGATCGGCAGCGGCAAAGGCGTGATCGTAGAGCGCGACCATGGCGCCGTAAGCCGACAGCGAAGCCGCGCCGGGACTGGTCATGGACTTGTCGAGCAGGGTCAGGCAGGAGGCCGCCAGGCGGTCGACAATGGCCGCGTCGGGCCTTAGCACCGGGCCATGGGCCGCGATAATGTCCCGCGCAAGGCGCAGCGCCTCGCGGCCATTGAGAACGAGCCAGAAATATTCCCATTCGCCGCCGCGCTCGAGCCAATAGCGATGCGCATGGGGCAGGGTGACGATCATGGTGTCACCGGGCCGAAGGCGATGGCGAACGCCCGAGAAGTCGAGCCTGCCTTCGCCCACCAGCGTATGCTGGACAATCACGAAGGGCGCGGTGCCGCGCTGGGTCCCATCCCAGGAATAGACCTCGTTGCGACGCTGCTCGTAGCCGGTGCTGATCGCCATGCAGTGGAGCGGCACCGGTGCCTTGGGCAGGCCCAGCACACGGATATCGTGGCCATGATCGAGCAGCTGGGCGAGCACAAAATTACCCTCGTTCGCACAAGCTTTCTCTATCACCGGGGGGCCGCTGAGCGCTAGCACATTACCTGAAATTCCCAGATGCCCGGAGGAGCAACACATGTCATTCAAGGTTACGGTGATCGGCGCCGGATCAATCGGCTTTACCAAGACACTGATCTCTGACCTGTTGAAGGTGCCCGAATTCGCCGATGTCGAATTCGCGCTGACAGACATCAACCCGCACAATCTGGATATGGTGAAGCAGGTGATCGAGACCATTGTTTCGGTCAACAAGCTGCCTGCCAAGGTGAGCGCGACGACCGATCGTCGAGCAGCCATTACCGGGGCGCGCTATATCATGAGCTGCGTGCGCGTCGGGGGGCTTGAGGCCTTTGCCAGCGACATTTCCATTCCGCTCAAATATGGCGTCGATCAGTGCGTGGGCGACACGATCTGCGCCGGCGGCATTCTCTACGGCCAGCGCAACATTCCGGTGATCCTCGATTTCTGCAAGGATATCCGGGAAGTGGCCGAGCCAGGTGCGCTGTTCCTCAATTATGCCAATCCCATGGCCATGAACACCTGGGCAGCCGAAATGTATGGCGGCGTCAATGTCGTGGGGCTCTGCCACGGCGTGCAGCATGGCGCTCACCAGATCGCCGAAGTGCTGGGCGTCACCGATGACGAGCTCGACTATGTCTGCTCCGGCATCAATCACCAGACCTGGTATATCGACATCCGCGCCAAGGGCCGCAAAATCGAGAAGGAAGAATTGATCGCCGGGTTCGAAGCCCATCCGATCTATTCCAAGACCGAAAAGGTCCGCATCGACGTGCTGAAGCGCTTCGGTGTCTATTCGACCGAGAGCAACGGCCATCTTTCCGAATACCTGCCCTGGTATCGCAAGCGTCCCGACGAGATCAATCGCTGGATCGACATGAGCCACTGGATCCATGGCGAGACTGGCGGCTATCTGCGTTATTCGACGGAGCGCCGCAACTGGTTCGAAACCGATTTCCCGGTGTTCAAGGAAGAGGCCAACAAGCCTTTGTCCGACTACAAGCGCACCAGCGAACATGCCAGCTACATCATCGAGGCCATTGAAACCGGCCGGGTCTATCGTGGCCACTTCAACCGCCGCAACAATGGCATCATTACCAATCTGCCCGATGACGCGATCATCGAAAGCCCCGGCTACGTCGACCGCTTCGGCATCAACATGATCGAGGGCATTACCCTGCCCACCGCCTGCGCAGCGACATGTTCGGTGTCCGTATCGGTGCAGCGCCTGTCGGTGGAAGCAGCGATGAGCGGGGATATCGACATGCTCAAGCTCGCCGTGCTGCATGATCCGCTGGTCGGAGCCATCTGTACGCCGGACGAAGTGTGGGCCATGGTCGACGAGATGGTGGTCGCCCAGGCGCAATGGCTGCCGCAATATGCCAATGCCGTGCCCGCCGCCAGGGAGCGCGTTGCCAAGTCCACGGTCAAGACGCGGGATTGGGAGGGGGCTGCGCGCAAGCGGGTGCGCTCGGTGGAAGAGCTTCGCGAGCTGAGCGGCAGCCACAGCTGATCTTGAATTGGCCGTGGCGGGCTCTGGCATTGAACGATGCCAGAGCTCGCCGCGGCCGTTTCGGTGCAAAGCGCGTGCGAGTTGTGCAGACGCATCCGGTGCTGACGCCGGGGGCGGACAGCACGAAGTCGATCTCGGAGGGGTCCGTCTGTCCCGGTCTTTTCTCCGGCTTTCTCAGAAACGCATGGAGACCGTGTTGCCCCCGCTTGTCGCCGATCCAAGCGCCTTCTAGCTTCTGTCCGAGGAGGAAAGCGGCATGGAAAAACCAGCGCATTTCGTGATCGTGGGCGGCGGAACAGCGGGCTGGATCGCGGCCTTCATCCTGCAGGATGAGGCGCGCCGGCGAGGGCTCAACATCAAGCTCTCGGTGGTCGAAAGCTCCCGCATTCCGACCGTGGGCGTCGGCGAAGCCACGACGGCCGCATTCCGCGTGCTGCTCAAGCATTTCGGCATCGACGAGTTCGAATTCTTCCGCAAGACCGATGCCAGCTTCAAGCTGGGGATCCGGCACGAGGATTGGCGGCGCAAGGGTTATACCTATTA
The DNA here is from genome assembly GCF_000969445.1 of Devosia chinhatensis. Lineage (NCBI taxonomy): Bacteria > Pseudomonadati > Pseudomonadota > Alphaproteobacteria > Hyphomicrobiales > Devosiaceae > Devosia > Devosia chinhatensis. The sequence goes on along the minus strand of NZ_JZEY01000054.1, from coordinate 1,858,574 downwards.
CGGGCCGATCGACGACCCGCACCAGGTGGTGCAGGCGCCGGCGGGCGCACCCAGCGACTACCTCAATGTCTATGCAGTGGCGGCTGGACGACCGGTTCAGGACATGCACCTGTTCCAGCCGCTGCTGGAGCAGAAGAAAGCGCCCTATGCGCGCAAGGCCGATGGATCGCTGATCCCGCTGGGGCCGTTTCATCATGCCTTTCATTTCGACCAGGCGCTGGTGGGCAAGTTCTTTGCCAGCAAGTCGCGGGGGGTCGATAAGGTCGATGCGCAGGTGGCGGGCGTCGAGCGGGACGGGGAGAGCGGCGATATCGCGGCCCTGGTGATAGATGACAATTCCCGGCTCGAGGGCGATTTCTTCATCGACGCCACCGGGTTCCGCAAGCAGATCATCGTCAAGGCGCTAGAGGCGCCATGGGTGTCCTATGCGCATGAATTGCCGGTCAATCGGGCCTTGCCGTTCTGGGTGGAGGTGAAGCCAGGGGAGGAGCTGGCCAACTACACGCGCGCCTGGGCACAGAATGCGGGATGGATGTGGCAGATCCCGACGCGCACCCGCTATGGCTGTGGCTATGTCTATTCGGACGAATTCTCGACATCCGAGCAGGCCAAGGCGGAAGTCGAGCGCGTGCTGGGCCACGAGATCGAGGTGCGGGGCGATATCCGCTTCCAGATCGGTCGGCTGGAAAAGGCCTGGATCGGCAATTGCGTGGCAGTGGGGCTGAGTTCGAGCTTTCTCGAGCCGCTCGAATCCACGTCCATCCATGGCACGATCGTCCAGATGATGCTGTTCGCACAGCGCTACATGGACCAGCCCGCGCGCATGACGCAGGACAAGCGGGACGATTACAATGCGCGGGTGGGGCGGCAGGTGGACGATTTCCGCACGTTCGTGAACACCCATTATGTCACCGAGCGCGACGACACGCCGTTCTGGCGCGAGGTGCGGGCAAACCGCATCCATCCCGAAACCAGAGAGCGGCTGGCGCACTGGCAGCGGGAAATGCCGCGCCATGAGCATTTCCCGAGCTATCTGGGCGGGCTGCCGCATATCGAGACGCAATTGCACTATCCGGTGCTCAACGGGCTCGGCCTGCTCGACCAGACCCTGGCGCGGCAGGAAATGGAGCGCGACCCCAAGCTGCGCCGCTTTGCGCAGGAGACCTTCGAGGGGCTGGTACGCGAATATCGGTCCGCGGCGCGGCAGGCGATGGGGCACGCCGAATTCCTGCAGGCCGTGCAGGACATGGGCTGACTTCTGCCGGCTGGTTGGGGCCGGGTTGGGGAGAAGCCGGCGAAAAAAGACCCCGGCGCGGGCGCGCCGGGGCTTCTGGAAGCAGAGGGAGGTCGATGCGTTGCCTCAGGCGACGCGCTGCTTCCGAGTTCCGCGCGCCCATTCGGGCAGCATGTCGCCATGCGCCTCGAGCAGATCGTCCACGAGGTTCCAGATCTGGTCGAGGTCGAGCTCTGCCGCCGTGTGCGGGTCCATCATGGCAGCGTGATAGATATGCTCGCGGTTTTCCTCGACGAGAGCCCGCACGGTCAGTTCCTGCACGTTGAGATTGGTGCGGATCAGCGCCGTCAGCTGGGGGGGCAGGTCGCCGATATAGGTGGGCTGCAAGCCGTTGTCGTCCACGAGGCACGGCACTTCGACGGCCGCATCATTGGGCAGGGAGGTGATGACGCCGTTATTGCGCAGATTGCCGTAGATCACCGAAGGTTCGCCGGTCCAGACCGAGTTGACGATCGAAGACGCATATTCCTTGGACTGCTTGACCTCGATGCGGTCGGCCCGCTTGTAGTCCTCGGAGGTCTGCTTCCAGCGGGCGATCTGTTCGACGCAGCGCTTGGGATATTCGTCGAGCGGAATACCGAATTTCTCGATCAGGTCCTCGCGGCCTTCCTTGATGAAATAGGGGGTGTATTCAGCGAAGTGCTCTGAGCTTTCGGTAACGAAATAGCCCAGGCGCGTCATCATTTCGTAGCGCACCTTGTTGGGGCAGCGCGGATTCCAGCCGGGCTTGGGCGCGCGGCCTTCGCGATAGGCGCGGTGCAGCTCGGGATAGAGATCCTTGTAGGTGCCGTCGGGCTGGCGATGCTCGAAATTGAGGAAGAAGGCCATGTGGTTGATGCCGGCCGAGCGGTAGCGGATGTCCTCGTAGGGGATGTCGAGGTCATGGGCGAGTTCGGCCGCCGTGCCCTGCACCGAATGGCAGAGGCCGACCTGCTTGATGGTCGGGTATCTCTCCGAGATGGCCCAGGTGTTGATGGCCATGGGATTGACGTATTGCAGCATGATGGCGTCGGGTGCCACCTCCAGCATGTCCTCGCAGATGCTCCAAAGATGCGGCACGGTGCGCAGGCCGCGCATGATGCCGCCCACGCCGAGTGTGTCGGCAATGGTCTGGCGCAGGTTGTATTTGCGCGGCACGTCGAAATCGATGACCGTCGAGGGCTCGTAGCCGCCGATCTGGAAGCAGACGACGACGAAATTGGTGCCGTCCAGCGCCTGGCGCTGATTGGAATAGGTCTGCACGGTTGCCGGCACGCCGAGGGTGGAAATCAGCTTGCGGGCGATGATCTCGCTTTCCTCGAGGCGGGTGGGATTGATGTCCATCAGCCGCACTTCGGCCCCGGCAAGGGCGGGGCGCTGCAGGATGTCACCAACGATGTTCTTCATGAACACCGAGGAACCGGCGCCGATGAAGGTGATCTTGGGATTTGCCATTTTCAGTGTAACTCCAGGGTCAGGCGGCAATTTCGAACGCGGCGCGCACAAGGCGGGCCGTGTATTCGGTTTTGGGATTGATGAGAACTTCGTTCACCGGCCCCTGTTCGACGATCTGGCCATGCTGCATGACCATGACCCGGTGACAGAGGGCGCGCACGACCTTGAGGTCGTGGCTGATGAAGAGATAGGACAGGCCCCGCTCGTTCTGCAGCTTGCGCAGCAGATCGATGATCTGGGCCTGCACCGACAGGTCGAGCGCGGAGGTCGGCTCGTCGAGCAGGATGAATTCGGGCTCCAGCGCGATGGCGCGGGCAATGGCGATGCGCTGGCGCTGGCCGCCGGAAAATTCGTGCGGGAAGCGGTTGAGGATCGTGTCGGGCAGGCCGGCATCGACCAAGGCCTGGCGGACGCGATCGATCCGCTCCTGAGTGTTGGCGCCGATGCCGTTCACGATCAGCCCTTCCTCGATGATCTGGCGGATGGACATGCGCGGATTGAGGCTGGCAAAGGGGTCCTGGAAGACGATCTGCATCCGGCTGCGCAAGGGGCGCATGCCCTTGCGGTCCTTCCCGTCGATGCGTTCGCCATCGAACCAGATCTGGCCACCCTGATTGCCGATGAGACGAATGAGGGCCTGTCCAAACGTGGTCTTGCCCGACCCACTCTCGCCCACGATGCCCAGCGTTTCGTGGCGCATGAGCTTGATGTCGAGATTGTCGACCGCCTTGAGCTCGAAGAAGTCGGGCTTGAAAAAACCGCCCCGTTTCAGCGTGAAGGCGACCTTGACCTCCTTGCCCTCGAGCACGACGTCATGCGCGCCCTCGGCCAGCGGCAGGGCCGTACCTTTCGGTTCGGATGCAAGCAGATGCCGGGTATAGGCATGGCGCGGATTGGCGAAAAGCTGTTCGGTCTCGTTGTGCTCCTGAACCCGTCCATTCTGCATGACATAGACATATTCGGAGAATTGCCGGACGATCGTCAGGTCATGGGTGATGAGGATCACCGCCATGCCGTACTTGTCCTTGAGATCCTTGATCAGGTTGAGGATCTGCGCCTGAACGGTGACATCGAGCGCCGTGGTGGGCTCGTCGGCGATGAGCACGTCCGGCCGATTGGCGAGCGCCATGGCGATCATGACCCGCTGGCGCTGGCCGCCCGAGAGCTGATGGGGGTAATTGTTGAGGCGCGCGCGGGGCTCGGGGATCTGCACTTCCTCGAGCAGCTTTTCGGCGCGCTTCATGGCTTCATCGCGCGAGACGCGATTGTGCAGGTGGATAATCTCGCAGATCTGCTGGCCTATCGTATAGACCGGATTGAGCGAGCTCATCGGCTCCTGGAAGATCATGGCGATGTCGTTGCCGCGCAATTTGCGCATGGCCTTGTCGCTCATGCCCACGACATCCTTGCCCGAAAGCGTGATGCGCGTGTCGGGCAGGATAGTGGCGCGCTTGGTCAACAGCTTCATGATGGTGCGGGCGGTCACCGACTTGCCCGAGCCGCTTTCGCCGACAAGGGCGATGGTCTCACCCTTGTGTAACTGGAAGGACACGTCGCGTACGGCATTGACCACGCCGCTCTCGACCTTGAAGTCCACTCCGATATTGCGTGCATCCAGGATCAGTTCGCGGCCGTGCTTGCCGAGATCGTGCCGTTCTGCAGGCGCCAGTTCCGTTTCGGTCATCTGCTGTTCCTCAATAGGGGTCTACGGCATCGCGCAGGCCATCGCCGAGCGCGTTGAAGGCAAAAACGGTGATCAGCACGAAGATGACGGGGCTCAAAATCCACGGATAGGAGCCGATCACCGAAAAGGTGCCGGTGTCCTGCAGCATGAGGCCCCAGGAGACGAGCGGGGGCTTCACCGCGAAGCCGAGAAAGCCAAGGAAGCTCTCCAGCAGCACGACGGAGGGGATGGCCAGGGTGATGGCCACGATGATGTGGCTGAGCACATTGGGCAGGATGTGCCGCAGGATAATGCGGCGATCGGTGGCACCTACGGCGATTGCCGCGCGCACATATTCGATGCGGGCCAGTGACAATGTCTTGGACCGCACCTCCCGGCTGAGCTGGGCCCAGCCAAGCACCGCCATCACGAAGATGACGAAGGTGAGGAAGACATTGGACGGCGCCGTAACCGGGATCAGCGAGGTGAGCGCCAGATAGAGCGGCAATTGGGGGAAGGCGAGAACGAATTCCACGAAGCGCTGCACCCAGGCGTCGACGGCGCCCCCGATATAGCCGGAGGTAATGCCCACGAGCGTGCCGACAATGGTCGTCATGGTGACCACGGCCAGCGCGATCATCAGGCTGATGCGCGACCCGATAATGCCGCGCGAAAGGATATCGCGGCCGAACTTGTCGGTGCCCAGCAATTGGATCGGGCGGCCGTCTGTGGACCCGAAGAAATGGATATTGGTCGGGATCACCCAGAACAGGCGATAGCTGTAGCCCTGCACGAAAAAGCCGGTTGGGGTCGGGTCGTCCTTCACCGCGCCGGTCAGTGGCTGGTAGGTGATGGGATCGAATTCGCCCGTGTCGCCGATGGGATAGACGTAGGGAATGAGGCTGAAATTGCCCTGGGGGTCTTCGAAGGCGATGAGGTCCGGCGGGGCAAAGGGCAGGTTGGTTGCCCTGGGGTCCATGGGCGCGAAGAAGTCGGCGAAAATAGACACCACCAGCAGGAGCATGACCAGCACGAGCCCGATCATGCCCATGGTAGAGCGACGGAACCGTCGCCAGACCAGCATGGCGTAGGTTTCGCTCTTGGCGCCGAAGCGGGTAACGACAGCGCTTGCCGACGATTCTTCGGCCGGCGTGGGTGCGGGGCCGCCTGCAGCATCGGTAGGCAGCGGAATGGACGAATGATTGTCGGTGCGGCTCATTCCTTGTTGCCTCCGAGGCGAATGCGCGGATCGAGCGCAACGAGCAGGATATCGGCGATGATGTTGCCGATGATGAGCGTGGCGGCCAGAACAAGCATGAAGCTGGCGGTGACGAAGACGTCGCCGACGGCCATGGAGCCGACAATGGCCGGGCCGACCGTGGCGAGGCCGAAGACGATGGCGACCTCGATCTCGCCCGTCAGCATGTAGGGGAGGACGACACCCTGATAGGCGACCAGGGGATGCAGTGCGTTGGGCACGGCATGCTTCATGATGACTGCGCCCTCGGGCAGGCCCTTGGCCCGGGCCGTCTCGACATATTGGGAATTGAGCACGTCCAGCAGATTGGCGCGCATCACCCGCATATTATAGGCGAGCCCGCCGAAGGTGGCGATGAAGATGACCGGCCACACATGGGAGACAAGGTCGACAAACCGGCCCCAACCCCAGGGCTGGCCGCCCCAATAGGCTGAATTGAAATTGCCGATTTCGTTGACGCCCATGCGGAAGACGAGAACGTAGAGGATGACGATGGCGAGCAGAAACCGCGGAATGGTCATGCCCAGGAAGGAGATGATGCCCAGAAGCGTATCGGCCCAGCTGTACTGGCGGGTGGCGGCGATGATGCCCAGGCCGATGCCCAGGAACGATGCCAGGAGGTGGCAGACCAGAGCGAGGGCAATGGTCGGCGGCAGGCGCTCGGCGATCACATTGCCCACCGGCTTGTTGTAATAAAGCGAGTGTCCGAAATCGAAGCGGGTGACGATGCCGGTGATCCAGCGGAAATATTGCATGACCAGCGGGTCGTTGAGGCCATTGGCTTCGCGATAGGCCTGAGCCTGGATTTCAGCCAGGTCGGGCCGCACCCCACCCTGATTGATCAGCATGGAGCGGATGTAATCGGCATAGTCGCCGGGCGGCGCCTGGATGATGGCGAACGTCACGACGCTGAGCAGGAACAGCAGCGGGATCGCGCCAAGAATGCGGAAGACGAGAAAGCGAAGCATAAAGGCCTCATTGACTAGGGATAAACCCCATACCCCGACCCTCCGCCCCTGAGGGCGAGGGGGCAGACCGCGCATTGGGCGCGATCTTGCCAAAGGTCACTGAGTTGGTTCCGGCCCTTGCGGGCAGAGGGCTGCAGAGGGGCGGCGGTGGCCGCCCCTCGTTGGTTTCCAATCAGACGGCGCCCGCGCCGCCCGGTTCACCCGGCAGGGTTTCAGGATGCAGCTCATAGCCGCCCTGCTGGTCCTCCGGCACGAACACCCGTTCACGGATGATGTTGTCCTCGGCCCAGTTGAACTGGAAGATCGGGGCGCCGGCCGGGATATTGGCAAAGCGCTTGTTGATGATCAGCGCGCCCGGATATTGGGTGAGCCCGATGGAGTAGATGTTCTCGGTGAAGATGCGCTGGTAATCCTTCATGATCTCGGCGCGTTCTTCATTGTCGCTGGTGGTGACGAAGCTGTTGACCAGATCGACCAGCTCCTGCTCGAACGGCAGGAGATCCAGCGTTCCATCGCTGCCGGCACGGTGGAAGGTGTGGATGCGCGGACCCGTCGGCGCCAGGGCCGCCGTGTTCTGCACGATGGACACCATTTCAGCGCCCTGACGCACCACCGACCAGTCAAACTGGCCCGAGGCCGCCATGTCGTCACGCGCATTCCCCTGCTGGAAGTTGGCGATGACGCGCAGGCCGAGCGGCTCCATCATGGCAATCACGCCTTCGGCGAGATTTGTATCGGTGCCGTAGTCGGAATTGGCCAGCAGCGTGATTTCCACGTCCGCCCCGCCGGCTGTGCCTTCGGGGAAATTGCGGACGCCATTGCCGTCGGTATCCATCAGTCCCAAGCCATCGAGAAGCGCATTGGCCGCTTCAAGATCGTAGGGATAATAGACGGTGGACTCCTTGTCGTAGAAGCTCGTGCCGGCATAGAGCCCGCCCGGATAGATGGCAGTGAAGGGACCACGCACCAAAGCATCGCCCAGGCGCTGCCGATCCAGGCCAATCGAGATCGCCTTGCGGAAATCGAGATCACGGTTCAGCTCGCGAACGGCCTGAGCGCGGGCATCGGGTTCGCCCCAGCCATTGCCCGACATATTGGGCTGGAGGGCATAGCCGATCGTGCGGGCGCCGAATTGCAGGCGGGCGGGCGCAGAATCCTCAGCGGAACGACGCAGCGATTCGACGTAGCTTTCGGCCTGCTCAAGGTTGGAGAAGTCGCCCGAGCCGGCAACGGCCTGGACGTCACGATCTGCCCAGGTGGAGAGCCGATAATGCATCTCGTTGAGATAGGGCAGCTGATTGCCGTTCTCGTCGACCTTCCAGTAATAGGGATTGCGCCGCATCACGATGATGTCGTCCGGGCGATATTCGACCGGCACCCACGCGCCCATGACCGGCATGTTCATATATTCGGGCGGGAAAGCGTTCTTGTACTGCTCGTAGGTGTTGTCCGAATAGTTCGGGTGCTGCGGCTTGAGCAGGTGGCTGGGGCCCGGACAGAACGTGCCATAGGCCATGGTGTAGAGATATTGGGTAGGGAAGGCTTCCTGGAAGGTCCACTTGATGGTGTAGGCATCAATGGCTTCGAGCGTGGTGCCGACGCCGAAGGATTCAGGGGTGGCGCCGTTGAGCGGGGACACGTTGGCATCCATGACGTTGTCGTTCCAGTAGAACATCACGTCTTCGCTGTCGAACGGATCGCCGTCGGACCACTTGGCACCCTCGATCAGGTGCATGGTCAGTTCCTTGCCGTCTTCCGACCATTCCCAGCTCTTGGCGAGGTTTGGCATGGGCTCGAGCTCTTCGGCCTTGACCATGAAGAGCGGGCCTGTGCGCGTCAGGCATTCTGAGAGGCCGATGTCGATGCCGCCCCAACCCTGGCTCTGGCCGCCGATATAGTTCCAGCCTTCGGGGCGGCCGCCGATGACGTGGCGCATGGTGTCGCCATAGACGCCGACGCCGTCGGGCATGTTGCCGACCTTGTAGACCATCGGCTCCTTGGGCAGGCGCTCGGCCACGGGCGGCAAGGTGCCGGCATCCACATATTTCGAGGTGACCCAATCGGGCTCATGATATTCGGGCAGAGCGCGGTATTCGAGGATGTCAGAAATGCTGACGAAGATCGGCTCGCTCTGCGCGGCAAATTCCGGCGGGTCTGGCAACTCGCCGCTGAGCTCCTGCGCGGGCAGGGCCAGCATGGATACGGACAGCAAAAGTCCTGCCCCGCCAAGGGCATAGATAGGCTTTCTCAAAGGAACCTCCCATTTTTGCCGGGGCTGCAAATGCAGAATGCGGGCCGCTCACTCCTCCGGCCTTGACCCCGTGCATGAGGGAAAGCCTAGCGCTTGCCAGTGTCGAAACAATCCGAAATAGTAGAGACTTCTTCCGGGATTCAAAGAAATGACGGAAAAGTATGATTGAGGATGGCGAGCGCATCAGCGTGACCGAAAAGCGGGCGCCGCGCCCCACGCCGCGGCCCGACCGAAGCTTTTATGCGTCGGGGAAAGCCTTCGGGCGGTTCGGCATCCGCATCTTTCCGCCCCAGATCATGGCGCAACCCCACACCCATGGGCATATCGAGTTCAACTGGCTGACCCAGGGCCGTATGGACTACGTGTTCGACGGCGGCGGGGTGAGCGTGGGGCCCAACCGGCTGATCGCCTTCTGGGCCGGCATTCCGCACCAGACGGTCAATCTGGATGCAGTTGGCGAGGGGCGACAGCTCAACATCTACCTGCCCATGGATTCGTTTCTCGAAATGTCACAGCTGGGCCGGCTGACCGAAACGCTGATGGGGGGAGGGGTCATCCAGCTCTCGCCCGAATGCGTGGGGCTGGAAACGCTCGAGCGCTGGCACGCCGATTACCGCAGCGGCAATTCTCTGCGCACCGATCTGGCGCGTACCGAAATCGGCTCCATGTTCCGGCGCGCGGCAATCATCGGCTGGGAAACATTGCTGCCGGCATGGCTGGAGAAGTCGGGAACGCGGACGCGCAGCGCAACGCCGGTGCGCTATGTGGTGCGCATGGTGCGCCATATCGTGGAGAACATTGCCGATCCGCTGACGGCGCAGGACATTGCCGAAGTTGTGGACCTGCACCCCAATTATGCCGCAGATCTGTTTTCCAAGGTCATGCATATCTCGATCCAGAAATTCGTGGTGCGCATGCGGCTGATCCGGGCGCGATCGCTGCTGTTCGACGGCAATCAATCGGTCGCCAATATCGCCTTCCAGGCCGGGTTCGGCTCGCAGACCCAGTTCTACGATCATTTCCGCCGCGCCTATGGCATGACGCCCAACCAGATGCGGCGCGACAATATCCGCTAGGCATGGCGCACGTGGTGTAACCGCCCAAGAAGAAGGCCCCGGATTGCTCCGGGGCCTTCGTCCTTTTTCGGATCTCGCGCGATCAGCTGAGGCGGCCGCTGGCATGGGCGAGGGTGGTATAGACCTTGCCGCGATCGGACAGCAGGTAATCGCGGGTCTCGCCCGACGGATTGGGCCCGGCGGCGGCGCGCTTGAGCAGCTGCTCGAACTCGCTCATGTAGGCCTGGGCCGTACGGGCGAAATCGGCGTCGCGCTGCATGCGGCGACGGACCTCGTCATAGGTGCCCTGGCCGGTCAGCGAATAGATCCTGCGGGTAAAGACGTTGGACTCGCCGGACTGGTATCGGGACCAGGCATCGGCGAGGGCGCCGTCATCGATGGCCCGCACGATTTCCTCGCTGAGACCGGAGAGGCCGGTTTGGGGTGCTGTGTTACCGGCCTGCTGCTTGGCGGAGGCATTGCGCAACACGTCGCGAAGCCAGCCGCCCTCGGCCTCGGGCTGTTGCTGAGCGGTGGGAGCTGCGGCAGGAGCGGGGGCAGGGGCCGATGCGGGTGCAGGTGCAGGTGCCGGCTGCGGAGCCGGGGCGCTGCGGATCGGATCGACCAGAACCTGACGGGCCGGCTCGGCGCGATAGGTTTCGCGCGGGGCTTCGACCTGCTGGCGCGGCGGCTGGTAAGACGGCTGCGGTTCAGCTTGGCGCGGCGCACGCTGCGGCGAGCGGCGGTCGATGAGGTCGTGGCTGGCGGGCTGGGCACGCACGATGGCGTTGAGCTCGCTCAGCGCCTCGATCTGCTCGGCCACGACGCGGCGCATTGCGGCGGCGCTGGCACGGGTTTCCTCCGGCAGCTCGTTGACGCCGCGGGCCAGCTCGGCGCGGGTGGCTTCGAGCTCGCCGCCGACTTCGCGCGCCGTGTCGCGCATCGAGCGGGCCGTCTCGGCGAAGCGCTTGGTGGCATCCTCGATGGCGCGCTGCATTTCCTCGACCATGCGCTGCTGGGCTTCCTGCAGGGCAGAGCTGGCGCGGCGGCCCTCGGTATCGGCAACCGAGTGGAATTCACCCAGCTTGCCGGTGACTTCGTCGGAGGTTTCGTCGAGGGCGCGGCGCAGGTGGCCGGTATTGGATGCAATGGCGCTGCGCACCGAATTGGTCGAGTCCGAGATGGTGTCGGCCAGGCTGCTGGTGGTGGTGGTGAGCACGTCGGTGACGGAACTGGCCGTCGAGGTGAGAACGTCGCTGACCTTGGCGGCATTTTCCTCAAGCGCGGAATTAACGTGATCGGTCTGGTCCGAAAGGGCGAACCGGATCGAGCTCGTCGTCTGGTTGAGCGCTGCAGCGGCGGCCTCGGCAGCGCGCTGGACGGCAGAGTCCATCTGCGAAACGCTGCTGTTGAGGTGCGAGTTGAAGCGCTCGCTGGTGCTGTAGAGGGCGTTGTTGACGCTGCTCGTATTGCTTTCCAGTGCCTCGGTAAGCGTGGTCGTTGTCTGCTCGAGAACGTCGTGCACGGAATGGGACGTGGCCTGGAGGGCGTCGTCCATGGCGCGGCGGGCCGAGATCAGGCGACGCTCTGTATCGTTGACCGTATCGGCGATGGTCTGGGCGAACAGACGCATGCGACCGTCGATATCGTCGGCGCGGGCCGCAAAGCTCTGGGCCAGGGCATCCATGGCGCCACGACGATCCTCGAGATTGTCGAGCGCGGTGCTGCTGCTGGTTTCCAAGGCCTGCGAGGCCTGGGTGAGGCCGACAGCTTCGGCGTCGAGGCGGCCGAGAATGGAGGAGAACTCGTCCACCATGCTGCGGATGGTGTTCTGCAGGGCGCCCACATGCTGGGTGACCATTGCGCCGGCCTGTTCGGTCTGGCCCATGGCTTCGCGCATGGTGGTCGAATAGCTCTGAGTCTGCTGGGCGACGCTGGTTTCGAGGCTCGCCAGGTTGGCCGTGGAGGCATCGAGAACGCGCTGCAGCAGCAGGTTGGAATCGTTGAGCTTGTTGAGGGCGTTGGTGACGTCGCTGAGAATGCGCGTGGTCGAGACAGACATGATCTGCTCGGCTTCATGGGCATTTTCGGCAAGGGCGTCGCGCAGCAGGTTACCGTGGCTGGCCAGGGCATTCTGCAACTCGGCTGAACGGGTCGTGACGAGTTCCGAGAAGTGAGAGGTCTTTTCCTCGACGGTCCGGTTGATGTCGCTGAGGCGCCCTTCGATAGCATCGACGGCACCCACGGCCTTGACCGAGACGATCTGGTCGATATTGGCGGCCGCAAGACGGATCTGGTCGAGCGCGTCGCGGACAGCCGAATCCATGCGGGTCGCGGTGGATTCGACATTGTCGGAAATAGCCGATGCGGCAGCGGTTATGCGCGTGGCAATGGTTTCCTCGATGCGGTCGGCGCCGGCTTCGAGGTCGGTCATGGACTGGGTGATCGAGGTGCTGATCGAGGCGTTGAGGGCGGCCAGGCGCTCGGCAGTGATGTCGGCGCGGGCGGTGATTGCCTCGGGCAGGGTGCCCAGGCGCTGATCGACCATTTCGGCAATGGCGTTGCGGGCCGAGGTCACTCCGCTCTCGATGAGGGCTGCGGCCTGGCGCGCACTTTCGCCCACGCTCTGGCTGGCCTGCTCGATGCTGGCGGCAATACCCTTCTCGGCGTCGGAAATGCGGACAATGGCCGTGTCGAGCCCGTCGCCGAGGCTGGTATTGACCTCTGCAACCTTGCCCGAGACGACTGTGGACATTTCATCGAGACGCGCCTGCATGGTGCTGGTGACCTGGCGCAGCGAGCCATCGATATTGTCGCGGGCGCGGGCACTTTGCTGTTCGAGCGTCTCGGCCAGCTCGGCCGTATGCAGTCCGATGGTCTCGCCGATCGACGTGGTGTGCGTGGCCAGCGTATCGGACAGGGCCTGGGTACGCCCGGCAAGCGCTTCGGACAGGAGCTGAGTGCGGTTCTGCACGGCCCCGGCCAGTTCCTGGGTGCGGGTGTCGAGGACGCCCGACAATTCCTGGCTGCGCGTGTCGAGAACATTGGCCAGTTCCTGGCCGCGGGTTTCCAGAACACCGGACAGATGCTGGCTGCGGCTCTCGATGGCACCGGAAAGAGCCTCGGTGCGGCTCTCGATGGCAGAGGAAAGGGCATCGGTGCGGCTCGCCAGCATGCCGGCGAGGGCGTCGGTACGGCTATCGAGTGCGCCGGAGATTTCCTGCGAGCGTTCTTCGAGGCGGCTGACAAGGGTGCCGGTGCGCTCGTCGATCTGGCCGTACAGGTCGTTGGTCCGGGTTTCCAGCTCGAGCGAAAGCGCATTGGTGCGCTCGGAGAGCGTGTCGGCGAGGCGCTGCGTGCGACCGGCAATAGCCTGGTCGAAGGCCTGGGTGCCGGTGCCGAGCGTCTGTCCCAGCTCCTGGGACCGGATGCGGATGGCTTCGTTCATCTGGCTGGCCTGGCCCGCAAGCGCCTGCTGCAGCTCGGCAGACCGCGTTTCGAGGGTTTCGGCGATACCGGCAGTCTGGGCACCCAGGGTCTGCTGCAATTCATCGGTACGAATGGCGATGGAGGCGGCGATTTCCGAGGCGCGGGCGGCCAGGGTCTCGTCCAGCTCGGTGGTGCGGATGCCAATGGCCTCGGTGACCTGGCTGGCACGGGCGGCCAGAATTTCGTCGATGTGCCCGGCGCGGCTGTCGAAGGTTTCGGCGAGCTGGCCGGCGCGGCTGTCGAGCGTCTCGGCAATTTCGCGCGTGCGGTTGCCGATGGTCTCGGAGACCGACTTGGTCTTGGCGCCAAGCACCTCGCTCAATTCGCGGGTCCGCTCGGAGACGATGTCGTTGAAGCGCCCCGATTCTTCATTAAGCGCCATTTCGAGCACATTGGCGCGGGCGGCAAAGCTCGTGCCCTGCTGGTCAAGGCGCGAGATCAGGTTTTCGCCCTTGTCGCCGATGACATTGTCGAGGGCATGCAGCTTTTCGTCGAGCAGGCCGGTGATTTCTGTCAGGCGGGTGTCGAACAGACCAAGTGAATCCTGGCCGGCGGTCGAGAGCGTCAGGCGGGCGCGTTCCGAGGTTTCGTCCAAGGCGCCGTTGATCTCGATGATCGCCGATTGGAGGCGACTATCGAGCGCATTGAGCTGAATGGAGACCGATTCATCGAGCTGGCGCGTCATGGTCGCGAGCAGCAATTCGGCCTCGGTGGCGCGACCGGAAATGTCACCGGAGACGCGGGCGCCGATCTCGGCGAGGGCGGCGCTGACTTCGTCGCCGCGGCTGCGCAGCTGGTCGAGCAGGGAAGAGCCGCCATCGGTCAGAAGATTGGCCAGCGTATTGGTGCGGTCATCGAGGGCCGAGGCCAGTTCGCCCGTGCGCGCCTCGATGAGGCCGGCAATGGTACGCGACCGATCTTCGAAACTGGCCGTGGCCGCATCTGTGCGATCGGCGATCTGCTGGGTGCGGGCGTCGATGGCGGAGGCGATGCCCGAGGCATGGGCGTCCAGCGCATCATTGAGAATGGCAATGCGGTCTTCGATGCCCGAATTGAGCTGGGCGGAACGCGCGTCAAGGGCACGCTCCATGGCGGCAGTCTGCTCGTCAAAGCCCAGCGAGAGGCGGTCGGAGCGCTGGTCTAGAGCGCCGAGGAAATCGGTGGTGCGATTTTCAACAAGACCGACAAAGCTGTCGGCGCGCTCGCTGAAGCCGCTATTGAGCGTATTGCCGGCAGTTTCGAGAGCGCGGGTGAGGTTGCCGCCGCTTTCCACGATGGTGCCGGCAATGCGCTGGCTGATCATGTCCAGATCGAAGACGAGGCCGGTATGGCTTTCGGTGATCGCTTCGCGCACGCGCTCGGTATTGGTGAGCACGCTTTCGCGCTGGCTGGCCAGTTCAGCGATGAGGGCGCGCATACGCGATTCGTTGTCGGAATAGGTGCGCTCGAGGGCGGTGACCTCGTTGTGGATCATCACTTCGAGCTCGCCAGCGCGCGACAGGGCCCGCTCCAGGCCATCGCCCAGGGCGTTGACCTCGCGGCGCACCGCCTGGCCGACGGACGCGACCTTATCGGCGGCGGTCACTTCAGGTTCGGCAAGGCGGATGGCCGCCTGGGTGATGGACGAGGCGGCGTTGCGCAGGTCGGCGGCGCGACGGAACAGGGTGGCGACCGCAAAAAAGCCCAGGACCGGAAGGACCATGATGGCGAGTACGGCGACAAACTCGATGGTGCCGACAAAGGCACTGAAATTGGTCATCTGCGGACCAAGGCGCAGCCATGCCACGACGCCAGTGGCGGCAACCCAGATGACGGAGAGCACGAAGGCCAGCCAGGTCGGGGCAGACGAGGAACGCGTCTGCAGACCGTAGAGCAGCTTTGACGCCGAAATGCGGTCGTCATTGGCGACGGCGCCGGCTTGCTGGGCGATCTTGTCAGCAGCACGCAGCCGCTCCGAACGCGCCGGCTCCGCAGCCTTCTTTTCGGATTTCTTTTCGGAAGGCGTGTCCAGGCTGAACACCGAATCCTTGAGAGCGTCCTCTACGGCCGAGAAGGCCAGGGCGGCCGGATCGTTCTGCGGGGTCGGATTCTTCGCCATACTCTTTACAACTCTCGCGTCGACATAGCAGCGACAAGGCGGTTTTCGGGAGTAGACATGACGCCATAGCCCTTTCCGGGCCCAAAGCCATTTCGGAACAATTCGATGCAATTGCCCCGCATCGTTCCCCCAACCACTCGCCGCCGCGCGCTGGTTCAAAGCCCATTCATACATTCAATTTTATGCAAACCGAACGGTTTCTTACCCAAAGGTTAATTTTTCGGGTGGAAACGTTAAGGAATGGACGGCTGAACCAAGGCGAAGATGTGGCTTAATCTCTGATTCACGCGCCGCCCCTAAAGTCTTCAACACCGAAATGGAGATGACGGTCGCAGCGCCGTCGGTTTGGAGAGCCCGATGGCCCAGAGAGCCGTTGCAGAAACGCCCGTTGCCCAGGGCATGACCCGACCGGCGCGACCGGTGGACCTAGTGCATCTGACCAAGCAATGCCTTGGCGACGAAAATCTCGAGCTGGAAATCCTGCGGCTCTTCGATACCACGCTCACCACCTATTTCGGCCGGCTCAAGCTGGCTTCCAGCTTCGACGACCTTGCCATCAACCTGCATTCGATCAAGGGATCGGCAGCGGGGGTAGGGGCCTGGGGCATCGTCGACATTGCAAAAGCCTGCGAGGCCGACCTGCGGGCAGGCCGACCGTTGCGAGCGGAGCGGATCGACGATCTGGGAATCGCGGTGGAGGAAGTGCGGGTCTTCGTGACCCGGATGCTGGCCGGCGTGGATGACTGAACCTTCGGCCCCGGGGCGCCGGCATTTGACCCAAAAAGGCTCTGCACCTATATAGCGGCCAGATATTCTGATGCGCCGCGCCGGTTGCGGTTGCCCAACAGTCCAGCGTTCCATGTCCATTGCTTCTGCTGCCGAGGTCTCGCCCCGGCCTGTTTCCGAACCATACCGCCTGCGGCGTACCTTTGCGATCATTTCGCACCCCGACGCCGGCAAGACGACGCTGACCGAACGCCTGCTGGCGGCCGCGGGCGCGATCCAGTCCGCCGGTGCCGTGCGCGGCAAGGCCGGCCAGCGCTCGACGCGCTCGGACTGGATGGAAATGGAGCAGCAGCGCGGCATTTCCATCACCTCATCGGTGATGACCTTCGATTATGACGGGCTGACCCTCAATCTGCTCGACACGCCGGGCCACTCGGACTTCTCCGAGGACACCTATCGTACCCTGACCGCAGTGGACGCCGCGATCATGGTGATCGACGCCGCCAAGGGCATCGAGGCGCAGACCCTCAAGCTCTTCGAAGTCTGCCGGCTGCGCGACATTCCGATCATCACCTTCATCAACAAGGTCGACCGCGAGGGCCAGTCGCCGCTCGACCTGATCGACGAAATTCAGGGCAAGCTGGCGCTGGACCTGACGCCGGTCCTGTGGCCGATCGGGCAAGGCGTGGATTTCGGCGGTTATATAGACCTCATCGAAAAGCGCGTGCTCAATCCGCAGGGCAAGATCATCGCCGAGTACGAGGCGCTCGAAGACCTGCTTGAGGTCGAGGCGCTGGTCGAAAACCCGGTCTTCATGACGGCGCTCGAAACGCTGGAAATGGCCCAGGCCATGCTCCCGACTTTCGATCTCGACACGTTTCATGCCGGTCATCTCAGCCCGGTGCTGTTCGGCTCGGCGCTCAAGGGCGTGTCGGTGGCCGAGTTGCTGCGCACGCTGGGCGACTGGGGCCCGGAGCCGCGGCCGCAGCCGGCCATCCCGGCGCCCATCGCTCCAGCGGACAAGAAGGTAACGGGCTTCGTGTTCAAGGTGCAGGCCAATATGGACGCCAATCACCGCGACCGCATTGCCTTCGTGCGCCTGTGCTCGGGGACATTCGAGCGCGGCATGCGGCTGAAGAATGTGCGTTCGGGCAAGGACATGGCCGTTTCGAACCCGATGTTCTTCTTCGGGAATAATCGCGAGCTGGCCGAAGAGGCCGTGGCCGGAGATATCGTCGGCATTCCCAATCACGGCACATTATCGGTCGGCGATACATTGACCGAAGGCGCCAATATCAATGTGACGGGCATTCCGAACTTCGCGCCGGAAATCATCCGCCGCGTGCGGTTGACCGATGCAATGAAGACCAAGCAGATGGCCAAGGCGCTTTCCGACCTCTCCGAGGAGGGCGTGACCCAGGTGTTCCGGCGCATGGTCGGTGCCGACTGGATCGTTGGCGTGGTGGGCCAATTGCAGCTCGAAGTTTTGTCGGCGCGGGTAGCCAAGGAATATGGCGTGCCGATCACGTTCGAATCGCTGGGATATGAAGTGGCGCGCTGGGTCGAGAGCGACGATCCCGAAGAGCTCAAGCGCTTCATCACCGCCCAGAAGATGAACATGGCGGAAGATCGCGCCGAGGCGCCGGTGTTCCTGGCGCAGAATGCCTGGTGGGCGGACAGGGCCAAGCAGGACTGGCCCAAGATTCGCTTTCTCACCACCAAGGAGCGACATTGACCACGCTCGACCGCATCGGCGAGTTCGTCGCTGCGGTGCAGCTCGCTTTCACCGAAGGAACGCTGACGCGCCTCAAGCTCGGTGGCTATCAGGGCCCGGAAGCGGAACTCAAATCGGCCGAGGCCCGCAAGGTCGCCATCAAGGCCGGGGAGCGGTTGAGCTTCGTTTTCCGCTACAAGACGCGCGACATCACCAAGAACCTGACGCTCAATGAAGCGGCGCTTTTACTGACCACCGGGCTTACCGAGGATTGGCGCAGCGCACGGCTGGAGACCATGGGCTTTGACCTGCAATTCGAGCGGCAGGGCGACACGATGCGGCTCAAGCGGAGGGATGTGGCTGGGCGAGAGGCAGCGTCAAGTGGGCATGATCGCGCCAAGAACAGACCTCTGGCCGAGACAAGCAAGCCTTGGCTGTACGCTCTTGGCATTACGGGCAAGGACGGTGCAGTGCGCAACACTGCCCAGGATAAGTTCCGCCAGATCAACAAGATGGTCGAAATCTTTGCGCCCCTGATTCAGGGACTTAAGGCAGAAAGTCCACGGATCGTGGATATGGGCGCAGGCAAGGGTTATCTCGACTTTGCGCTCTACGACTATCTCGCGAGCCAGGGCGCAAGGGCAGAGGTCATCGGCGTCGAGCTGCGCCCGCAATTGGTGAGCGACGGCAATGCCACGGCACAGGCGTCCGGTTTCGAGGGGCTTCGCTTCGAGGCGGGGTCGATTCTCGATTATGATGCCAGCGGCGCTAACGCCGTGATCGCGCTGCATGCCTGCGACACGGCGACGGATGATGCGATTTACCGGGGTATCTCAGCGGGGGCAGAGCTGATTGCCGTCGCGCCATGCTGCCACAAGCAGATCCGCCGGCAGATGGAGGCGGGTGTGCCGGACCAGAGTCTCGATTTCCTCCTGCGCCATGGCACGTTCATGGAAAAGCAGGCCGAGATGGTCACGGACGGGCTGCGCGCCTTGATCCTCGAAGCCTCGGGTTATCGGACCAAGGTCTTCGAATTCGTCTCGGACGCGCATACGCCCAAGAACAACCTGATCGTCGCGCAGAAGGGCGGCGCAGGGTCGCGGCAGGCCGCGCTTGACCGTATCGCGGCGGTCAAGACACTGTTCGGCATCGACAAGCATTATCTCGAAGGCCTTCTGGGCCTTTGATCTTCGAAAGACACACAGGCTCCCCATGACCAAGATCACCTATGTCACCTCCCAGGGCGAACGCATCGACACCGAAGGGGAGAACGGCTCGACCGTCATGGAAACCGCGATCATGAACGCGGTGCCTGGCATCGTGGCAGAGTGCGGCGGCGCCTGCACCTGTGCCACCTGCCATGTCTATGTCGACGACGCATGGCGCCAGACCGTGGGCGGCCCTTCGTCCATGGAGGAAGACATGCTCGATTTTGCTTTCGACGTGCGCGACAGCAGCCGGCTTTCCTGCCAGATCAAGGTGCGACAGGAGCTGGATGGGCTTGTCGTGCATGTGCCGACCCGCCAAGGCTAACTGGCAAAAATTTCTCTCCAGGCTATGTCCACAGATTCATTTGGCGGCACGC
The DNA here is from genome assembly GCF_000969445.1 of Devosia chinhatensis. Classification (NCBI taxonomy): domain Bacteria; kingdom Pseudomonadati; phylum Pseudomonadota; class Alphaproteobacteria; order Hyphomicrobiales; family Devosiaceae; genus Devosia; species Devosia chinhatensis. The sequence continues at coordinate 1,839,039 of NZ_JZEY01000054.1, read as the reverse complement.
GGCAAAAGTCATTGTCGGCGTTCCAAAGGACGGCTCTGCAGGGAAATATAAAAGCGATTGATTCTCAGCGCCTTGTTGTGGGCGCTCCGCTTGGGGTATCTGTGCCTATCTCATGGACAAGGACAGCATGCGGCACCTCAACACATTTCCGTTGAGCTACAAGGTAAAGGGCAAGCGTATCATCATCGTCGGCGGCGGCGATGAAGCCCTCAATAAGGTCCGGCTGGTTTCCAAGACGACTGCTTTAGTCGAGATTTATGCCGAGCACGTCGAGGCTGATTTCTCCTCCTTTCCCGTGACGATTTTCAACCGTGCCCTTACGGCTGGCGATGTTGCCGGGGCGGCACTGGTTTTTGTCGGCGAGGAGAGCGCAGCGGCCGAGATCGCCAAGGCCGAAGCGCGGCGGCTGAACATTCCGCTCAATGTGGTCGACGTTCCGGCAGAGTGCGATTTCTACACCCCCTCCATCGTCGAGCGGGCGCCGCTGACGGTGGCTATTTCCACTGAAGGCGACGCTCCGGTGCTGGCGCGGCTGGTGCGAGCGCAGGTCGAGGCGCTGCTGGCGCCGGGGATCGGCAGAATTGCCAGGCTGGCCGGTGGGTTGCGCCAGCGGGTTGAAAGCCTGATTCACGACGGTCCGGCGCGTCGGCGCTATTACGAGGCGCTGGTGTCGTCCCCTGCCGTCGAGCGCGCGGTGTCGGCCAGCCCCGTGGCGGGGCTCGCGGAAGCCGAATTCCTGCTTTCGGCCCATGCCGCACAGGAACGCGGGCAGGGCGTCGTCTGGCTCATCGGTGCAGGTCCCGGTGCGGAGGACCTGCTGACGTTGCGGGCCCAGCGGCTGCTGCAACAGGCCGACGTGATCGTGCATGATCAATTGGTGCCTGCTGCCGTGGTGCAGATGGGCCGTCGCGATGCCGAGCAGATCTGTGTCGGCAAGGCGCGAGGACATCATTCGTTTTCGCAGGCGCAGATCAATACGCTGATTGTCCGGCTGGCCGGCGAAGGCAAGAAAGTCGCGCGTCTCAAGTCCGGCGATCCCATGGTGTTCGGTCGGGCGGGCGAGGAAATCGAGGCTCTGCGCAAGGCGGGGCTACCCTACCAGATCGTGCCCGGCGTAAGTGCGGCGCTGGCTGCCGCGGCCGATACGGCCACGCCGGTGACGCTGCGCAAGGTATCGAGCGGCTTTGTCATGGCGACGGCGCATGGCGCTGACGATAGCGATCTGGCGCATTGGGCCTCGCTGGCCCAATCTGGTTTGACGCTGGCCCTCTACATGGGCAAGGCCATTGCGGCGGAGACGGCATCGCGCCTGATGGCCCAGGGTGCTGCCGCTGACCTGCCCATCGGGATTGTCGTCAATGCCGGGCGTTCGGACAGCACCTCCTATGCAGGCACGCTGGGAGCCCTGGCAGCTGGCGCCGTGGATTTCGTAAACGGTCCGGCCGTCATCCTGGTGGGCCGCGCGGTGGCGCAGGGCGACTGGCACAATGCCGCCGCGGCGGCTGCGACTAATTTCAAGGTAGCTTAGGCATGGAAATTCTCACCGGCAATGAATTGACCTCAGGCGGTACAGTCTATCTCGACGCCAATGGCGCCTGGGTGGAAGATCTGCAGGCCGCACGCCTGTTCTCAAAGGACGAGATTGCCGAGCGCGATGCGGCCCTGGCCGCCACCAAGGCGACCGGACGCATCATCAGCCTTGAAATCGAAGAAGTGACGCAGGAAGGCGGCCAGATCGTGCCCAAGCGCCTGCGCGAACGCATCCGGGCGGCGGGCCCCACCGCTCCCCTAACTCTCAATGGGCAGGCGTATGATCGCCAGCACTTAGGTGACGACGGGCATGTATCGATATGACGAATTCGACGCCGCTTTCGTAGCGGGTCGCACGGCGCAGTTTTCCGACCAGGTGAAGCGCCGTCTTTCGGGTGAGTTGAGTGAGGACCAGTTCCGGCCTTTACGGCTTATGAACGGGCTCTATCTGCAGCTTCACGCCTATATGCTGCGGATCGCGGTTCCCTACGGCACGCTCAGTGGACGCCAGATGCGCAAGCTGGCCCATATCGCGCGGACCTATGACCGCGGCTATGGTCACTTTACGACGCGGCAGAACATCCAGTTCAACTGGCCCAAGCTCAAGGACATTCCGGTGATCCTCGAAGAGCTGGCGAGCGTGGAGATGCACGCCATCCAGACCTCGGGCAATTGCATCCGCAATGTTACCACCGACCAGTTTGCCGGCGCCGCGGCGGACGAGATCATCGATCCGCGCCCCATCGCCGAAATCCTGCGGCAATGGTCGAGCCTGCATCCGGAATTTTCCTACCTGCCGCGCAAATTCAAGATCGCCATCACCGGCTCGCCGAACGATCGTGCTGCGATCCGCTTCCACGACATCGGCCTGCAGGCGGCGGTGAATGCGTCGGGCAATATCGGCTGGGAAGTCTGGGTCGGTGGAGGCCTCGGCCGCACGCCGATGATTGCCAAGCTGATCAACAGCTTCGTGCCGAACGAGCATTTGCTGGCCTATCTCGAGTCCATTATGCGCGTTTACAACCGCTATGGCCGCCGGGACAACAAGTACAAGGCGCGCATCAAGATCCTGGTGCATGAAGAGGGCCTCGAAAGCATCAAGGGGCAGGTGGAAGCTGAATTCGCCGAAGTGCGCGGGGGCGTGCTGACACTGCCGCAGGAGGAGCTCGACCGGATCACGGCCTATTTCGCGCCGCCCGATTTTGCCGACCGCTCCGGCGACACGGTTGACGTGGCCTATCAATCGATCATCGACCCGGCCTATGGCCGCTGGCTCGACAACAATCTCCATCCCCATCGCGTGCCCGGGTATGCCTCGGTGACGATTTCGCTCAAGCCCATTGGTGGCGCGCCCGGCGATGCCACCGATGTGCAGATGGACGTGGTGGCGGATCTGGCCGAGCGCTATTCCCATGACGAATTGCGGGTGACCCATGAGCAGAACCTGGTTCTGCCCCATGTAGCGGTCGGCGATCTGAGGGCGGTCTATGACATCCTGGTGGCCAATGGTCTGGCGGAGGGCAATAACAACCTCATCACCGACATGATCTGCTGCCCGGGGCTCGACTTCTGCGCCCTGGCAAACGCCCGCTCGATTCCGATCGCGCAGGAAATTTCCAAGACCTTTGCCGCGCCCGAGCGGCAGAAGGACATCGGCGATCTCAAGATCAAGATTTCCGGCTGCATCAATGCCTGCGGGCATCATCATGTGGGCCACATCGGCATTCTGGGCGTCGAGAAGAAGGGCGGCGAGCTCTACCAGATCACCCTAGGCGGCGACGCTACGGAAGGTGCGTCGGTGGGCAAGATCATCGGGCCGGGCTTCGAAGCCGACGCGGTGCCGGGCGCCATCGAAAAGCTGGTGGACTTCTATATCGCCCAGCGGCAGAGCGCGGATGAGACTTTCCTCGCGACCTACCGCCGGCTGGGTGACGCTCCGTTCAAGGAGGCGTTGTATGGCAATGCCTAAACTCGCCCCTGTTCCGGTGGCCAATGACAAGCTGCGGGCCCTGGGCATTCTTGCGCTCAATGGCATGTTCGACGAAATGGATGCGGTCGGGGTGTTGCGCTATGCGGTGAGCGACGTCCTGCCAGGTGACCTCGCCATCGTTTCGTCCTTCGGTGCGGATTCTGCCGTACTGCTGCACATGGTGGCGCAGGTCGATCCATCCATGCCGGTCTATTTCCTAGAAACCGGCAAACACTTCGCCGAGACGCTGGACTATGTCGAAACGCTGAAGTCGCAGTTCGGTCTCATCAACGTTCATGCCATCCATCCCAATCCGGACGACGTGAAGCGGTTCGATCCCAAAGGCGATCTTTGGGAGACAGACCCCGATTCCTGCTGCCATATCCGCAAGACGGAGCCGCTGGAGCCGATCACCGAGCAATATGGCGGCTGGGTCACCGGGCGTAAGCGCTACCAGACGAAGGAACGGGGCGTACTGCCGCATTTCGAGTTGACCAGCGACGACCGCATCAAGGTCAATCCGCTGGCCTATTTCACCGATGCGGACGTGGTCGAATACCGCCAGAAGCATAACTTGCCCGAGCATCCGCTCTATGCCAAAGGCTACAAGTCAATCGGCTGCGCGCCCTGTACCTCGATCGTTGCCGAGGGCGAGGATCCGCGCGCCGGACGGTGGCGCGGCCTCAACAAGAAGGAATGCGGCATCCATTACGATTTCAGTGGAGCGATCGCCAATCCGATGAAAGCTGCAAACCGCCATAATCTGTTCAAAGACGGTGCCTTCATCGCCGACCCGTTCAAGGACTGGGAAGAGGGCGCCAATCCATCCGAAGCGCGCTATGTGCATGTGCCGCTGCCGGTCTTTCTCGCGAACCGCGCGGAGTTCCTGGCCAATCCGCATCCGCTCGGCCTCCTGGTGTCGCCTGGCGAAAAGATCGAAGACGTGGTTGACGACCTGACGCGCTTTGCTTCGGTGGCGATCCGGTTCCCGGCCTTTACAGATGGTCGGGGCTATTCCACGGCGCGGCTGCTCTCCGAGCGCTATAGATATGCGGGCGAAATCAGGGCTATAGGCGATGTTCTGCAGGACCAGATTCCGTTGATGCGTCGCTGCGGGATCAATGCGCTGGTCGTCACCCACGAGCCGACACGCGAGGCCTTGATCGAAAACCGTCTGCCGGAAGTGGCGGTGTTCTACCAGCCCGTCGGTGTCACGGAAATTCCGCTGGGTACGCGCCCCTTCCTTCGCCGCGTATCGTAAGATAAGTGGATTGAGTTAGTCGCCTTTACGGGCAGAGCCGGGGCCGCTGGTGACAGCGGCGGTTCCCATCAACACAAGCGGGGCAGCGTGCCCCGATGGGACCAAGTCCGGAACCCCATGCGGTTCCGGTGTCGAATGGACTTTGAAGATGAGCACTGAGATCACCACCGATGTCGTTGTCATTGGCGCGGGCCCCTGCGGGCTGTTCGCAGCCTTCGAACTCGGATTGCTCGACCTTAAATGTCACTTCATTGACATTCTCGACCGCCCGGGCGGGCAGTGTGCCGAGCTTTATCCGGAAAAGCCGATCTATGACATTCCCGGCTTTCCGGTCGTCACTGGCCAGCAGCTGACCGACAATCTGATGGCGCAGATCGCGCCATTCTCGCCCGAATTCCATTTCTCGCGCATGGTCAATTCCATCGAGAAGCTGGAAGACGGTTCGTTCAAGTTGCAGACCGATGCCGACGAGACCTTTTTCACCAAGGTGGTGGTGATCGCGGCCGGTGGTGGCTCGTTCCAGCCCAAGCGCCCGCCTGTGCCCGAAATCGAGCAGTATGAGAACAAGTCGGTCTTCTATGCCGTGCGCAAGATGGAAGATTTCCGCGGGCAGGACGTGGTCATTGTCGGCGGTGGAGATTCGGCGCTGGACTGGACGCTCAACCTGCAGCCCATCGTACGGACGCTGACGCTGGTGCATCGCCGCGACGCCTTCAAGGCGGCGCCGGCATCCGTCAACAAGATGAAGGAGCTGGTGGCCGAGGGTAAGGTCAATTTCCAGCTCGGCCAGATCG